>NZ_JBIAPW010000002.1:0-343603 GCF_042888505.1 Streptomyces sp. NPDC002870
CGCCCCCCCGCGCGGGGGGGGGGGCGGGGGGCCCGCCCCCCCCCCCGGCCCCCCCCCCCGCCCCCCCCCCCGGCCCCCGGGGGGGGGGGGCGGGGCGGGCCCCCCCCCCCCCCCCCCCCCCCCCCCCCCCCCCCCCGTCGTCGTACGCGACTGCGGCCGCTCGTCCGGACGGGCGATGAGAATATGCGCGCCATGACGTATGAGGTGATATTTGGGCCTAAGTGAGACTCGGGACACTGGAGGCGACCTCATGCGTGGAGCCACGCACGCCAGATGGGCCGCAGGCGCCGTGGCTGTCGGCCTCGTGGCCACGGCCTGCGGCGGCGGCAGCGGCAGCGGTGGCAGTGGTGCCGACGGGATCGTGAGCTCCTCGTGGGGCGACCCGCAGAATCCGCTCGAGCCGGCGAACACCAACGAGGTGCAGGGCGGCAAGGTCCTCGACATGCTCTTCCGTGGTCTCAAGCGGTACGACCCCAAGACCGGCGAGGCCCAGGACATGCTCGCCGAGAAGATCGACACGACGGACTCCACGAACTTCACGGTCACCGTCAAGGACGGCTGGACTTTCAGCAACGGCGAGAAGGTCACCGCCAAGTCCTTCGTGGACGCCTGGAACTACGGCGCCAACCTCAAGAACAACCAGAAGAACGCGTACTTCTTCGGCTACATCGAGGGCTACGAGCAGGTCCACCCGGCGCAGGGCCGGCCAACCGCAGAAACCCTCTCCGGGCTCAAGGTCGTCGACGACAAGACCTTCACGGTCAAGCTCTCCCAGAAGTTCTCCACCTGGCCCGACACCCTCGGCTACGCCGCCTTCGCCCCCCTTCCGAGCGCGTTCTTCGACGACCACGCCGCCTGGCTGTCCAAGCCCGTCGGCAACGGCCCGTACGCCGTCGAGTCGTACGCCAAGGGCTCGAAGATCTCGATGCGCAAGTGGGACGACTACCCGGGCAGCGACAAGGCGCAGAACGGCGGCGTCGACCTGAATGTGTACACGGACAACAACACCGCCTATACCGACCTGACCGCGGGCAACCTCGACCTCGTCGACGATGTGCCGGCCTCTCAGCTGAAGAACGTGCAGGCGGACCTCGGCGACCGGTACATCAACACCCCGGCCGGCATCCTCCAGACCATCGCCTTCCCCTTCTACGACAAGGCATGGAACACCCCGGACGCCGCGAAGGTACGCACCGGCCTGTCCATGGCGATCAACCGGCAGCAGATCACCGACACGATCTTCCACAAGACGCGTACGCCCGCGAAGGACTGGACCTCGCCCGTGCTCGGCGCGGACGGCGGCTTCGACGACACCCTGTGCGGTGACGCCTGCGAGTACAACGCCGCCGAGGCGAAGAAGCTGATCACAGAGGGCGGCGGCATCCCCGGCGGCCGGCTGCAGCTGTCGTACAACGCGGACAGCGGCTCGCACAAGGAGTGGGTCGACGCCGTCTGCAACAGCATCAACAACGCGCTGGGCAACGACACCGCGTGCGTCGGCAACCCGGTCGGCACCTTCGCCGACTTCCGCAACCAGATCGGGCAGCACAAGATGCCCGGTCCCTTCCGGGCCGGCTGGCAG
The DNA here is from genome assembly GCF_042888505.1 of Streptomyces sp. NPDC002870. Lineage (NCBI taxonomy): Bacteria > Bacillati > Actinomycetota > Actinomycetes > Kitasatosporales > Streptomycetaceae > Streptomyces > Streptomyces sp. NPDC002870. The sequence continues at coordinate 1,583 of NZ_JBIAPW010000002.1, forward strand.
ATGGACTACCCGCTCATCCAGAACTTCCTGCAGCCGCTCTACTACACCAACGCCTCGTCCAACGACGGCCTGTGGACCAACGCGGAGTTCGACAAGCTCGTCGACGAGGCCAACGCCGAGACCGACACGGCGAAGGCCGTCGAGACCTTCAAGAAGGCGGAAGAGGTCGTACGCGACCAGATGGCCGCCATCCCGCTCTGGTACCAGAACGGCAGCGCCGGCTACTCGGAGCGGATCTCCAATGTCTCGCTGAACCCCTTCAGCGTCCCGGTCTACGAAGAGATCAAGGTCAACTGACGGCGGAAGGCATCCGGCCCGGCGTCCTCCACGCGCCGGGCCGTCCCCCTTCCCACGACCCCCGGAGCCGCTCATGGGACGTTATGTGATCCGGCGTCTGCTGCAGATGATCCCCGTCTTCTTCGGCGCAACGCTGCTGATCTTCCTCATGGTGAACGTGATGGGCGACCCCATCGCGGGCCTCTGCGGCGACCGGCAGTGCGACCCGGCGACGGCCGCCCAGCTGCGCAGGGAGTTCGGCCTCGACAAGCCGGTGTGGCAGCAATACCTGACGTACATGGGCAATGTCTTCACCGGCGACTTCGGCACAGCCTTCAACGGGCAGAAGGTCACCGAGCTGATGGGCGAAGCCTTCCCGGTCACCATCCGGCTCACGCTGGTCGCGATCGTCTTCGAGATCGTCATCGGCATCACGCTCGGTGTGATGACGGGCCTGCGGCGCGGCCGTCCCGTCGACACCAGCGTGCTGCTGCTCACGCTGGTCGTCATCTCGGTCCCGACCTTCGTCACCGGTCTCATCCTCCAGCTGCTGCTGGGCGTCGAGTGGGGCGTCATCAAGCCCGCCGTCTCACCGGAGGCGCCCGTCAACGAGCTGCTCATTCCCGGACTCGTGCTCGCCTCTGTCTCTCTCGCGTACGTCACGCGGCTCACCCGGACCTCGATCGCAGAGAACGCCCGCTCCGACTACGTCCGGACCGCGAAGGCGAAAGGGCTCCCCAGAGGGCGTGTGATCAGACGTCATCTGCTGCGCAATTCCCTGATCCCGGTGGTCACCTTCATCGGCACCGACATCGGCGCCCTGATGGGCGGCGCGATCGTCACCGAGCGCATCTTCAACATCCACGGCGTCGGCTACCAGCTCTACCAGGGCATTCTTCGCCAGAACACCCAGACGGTCGTCGGCTTTGTGACGGTGCTCGTCATCGTCTTCCTGGTGGCGAATCTGCTGGTCGACCTTCTGTACGCCGTTCTCGACCCGAGGATCCGGTATGCCTGAGCGATACGATCCGGGCGAAGCCGTCGCTCCGACCGGAGCGGGTGGCGCGATGGACCTCGCGACCAGCGAGGGAACGACGCTGGAGCTGGGTGCATCGGCCGCCCCCGGCGGCCCGGCGGGCACCGGGCCCGCCGAGAGGCCCCGCAGTCTGTGGTCCGACGCCTGGCGCGACCTGCGGCGCAACCCGATCTTCATCGTCTCCGGGCTGGTCATCCTCTTCCTCGTCGTCATCTCCATCTGGCCCTCGCTGATCGCCACCCAGAACCCGCTCCAGTGCGATCTCGCCAAGGCCCAGGAGGGTTCCCAGCCTGGCCACCCCTTCGGCTTCAACGGGCAGGGCTGCGACGTGTACACGCGCACGGTCTACGGCGCCCGCGCCTCGGTCACGGTCGGCGTCTGCGCCACCCTCGGTGTCGCGCTGATCGGTTCCGTCTTCGGCGGTCTCGCCGGCTTCTTCGGCGGCGCGTCGGACGCGATCCTGTCCCGCGTCACCGACATCTTCTTCGGCATCCCGGTCGTCCTCGGTGGGCTGGTACTGCTGTCCGTCGTCACCAGCTCCACCGTCTGGCCGGTCATCGGCTTCATGGTGCTGCTCGGCTGGCCCCAGCTCTCCCGTATCGCGCGCGGCTCCGTCATCACCGCGAAGCAGAACGACTACGTCCAGGCGGCGCGGGCGCTCGGCGCGTCCAACTCCCGGATACTGCTGCGGCACATCGCCCCCAACGCCGTCGCTCCCGTGATCGTCGTGGCGACCATCGCGCTCGGCACCTATATCTCCCTGGAGGCGACCCTCTCGTTCCTCGGTGTCGGCCTCAAGCCACCGACCGTGTCCTGGGGCATCGACATCTCCTCCGCCTCGCCGTACATCCGCAACGCCCCGCACATGCTTCTCTGGCCGGCCGGCGCGCTGGCGATCACCGTGCTCGCGTTCATCATGCTCGGCGACGCGGTGCGCGACGCCCTCGACCCCAAGCTGCGCTGAGGAGCCCGCCATGTTGCTCGAAGTGCGCGATCTGCACGTGGAGTTCCAGACGAGGGACGGGGTGGCGAAGGCCGTCAACGGCGTCAGCTACACGGTCGACGAGGGCGAGACGCTCGCCGTGCTGGGCGAGTCCGGCTCCGGCAAGTCCGTCACGGCGCAGGCGGTCATGGGCATCCTGGACACGCCGCCGGGGAAGATCGCCGGCGGCGAAGTCCTCTTCCGGGGACAGGATCTGCTCAAGCTCAAGGAGGACGAGCGGCGGAAGATCCGCGGGGACGGGATGGCCATGATCTTCCAGGACGCGCTCTCCTCCCTGAACCCGGTGCTGAGCGTGGGCGACCAGCTCGGCGAGATGTTCGTCGTGCACCGCAAGATGTCGCGGAAGGACGCGCGGGCCAAGGCCGTCGAACTGATGGAGCGGGTGGGCATCCCGGCGGCGAAGGAGCGGGTCGGGCAGTATCCGCACCAGTTCAGCGGCGGTATGCGCCAGCGCATCATGATCGCCATGGCGCTCGCCCTGGAGCCTTCGCTGATCATCGCGGACGAGCCGACGACCGCGCTGGACGTCACCGTCCAGGCCCAGGTGATGGATCTGCTGGCCAAGCTCCGGAGCGAGCTGAACATGGGGCTGATCCTGATCACCCACGACCTCGGCGTGGTCGCCGACGTCGCGGACAGGATCGCGGTGATGTACGCGGGCCGGATCGTCGAGACCGCCCCGGTGCACGACATCTACAAGGCTCCGGCGCATCCGTACACCAAGGGGCTGCTCGAATCGATCCCGCGCCTGGACCAGAAGGGCCAGGAGCTGTACGCGATCAAGGGCCTGCCGCCGAACCTGATGAACATCCCGCCCGGCTGCGCCTTCAACCCGCGCTGTCCGATGGCCCAGGACGTGTGCCGGACCGATGTGCCGCCGCTGTACGAGGTGTCGCAGGACCGCAGGAGCGCGTGCCATTTCTGGCAGGAGGCACTCAATGGCTGAACAGGCTGAGCAGGCTTGGCAGGCCGCGACGGGGCAGGCCGGGCAAGCTGACTCGATTCTGGAAGTGCGCGACCTGTACAAGCACTATCCGCTCACCCGGGGGATCCTCTTCAAGAAGCAGGTCGGGCTGGTGAAGGCGGTCGACGGCGTCGACCTCGACCTGGCGGCGGGCGAGACGCTCGGCATCGTGGGGGAGTCGGGCTGCGGCAAGTCCACCCTCGCCAGGATGCTGGTCCATCTGGAGCGGCCGACGGCCGGGGTGATCCGGTACAAGGGCGACGACATCACCAAGCTGTCGGGGCGTGCGCTCAAAGCCGTGCGCCGGAACATCCAGATGGTGTTCCAGGACCCGTATACGTCTTTGAACCCGCGGATGACGGTCGGAGACATCATCGGTGAGCCGTACGAGATCCACCCGGAGGTGGCCCCGAAGGGCTCGCGCCGGATGAAGGTCCAGGACCTGCTGGACGTGGTCGGGCTCAACCCGGAGTACATCAACCGCTATCCGCACCAGTTCAGCGGAGGCCAGCGGCAGCGCATCGGCATCGCCCGCGGGCTCGCACTCCGGCCGGAGATCATCGTGGCGGACGAGCCGGTTTCGGCGCTCGACGTCTCCGTCCAGGCGCAGGTGATCAATCTGCTGGACAAGCTGCAGAGCGAGTTCAGCCTGAGCTATGTGTTCATCGCGCACGACCTGTCGATCGTGCGGCACATCTCCGACCGGGTCGGCGTGATGTACCTGGGCCGGATCGTGGAGATCGGCAAGGACGAGGAGATCTACGACCACCCGACGCATCCCTACACCCAGGCACTGCTGTCGGCGGTCCCGGTGCCGGACCCGGAGGCCCGGGAGCGCCGCGAACGGATCATCCTGCGCGGTGATGTCCCGTCGCCCGCGAACATCCCCTCGGGTTGCCGGTTCCGCACGCGCTGCTGGAAGGCTCAGGAGCGCTGCGAGCTGGAGGTGCCGCTGCTGGCGGTGCCGGCGGAGTTCCGGCAGCAGGAAGGGCCGGCGCGGCATCCGTCGGCGTGCCACTTCGCGGAAGAGAAACACGTGGTCCCGTCGGGCCCCGAGGCGGAGTGATGACTCTCGTCGGAGGCCGTGTTCGCGGCGGGCAAAGCCAAACAAATAGCCATCAATTTCGTTAACACGCAGGCAACTTGACCGTCGCAACTCCGATATACGAACGCGCCACGCTGAACAGCGTACGGCCGTGCGGGTGCCGTAGACCGGCTGGGGCTCGCCATGTGGCCCCGGCCGGTCGCCACCCGCTGCATGGGCCCTTGTTCAACGGTGTACAGCGATGCAACATCGCACGTGTGACTCTTACCCGGGGGGCTCGGATCACGGGAGCGCTGCTGTGCGCCGCGCTTGCTCTCATCGTGGGCGGCTGGATCGGCCGGGATCTCACCACCGTGGACGACCCGCTGGACCTCTGGCGGTACTGGACGGGGAACGGCAGCGCGGGAGCCTCGGCCCCGCTGACGACGTCCCTGGAAGACCTGCTCCTCTTCGCGGTGTACGTCACCGTGGTGGTCGTGGCCCTGCGCTCGGCCGTCGCGGCGGCCGCGCTGGTGGCCGTCGGCGTGATCACCCTCGCCCTGCGGCTGCCGGGCCTGTGTGTCCTCAGCTCCTCCTGGATGGGCCTGCGGGCCACCGACGAACTGCGCACCCGCGCGCTGTACTGCGCCTTCGCGGCCCTGGGGCTGGGCCTCGGGCTGATCATCACGGCCGCCGCGGGCCGCCGTGCGCCCGGCGGCTACGACCCGTACGTCTCGTACGCTGCCCACGACGCCCACGCCGCCCATGAGTTGACGCCGACCCGGCCCACCCAGGGCGTGTCCGTGCTCGCCTTTCTGCTGCTCGGCGCCTCGGCGGGGATCCTGGCGGCCTGGGAGGTCTACACGGCGACGGAGATCGGCGGCTCGCGCTTCCTCGACCGGTTCACCGGCAGCGACACGGTCCTGCTGCCGCTGCTCGGAACCCCGCCCGGCTGGCTGACCGCGGTGATCGTCGTGCTCGCCCTGGTGGCGGCGTTCGGCGCGCTCTTCCAGGCGGTCTTCTCACGGCCGCTGGGGTTGACGGTGGCAGTGTTCCTGCTGGGCACGGGCGGGCGGGGCGTCGACATCGCGGTCCGGAACGAACTCGTCTCCCGGCTCGGCGATCTGCCGACCCGTGATCAACTGCTCGTCCTGTCCTGGCTGTTCGAGCTGGCGGCGGGGGCGGTGCTGCTGATGGCGCTGGCGCGGCGGGGCGAGAGCGATGAGGTTTCGGGCGGGGCGCCGGGGTGGCAGCAGCCGCGGCGGCCTGGTCACGGCTACGGCTACCCGCAGAGCGGCGGGGGGCCGCCGCCGCCGACGTCGCCGCCGCCGGGGTGGTGACGGGGGGCGGCTTTCCCCGATTGAGGCGCGGGTGCGGGGCGGAGCCCCGACGCTCAGCCCGTCCGGCGATTGAGGACGAGCCGGCTGCCTGGCGGACCCCGTCACCCCGCCAACGACCGCTTCAGGAAGTCCACCTGAAGCAGCAGCAGATTCTCCGCGATCTGCTCCTGCGGCGTCATATGCGTCACCCCGCTCAGCGGCAGCACCTCATGCGCCCGCCCCGCCGCCAGCAGTGCCGACGAGAGCCGCAGCGTATGTGCCATCACCACATTGTCGTCCGCCAGACCATGGATGATCATCAACGGCCTCGCCGGATTCTCCGGCGCCGTCAACCCGTCCTCCGTGACAAGCGAGTTGGCCGCGTACACCTCCGGCCGCGCACCCGGATCGCCCAGATACCGCTCCGTGTAGTGCGTGTCGTACAGCCGGAGATCCGACACCGGCGCGCCCGCGACCGCCGCATGGAACACGTCCGGGCGGCGCAGTACCGCCATCGCCGCCAGATAACCGCCGTACGACCAGCCGCGAATCGCCACCCGGTCGAGGTCCAGCGGGAACGCCCCCGCCAGCGCGTGCAGCGCCTCGACCTGGTCGTCGAGGGTGAGCGGGAAGTTGTCCTTGATCGCCTTCTCCCAGCCGGGGGAGCGGCCGGGCGCGCCCCGGCCGTCCGCCACGATCACCGCGAAACCCTGGTCGGCGAACCACTGCGAGGTGAGGTATGGATTCTGCGCGGCGAACACCCGCTGCCCGTGCGGGCCCCCATAGGGATCCATCAGCACCGGCAGCGGACCGTCCGACTCCCGGTAGCCCTCGGGAAGCAGTACGCCGCACGGAATCCGCAGGCTGCCGGCCTCGCAGAGCCGCACCCGGGCAGTCAGCACCGGCTGCTCCGCGTACGAGGCGACGGTCGCGACCTGCTTGCCTTCCCGCAGTACCTGCACGGCCGCGCCGCTCACCTCCGTACGCGACGACGCCAGCACCGTCACCGGGCCGGAGCGCACGGCCGAGTGCACCCCGGGGCCCTCCGAGAGGCGCTCGATCCCCAGCTCGTTGACCCGGTAGACATGGATCTCGCCGATCTCCGGATCCGAGGCCTCCTCGCCAGCCGCCGCGGACACCAGCACATCGCTCTCGCCGATGTCCAGCACCGCCCGCAGCTGCAACTGGGCCCCGGTCAGCGCCCGGTCGCCCACCGCGAGCACCCGCGCGCCGCCCTCGTCCGCGATCCGCACAAGCCGCCCGTCCGGCGCCCAGGCCGGCACCCCGGGGAACAGATCGAGCCACACCGGATCCTCGTCGACATGCACCGTCCGGGTCGCGCCCGTCTCCGGATCAACCGCCAGACAGCGCTGCGTGCGCTGGTCACGAGCCTGTACGAGCAGCAGCGGGGCGCCCGCCGCCGACCAGTGCACCCGGGCCAGATACGGATACCGGGACCGGTCCCAGCCCACTTCCGTACGCTCCCCGTCCAGCGTGACCAGATACAGCCGCACCTCCGCGTTGGGCGTCCCGGCCGACGGATAGGCGACTTGCTCCGGTTCCCGGTCCGGATGTGCGGGATCGGAGATCCACCAGCGCCGCACCTCCCGCTCGTCGACCCGGGCGACCAGCAGCCGGTCCGACTCCGGTGCCCACCAGAAGCCGCGCGAGCGGTCCATCTCCTCGGCCGCGATGAACTCCGCGAGCCCGTACGTGATGTGCTCGTCCTCCGGCTCGGCCAGCGCCCAGTCCTCCGCGCCCTCCGCACCGGTCACCCGCAGCGCGCCCTGCGCCACATAAGCGATGTGCCGGCCGTCGGGGGACGGCCGCGGGTCGATCACCGGGCCGGGCGCGGGCAGTTCGCGCGCGGTCCCCGCCCGCAGCTCCGCCGCGTACAGCTGCCCGGAGAGCGTGAACGCCGCCAGCTCGACCGCCTGGTCCACCGCATAGCCGACAATGCCCGCTGAACCCTCACGGCTGCGCTCCCGCCGGGCCCGCTCCTGCGCGGACAGCTCCTCCTCCGCCCCGCCCAGCAGCGCGCCGGGATCCGCGGCCAGCCGCTCCTGCGGACGGCGTGCGTCGCCGTCGAGGTCGAGCACCCAGAGCCGGCCCGCCCGGTCGGTCCCCGAGGACGACCTGAGGAACACCACCCGGGATCCGTCCGGCGACACCGTGAAGGCGCGCGGGGCGCCGAGCGTGAAGCGCTGGGTCCTGGCGTACTGACGCGGGAAGGAGAGCTGCTGCCTCGTGGTCATGCGACCGAACCTAGCGGTCGTGCGCCCCCGTGTGCTGCCGTGCACCGATCGATGCGTTCGTACGGATAGTTATGATCCGTAGCGCAAGGTGGGTATGACCCCCCTGGCACATGCAACCTGCCCGTCCCGACCGAATATCTGTGGAGGTGAACCGCCGTGGCACTCTCGATTTCGGCGGTGGTGCTGCTGGCGATCGTCGTCTTCCTGCTGGTCCGGAAGTCCGGACTGAAAGGTGGGCATGCGGTGGTCTGCGTCTTGCTCGGGTTCTATCTCGCAAGCTCGTCCATCGCCCCCACCATCAACGAACTGACCACCAATGTGGCCGGGATGATCGGGGGCATCAAGTTCTAGCGCGGCGGGTCCGGCCTCGTAGGCTGTCCGCATGAAGGATCTTCCCGCCCGTCGTCTGCTCCTGGTGCACGCGCACCCGGACGACGAGTCGATCAACAACGGCGCGACGATGGCCCTGTACGCGGCCGCCGGCGCCCAGGTCACGCTGGTGACCTGCACCCTCGGGGAGGAGGGCGAGGTGATTCCACCGGACCTCGCCCATCTCGCGCCCGACCGGGAGGACCGTCTCGGACCCCATCGCGCCGGCGAACTGGCCGCCGCGATGAAGGAGCTGGGCGTCACCGATCACCGCTTCCTCGGCGGCCCCGGCAGGTTCCGGGACTCCGGGATGATGGGCGTCCCGCAGAACCGCCGCGAGGGCGCGTTCTGGAACACCGACGTGGACGACGCCGCCCCGTACCTCGTCGAGATCATCCGTTCCGTGCGTCCCCAGGTGCTTGTGACCTACGACCCGGGCGGCGGCTACGGACATCCCGACCACATCCAGGCCCACCGGGTCGCGATGCGCGCCGCCGAGCTGGCGGCGGAGCGCGCCTTCAGGCGCGACCTGGGCGAGCCGCACAGCATCGCCAGGATCTACTGGAACCGGGTGCCGCGCTCGGTGGCCGAGGAGGGCTTCGCCCGGCTGCGCGCCGCGGGCGGCGCGGACTTCCCGGGCATCGCCGAAATCGACGACATACCGGGCGTGATGGACGACTCGGAGATCACTACGGAGATCGACGGCACGGCGTACGCGGAGCGGAAGACGGCGGCGATGCGCGCCCATGCCACCCAAATCGCCGTGGACGGCCCCTTCTTCGCACTCTCCAACCATCTGGGGCAGCCGATCTTCGCGACGGAGTACTACCAGTTGGTGCGGGGCGAGCCGGGCCCGCCGCCCGGAGAGCGTGAGCACGATCTCTTCACGGGACTTGCACGATGAGCGGGAGTTGCGGCATGAGCGGAGTTTCAGCATGGACAGGAGTCGCGGCATGAGCGGACACGACGTACCCGGCTCCTCCTGGGTCACCCAGTCGTCGAAGTCCGGCAGGATCGCCGCTTACCTCGGTCTCGCGGTGCTCGGCGGACTCGTCGGCATCGCGGGCTCCCTGGTCCAAGGCGCTTGGCTCCCGGGCGGGTTGGTGCTCGCGCTGCTCGCGGCGGCAGGGCTGTTCTACGGCTCCCTGCGGGCGACCGGGGCGCAGCTCGGGGTCGTCGCGCCCGCCGTGGGCTGGCTGGCGGCGATCGTGCTGCTGAGTATCGGACGTCCCGAGGGCGACGGGGCGTTCTCCGCCGGGATCGGACCGCTGGTCTACATGCTCGGCGGGATGGCGGTGGCTGTGATGTGTGCCACCATGTCGCGGCCTGAGCAACCGGGCGGCGGGCCCGGCCGACTTGGCAAGTAGGGGGCTGTGGGACCCCCAGGTACCCAGCAGGTGGTGCGGGCCCTATGGTGGGTCGCCCCTAGGGGTGGGAAGCCACTGAACTGACCATGCCCGTACGGTCGGCGGAATGTCGCTTCCCACAGTCCCGGGGCGTCTGTCTTCGGCGGCAAGTATGGTGGTGCGCGCCGCCGAGCCGCCCGCAGCAGTAGCTATCCAGTAAGAAACGGGCGGCGAAGCCAACCGGGAGAACCTGCTTTGAGTCGTGAAACTGACAGTTCGTCCTCCGGGCCCCAGGGGCGCGGCGGAGCCGCGTACCCCTCGGGAACACCGCCGTACGGATCCCGCCAGTATCCGTCGCTGCATCCCACGCAGGACGCTCCGGACGAGGCCGGTGCGGCTCCCGAGCCGCAGCCGGACGAGCCCAGGACCGAGACCACGCTGACCACCCGCATCCGGATCAACATCCCGGGGTCGCGGCCGATTCCGCCGGTCGTCATGCGTACGCCGATGAGTGACGTCTCCGCGACTTCGTCGGGCGGCTCCTCTGGCACGTCTTCGGACGGGCCTTCCGGCGGGCGGGACAGCGAGCGTACGGGCAGCACTCCGCGGCCGGACGTGGCACAGGACGCGGCGGCGAAGCCGCAGGCCGAGGAGAAGCCGGCGACGAGCGACTGGTTCGCGCCGCGCAAGTCTTCCGGCACGAATGGGGCGGGTCTGTCGGCTTCTGCCGCGGCCGGCGGTCCTTCCGCGCCGGTGCCGACGCCGGCGCCGGGTCCGGGTCCGGGGGCCGCGAACGGCGGTGGCTCCGGTGCCGGTCTCCCGTACCTCTCGGACAGCTCGCAGTCCGGCAGTTCGCAGTCCGGCCGGGCTCAGGGCGGACCGGGTGCGCCCCGCCCCTACAGCGCGCTGAATGACCTGGCGGCGAACGCCGACGGCACGGCATCCGCCACGACCGGTTTCGCTCCCGGGAACGAAACGCCTCCGCCGGGTGTACGACCGCCTGCCGGGCCTACGGCGGGGCCGGTGACCGGCGGCATGCCGATCCAACCGCGCCCGGGTGGCCAGGGCGGTCCGGGTGGTCCCGGTGCGCCCGGGCACGGCGTGGGCTCTCCCGCCGGTCCCGGACAGGGTCCCGCGGGTCCGGGCCCCGGTGCTCCCGGTGTGCCTGGTGTTCCTGGCCAGGGGCCTGGCTCCGGCGCGCCCCGGATGTCCGACGACACCGCCGTGCTGACCCCGCAGAACCCCGCCGGCCCGGCCCCCGATCCCGCAGTCGGCCATGTCTCCGGCGACACGCTCACCAGCGGCATCCCCGTCGTGCCCCCGGAGCACCGCTCGCCCTCGCCCTTCCCGCCGCTCGGCGTTCCGCAGCAGGGCCCTGGCACCGGACCGAACCCCCTCCTGCAGTTCCCCGCCCCGGTGGACGAGGGTGACTTCTCCGCACCGGAGTTCCCCGGCGGCCCGGGCGGTGGCCCCGGCGGCCCCGTGGTGCCCGCCCCCCGGCCCGCCGCGGCCAGGCCCGCTCCCGCACCCCGCTCCGCGCCCGCCAAGAAGGGCCGCTCCAAGCTGGTGCTCGCCGGCGTCGGAGTGGTCGCCCTGCTCGGTGTCGCGTACGGCGCGGGTCTGCTGATGAACCACTCCGACGTACCGAAGAGCACCACGGTCCTCGGCGTCGACATCGGCGGCGGCACGAAGGAAGACGCGGTCAGCAAGCTCGACGGGGCCCTCGGCGAGCGCGCCGCCACGCCTCTGCAGCTCACGGTCGGCGGCAAGAAGGAACAGCTCGCCCCGGACAAGGCGGGACTCTCCCTCGACAGCCAGGAGACCGTACGCAAGGCCGCGGGCAGCGACTACAACCCCGTCTCTGTGATCGGCTCCCTCTTCGGTGCCGAGCGCGTCGCCGAACCGGTGATCCTGGTCGACGAGGAGAAGCTGGGCGTCGCGCTCACCGACCTCGCGGGCGTCTCGGGTTCGGCCACCGAGGGCACGATCAAGTTCGAGCCCGGCAAGGCCGTCGCCATACCGGGCAAGGCGGGCCAGTCTCTGGACGTCGGCCGCTCCATGATCTCGGTCAAGGACGCCTACCGCGCCCAGGTCGAGACCGGCAGGCCGAACATCGTCGAACTGCCCGTCGCCACTCGCGAGCCGACCATCAGCCAGGCCGAGCTGGACCGGGCGATGAAGGAGTTCGCCGAGCCCGCGATGTCCGGCCTGATCACGATCACGGCGGGCGGCAAGCAGATCCAGTTCGGCCCGGCCAAGTCGCTGCCGAAGATCCTTTCCATGAAGGCGATCGACGGCAGGCTGGTCGAGGTCTACAACAAGAAGGCGATCGACGAGCTGCTGGACGGCGTTTTCGACGGCGTGCTGATCACCAAGGGCGACGGCAAGAAGCACCAGCTCTCCGCGGACGACGTGGCCCAGGCGATGGGGACGGCCCTGCGCGGCAAGACGCCGGCCGAGCGCACCGCCACGATCGAACTCGACCCGAGCTAGCGGACGGCCGGTCGCCGTCGTCCCGAGCCGGTGGCCGGTCGCCGTCGTCCCGAGCCGGTGGCCGGTCGCCGTCGTCCCGAGCCGGTGGCCGGTCGCCGTCGTCCCGAGCCGGCGGCCGACCGCCACTCGTCCTGAGCCGGCAGCCGACCGCAGTCGTCGCTGATCAGAGCCCCTGCCCGGTCCCGGGCAGGGGCTCTGTCGCGCCGGGGGCCGCAGCGGGTCCGCCCATCGGCCGGACCTCGCCCCGGGATCCTCATAGAATCGCCGGATGAGCACTCCGGACCTCGACACCCCGCCCAAGGCGAGTGACGCGCTGGAGGTCCTGCACCGCGTCTTCGGTTACAGCTCCTTCCGGGGGAGTCAGCAGGAGATCATCGAGCATGTCGTCGCAGGTGGTGACGGGCTCGTGCTCATGCCGACCGGTGGCGGCAAGTCGCTCTGCTACCAGATCCCCGCGCTCGTGCGAAAGGGCGTGGGTGTCGTCGTTTCGCCGCTCATCGCGCTCATGCAGGACCAGGTCGACGCGCTGAGGGCGCTCGGGGTGCGGGCGGGGTTTCTCAACTCCACGCAGGATTTCGACGAGCGGCGGCTGGTGGAGGCCGAGTTCCTTGCCGGGGAGCTGGATCTGCTCTACCTCGCGCCGGAGCGGCTTCGCGTCGAGTCGACGGTGCGGTTGCTCGAGCGCGGCACCATCTCGCTGTTCGCCATCGACGAGGCGCACTGTGTGGCCCAGTGGGGGCACGACTTCCGGCCGGACTACCTTGCTCTGTCCGCGCTGCACGAGCGCTGGCCCGACGTGCCGCGGATCGCGCTGACCGCCACCGCCACCGAGGCCACCCATGCCGAGATCGCGTCCCGGCTGAAGCTGCAGGACGCCCGGCACTTCGTGGCCAGTTTCGACCGGCCGAACATCCAGTACCGGATTGTGTCGAAGGACGACCCGAAGCGGCAGCTGCTTGCGCTCCTGCGTGCCGAGCACGGCGGCGACGCGGGGATCGTCTACTGCCTGTCCCGGGCTTCCGTGGAGAAGACCGCCGAGTTCCTGGTGAAGAACGGGATCGCGGCGCTGCCCTACCACGCCGGGCTCGATGCCCGTACGAGAGCCGAGCATCAGGCGCGTTTTCTGCGCGAGGACGGGCTGGTGATGGTGGCGACGATCGCCTTCGGGATGGGGATCGACAAGCCCGATGTGCGCTTTGTCTGCCATCTCGACCTGCCCAAGTCCTTGGAGGGGTACTACCAGGAGACCGGGCGGGCCGGGCGCGACGGGCTGCCGTCCACGGCCTGGCTGGCGTACGGGCTGCAGGACGTTGTGCAGCAGCGGAAGATGATCGAGGGCTCGGAGGGGGACGAGGCGCATCGTCGACGGCTCTCCGCGCACGTCGACGCCATGCTCGCGCTGTGCGAGACCGTCGAATGCCGGCGCGTGCAGCTCCTCGCCTACTTCGGGGAGGAGAGCGGCCCGTGCGGCAACTGCGATACGTGCCTGACGCCCCCGGAGTCCTGGGACGGCACCGTCGCCGCCCAGAAGCTGCTGTCGACCGTCGTCCGGCTCAAGCGCGAACGCGGCCAGAAGTTCGGCGCCGGCCAGGTCACGGACATCCTGCTGGGCCGGAAAACGGCCAAGGTCATTCAGTTCGACCACGATGCGCTGAGCGTCTTCGGCATCGGTACGGAGCTGCGCGAGGCCGAATGGCGCAGTGTCGTACGGCAGTTGCTGGCGCAGGGGCTCATCGCCGTCGAGGGCGATTACGGGACGCTCCTGCTCACCGAGACGAGTGGCGAGGTGTTGGGCGGGCAGCGCGCCGTCTCGCTGCGGCGCGAGCCCGAGAAGATAGCAGCGGCGCGGACCGAGAAGACGTCCAAGAAGCGAGCCCCCGTCGACCTGCCAGAAGAGGCCCTGCCCGTCTTCGAGGCGCTCCGCGCCTGGCGGGCCGCCACCGCGAAAGAGCAGGGCGTGCCCGCGTACGTCGTCTTCCATGACGCGACGCTCCGCGAGATCGCGGTCACCTCTCCATCGACCCTTGCGGAGCTCGGCACGTTGAACGGGGTCGGCGAGAACAAGCTGGCGAAGTACGGCCAGCCGATCCTGGACACTCTCGCCGAGGCGACGAACGGCCTGACCGACTGACAACCCCCTCCCGATCGACGCCGCCCGACGGCCGGCGGGCGTACGGGCCCCATGTCGTGCCCTGTGCAGGCCGAGGGCGGGGCCGTACTGCCGCCGGACGCCGGCTCCTGACCGCAGGCGGCGACCCAACAGGAGTGCGGGGAGTGCGCCCAGTGCGGCGAAATACGGCTTCATGTCGCTGTGACGGGCGGCCAACGGGCCGGGTACCCGCGGCCGTTGCGGCTCAGTTCAGCATCGCCCGCGCCGCCCGCGCCCGCCCCTTGATCGCGTCCGCCGCGGTCTGGTCCACCGCCGCCACCACATCCGCGTACGCGTCAAGCTCCGCGGCCCCCGTCGCGAACTCCCCGCGCTGTACGAGCAGCTGGGCCCGTTCGTAGCGCAGGCGCGCCGGGTGGGACGGCAGCAGCAGGGACAGGTCGAGCGCCCACAGGGCTACGTCCGACCGTTCCGGGCGGGTCGCCGCCCAGGCGCGGATGTTGTTCAGGATGCGCACCACCACGTCGAGCGGGTCCGCCGGGGTCAGCATCGACGGGTCGAGCGGCGCACCGGTCGCGCCCGCGACCAGCAGTTCCGCGTCCGGGCCCGTCAGCAGGCGGCCGCCCGCGAAGGGATCCACGAGGACCTGCTCGTGGGGGTCGCCGAAGCCGACCACGAAGTGGCCGGGCAGGGCGACTCCGTACACCGGCGCTCCCGCCCGGCGTGCCACCTCGATCCAGACCACCGAGAGGAGGATCGGCAGGCCCCGGCGGCGCCGCAGGACCTCGTGGAGCAGGGAGGACTCAAGGCGCTGGTAGTCGCCGGGGGTACCTCTGAAGTCATAGCGGCCGCCGAGGAGGTCGGCCACGGCGGATGCCCATGCGCGGGGGCCGGTCAGACCGAAGGGGAGCAGGCCGGCCAGGCGGTCCAGTTCGATCTGGGCCGCGTCCAGGGCCGCCTCGTCCATGGAGGGGTCCGCCTCCGCGCCTACGAGCAGGCACAGCATCGAGAGGTCGGGCCGCTCGGAGCGGGCCTCCTCGGCGAACAGCCGCCGCCGGTCGGCAGGCCCGTCGGCGGGCGGATCGGGGGATTCGTCGTGCATACGCGATTCGTACCCGCTCAGGCAGCTCGGAAGTGGTGGTAGCGGTGGTGGGTCGCGAAGCCCATACCGTCGTACAGCGCACGCGCCCCGTCGTTGTCGGACTCCACCTGCAGCCAGGCCGCGGACGCGCCCTCCTCCAGCGCACGCCGGGCGAGCGCGGTCATCACCGAGGTCGCGAGGCCCTGGCGCCGGTACGCCGGGTCCACCTCCACCGCCATGAAGCCCGCCCAGCGGCCGTCGACCACACACCGCCCGATCGCCGCCGGTGGACCGCCCATGACTCCGGGTACGGATGCGAACCACACAGAGGGGCCGCTCCCCACTACCTGCAGCAATGCCTTCAGCACATGTGGCCCGGGCACACCGGACCGCTGGTAGCGCTGTAGCCACGCCTCGTCGACCGAGCGCGCGAGCCGCACGCGCTCCACCTCCGCGTCCAGGTCGCCGATCGGGGCCAGCGCCCCGATCCGCACCTCCGCCGAGACCTCGCGCCGCCAGCCGCGTGCCTCCAGCTCCGTGCAGAGCTCCTCCTGTGTGCCCGCCGCCCCGGTCGCCGTCTGCACATACGCGGGCAGGCCCCGGTCCTCGTACCACGTGCGCACCCTGGCCAGCGCGTCGTCGAGCGGCAGCCCCGGGTCTCCGAGCGGCAGCACCGAGTTGGCCCGCCGGGTGAACCCGGACGACGCCCGCAGCTCCCACTCGCCGAGGCGCTCGCTCTCCACCGGCTGCCAGGCACGTGCGGTCACCCTCGCGAGCTCCGGGAAATCCGCCGCGGGACCCCGTCGACGGGCCGGCTCGGCGGGCACCACCTTGCCCGCGACCAGCGACGCTTCGGGGATACGGACGGTCTCACCGGTCCGGCGTGTGATCAGCAGCACACCCTCGTTCCAGGATGTGAGAACGCCTACTGCGTCGGTGAACGTCGCGGGCGCCCCGGCGGAGCTGGTCAGGCGCCTGACTGATACACGTTTGCCCACGTCAGCGGGTGTAATACGGACTTCGAGCTGTCCGCCGCGGGTGAATTCCACAGTTCTGTGAGCCCCTCCTGTTCGGATCGTCCCCAAGAACGGAGATACTAGGGGCGGGCATCGACGACGCCGCGCTCCCGCGCAATGCCAGCCCTACCGAGGAGGAACGACAGCGTGACCTACGTCATCGCGCAGCCTTGTGTCGACGTCAAGGACAAGGCGTGCATCGAGGAGTGCCCCGTCGACTGCATCTACGAGGGCTCCAGGTCCTTGTACATCCACCCGGACGAATGCGTCGACTGTGGTGCTTGTGAGCCGGTCTGCCCGGTCGAGGCGATCTTCTACGAGGACGACACCCCCGAGGAGTGGAAGGACTACTACAAGGCGAACGTCGAGTTCTTCGACGAGCTCGGTTCGCCCGGTGGCGCTTCCAAGCTCGGCCTGATCGAGCGCGACCACCCCTTCATTGCTGCACTGCCGCCGCAGAACCAGTAGTTCCCGCAGCAAACGGCCCGCAGCAGTGCCGCTCCCGGTCCCGTACGGTTCGTCGTCCGTACGGGACCGAGGCCTTTGCCTGACGTACGAGAAAGAGAAGCCAGTGCCCGCAGTCTCTTCGCGCCTTCCGGTCTTCCCCTGGGACAAGCTCGAGCCGTACAAGGCGACGGCGGCGGCCCACCCGGACGGCATCGTGGACCTCTCCGTCGGCACGCCGGTCGACCCCGTCCCCGAGCTGATCCAGAAGGCCCTGGTCGCGGCCGCCGACTCGCCCGGCTATCCGACGGTGTGGGGGACGGCCGAGCTGCGGGACGCGCTCACCGGATGGGTGGAGCGGCGACTCGGCGCCGTCGACGTCGCGCACACGAACGTCCTGCCGGTCGTCGGCTCCAAGGAGCTGGTGGCCTGGCTGCCGACCCAGCTCGGTCTCGGCCCGGGCGACAAGGTCGCCTACCCGCGGCTCGCCTACCCGACGTACGAGGTCGGCGCGCGCCTTGCCCGCGCGGAGGCCGTCGTCTACGACGACCCGGCAGACCTCGACCCCGCCGGTCTGAAGCTGCTCTGGCTCAACTCGCCCTCCAACCCCACCGGCCGGGTGCTGGCCAAGGAGGAGCTGATCCGCATCGTCGCGTGGGCGCGCGAGCACGGCGTGCTGGTCTTCAGCGACGAGTGCTACCTGGAGCTCGGCTGGGAGGCGGAGCCGGTCTCGGTCCTGCACCCGGACGTCTGCGGCGGTACGTACGAAGGCGTCGTCGCCGTCCACTCCCTTTCCAAGCGTTCCAACCTGGCGGGCTACCGCGCCGCGTTCATCGCCGGTGACGAGGCCGTGCTCGGCGAGCTGCTCCAGATCCGCAAGCACGGCGGGATGATGACCCCCGCGCCGGTACAGGCCGCCACGGTCGCGGCGCTCGGCGACGACACGCATGTCACGGAGCAGCGGGCGCGGTACGCCGCCCGGCGCGTCGCCCTGCGCACGGCGCTGGAGGGGCACGGCTTCCGGATCGAGCACAGCGAGGCCAGCCTCTATCTGTGGGCGACGCGCGACGAGCCGTGCTGGGACACGGTCGCGCACCTGGCGGAGCTCGGCATTCTGGTGGCGCCCGGCGACTTTTACGGAACGGCCGGGGAGAGTTTCGTACGGGTGGCGTTCACCGCGACCGACGAACGCGTCGAGGCCGCGGTCAAGCGGCTGGGCTGAGAGCGGCAGAGAAGCGCAAAGAGGGGCCCCGGGAGTTCGCGCTCCCGGGGCCCCTCAGTCGTATCTCCGTTTGTCTCCGCCTGCCGCGGCCTGTCGTGGCCTGTCGTGTCCTGTCTGCGAGGACTAGAGCGGGGAAGTCACCGGCAGCTGCTCCACCGGCAGCTGCTCGGTGGGCAGACCGCCGCCGACGGGCAGGCCGCTGCCGACGGGCAGTCCGCCGAGGGACGGGGTCGCGGTGCCGACGGTCTCGCCGCCGAGCGACTCGGTCGCCGTGCCCGCCGTCTCGCCGACGACGTCGGCGGCGTTGCCCGCGGTGTCACCGGCGGCCTCCTTGGCGGTGCTGGGCGCCGACTTGCCGGTCTTGCCGACGGTCTTGCCGGCGGCCGGGACGGTCTTCTTGACCGCTTCGCTTCCGGTCTCGCCCGCGGTGTCGGTGGCCTTCTGCGAGGCACCGTCGACAGTGTTGCCGAGGCTGTCCGTGTCGAGGGCGGTCAGGCCGCCGAGCGGGCTCTGGGGAAGTTCCACGGCGCTTGCGGAGCCGGCCGCACCGACCACGGGGGTTGCGCCCGCCGCGATGAGCAGCGCGGCACGGGCGATCCGACGGGTCAGGGGGAGGGACATGATGCTCCTTGAGACGAGAAGGACTTTGGTTCGGACGCAGTGACAACCGCTGGAAGGGCGGGGGAAGTTGCGGTGCACCAAGGTAAAGAGTTGGTAATGCGTCGCATTATCAGCCCTGGATAAAAATGGACAAACGTTCCATTGCGCAGCGGTCTGCTGAACCGTCACTTCCCTTTTGGCGCAAGGGGTTTGATGGATCACTGGCAACCCGTGCGAATGGCAGTCCGGCTTCTCGTCAGGACGTGACCGAAGCGCCTCCTACGAGGGAGCGCCCGGATTACTGTGCGATGCGAATTCGGACGCCGGCCGTCTCGGAACCCGACGCCGGACCCGACGCGGCGCCCGCGGAACGCCAGCCCTCGTCGGACTCCTCCGCGCTCCACACCCGGCCCCCGTACGAGACCTCCTCGATACGCAGCCCCTCCGCCCGCGCCACCGCCCAGTGCGCCAGCTCCCAGCCGCGCTGTGAGGATCCGCCGCCGTCCGCCGCGACCGTCGACGGCACCGGTACGGACACCTCGCGCGAACCGGGCGCTCCCGCCCTGCCCGCGGTCCTCGCCCCGGGCAGGACCTCCGGGCCGAACGCGCGCACCAGCTCCTCGCGTACCTTCGCCGGGTCGCCCGGTCCCTCGCCCTTGGCCGACTCGCAGGTCAGAGCCCCGGTCGCGCGGCCGGTCAGGGCGGCCGCCAGCAGCGTCGCGTCCGGCTCGTGCTTCGCGTACGCCTGCGGGAAACCGCTGCGCTGGACGCGCTGCGCCGCGACGGTCAGCGGCAGCCGCGAGTAGCCAGGGACCTCGGCGAGATGCTCGTAGAACTTCCCGGCGGAGTAGACCGGGTCGAGGATCTGCCGGGTCGTGCCCCAACCCTTGGAGGGACGCTGCTGGAACAGGCCGAGCGAGTCCCGGTCGCCGTGGTTGATGTTGCGCAGCCCCGACTCCTGGAGAGCCGTGGCGAGCGCGATGGTGACCGCGCGCTCCGGCAGGCCGCGGGTGGTGCCGACTGCGGAGATCGTCGCGGCGTTCGCGGCCTGCTCGGTGCTGAGTTCGTACGTGGGGCCCTCGCCCTCGGCCGTACGGACCGTGCAGCGCGGGGCGCCGCCGGTGACGTACTGCACCACGACGTAGCCGATGAGTGCCAGCAGCACGGCGACCGCGGCCGCGATACGCAGGAGGCGGCCGCGCCGGACAGGGGAGGCGGTCTCGGACACGCTGCCCACCGTACTGGAGCCCGCGTTAAGGTCGGAGCCATGCCCGACACCGTGCTTGACCTCACTCTTGATGCTCCGGCCCTCACCGCCCGGCTGGTCGACTTCCGGTCGGTCAGCGGCGAGGAGAAGCCCCTCGCTGACGCGATCGAGCAGGCGCTGCGCGACCTGCCGCACCTCACCGTCGACCGGCACGGCAACAACGTCGTGGCCCGTACGAACCTGGGGCGCGCCGAGCGGGTCATCCTGGCGGGGCACATCGACACGGTTCCGATCGCCGACAACGTGCCGTCCCGGCTGGACGAGAACGGCGTGCTGTGGGGCTGCGGCACGAGCGACATGAAGTCGGGCGTCGCGCTGCAGCTGCGCATCGCCGCGACCGTCCCCGAGCCCAACCGCGACCTCACCTTCGTCTTCTACGACAACGAAGAGGTCGCCGCACACCTCAACGGTCTGGGACATGTGGCCGAAGCCCACGCCGACTGGCTGAAGGGCGACTTCGCGGTCCTCCTCGAACCCTCCGACGCACAGGTCGAGGGCGGCTGCCAGGGCACCCTGCGGGTCTTTCTCCGTACGGAGGGGGAGCGGGCACACTCCGCGCGCAGCTGGATGGGGTCCAACGCCATTCACGCCGCGGCGCCGATCCTGGCCAGGCTCGCCGCGTATGAGCCGCGACGGCCGGTGATCGACGGCCTTGAGTACCGGGAGGGGCTCAACGCCGTACGGATCGAGGCCGGAGTGGCCAACAACGTCCTCCCCGACGAGTGCACCGTGGTGGTCAACTACCGCTACGCGCCCGACCGCAGCGAGGAGGAGGCCGTGGCGCACGTCCACGAGGTCTTCGCGGACTGCGGGGTCGCGGAGTTCGTGGTGGACGACCACACCGGCGGGGCGCTGCCCGGGCTCTCGCACCCGGCGGCAGCCGCGTTCATGGCGGCGGTCGGCGGCACGGCGCAGCCCAAGTTCGGCTGGACGGACGTCTCACGCTTCAGCGCGCTGGGCATGCCCGCGGTGAACTACGGACCCGGTGACGCGCTCTTCGCCCACAAGCGGGACGAGCATGTCGCGGTCGGCAAGATCACGCACTGCGAGGGACGACTCCGCGACTGGCTCACTGCCTGACAACCCGGATTTCACATGTCGTAACGTTCACCGACCTACCCTGACTCAAAGCAACAATGTTCGGCGGAGGGAGCAGGTCATGGGCAACCCCGAGGGTTTGCGGGCGCTGGAGGAGCAGCGACTGGGGCCGGTGCTGCGCCGTAGGGACCAGGTGCAGCCCGGCACCACCGACCAGCGGCTGCTGGACACCGAGGGCGATTCCGAGTGGGTGCACACAGATCCCTGGCGGGTCATGCGCATCCAGTCGGAGTTCGTGGAGGGCTTCGGCGCGCTGGCCGAACTGCCCAGCGCGATCAGTGTCTTCGGTTCCGCCCGCACGGGGCCCGGGACCCCCGAGTACGACACGGGCGTCCGCATCGGCAAGGCGCTCGTCGAGGCCGGCTTCGCGGTGATCACGGGCGGCGGCCCGGGCGCGATGGAGGCGGCGAACAAGGGGGCGCGGGAGGCGGATGGCATCTCGGTCGGCCTGGGCATCGAGCTCCCCTTCGAGCAGGGCCTCAACCAGCATGTCGACATCGGCGTGAACTTCCGCTATTTCTTCGTCCGCAAGACGATGTTCGTGAAGTACGCGCAGGGCTTCGTGGTGCTGCCGGGCGGACTGGGCACGCTGGACGAGCTGTTCGAGGCGCTGACGCTGGTCCAGACCCGGAAGGTCACGCGCTTCCCGATCGTGCTGTTCGGCACGGCCTACTGGAGCGGACTGGTGGACTGGCTCCGCCACACGGTGGTGGCGCAGGGGAAGGCGTCGGAGCACGATCTGCTGCTCTTCCATGTCACGGACGACGTGGAGGAGGCGGTGGAGATGGTGACGAAGGAAACGGGCCACTAGGCGGGGGGCGCCTGCGGCGCTTTCCCCTATCCCCTTCCCGTAACCGGGGGGCAAGCCCCCAGACCCCCCGTACGCGCTTCGCGCGTGTCCTCAAACTCCCCCAGACTTCGTCCGGGGGGACCCCCACGGGCTGGATGTGCGGCCCTGCCGCAGATCCAGCCCCGTCGGCGTTTGAGGCGCGGGGGTCCGGGGGCAGCGCCCCCGGTTACGGGATGGGGGTACCTCCCACGGCCGCCAGGCCGTAGAGGGAGGGCGGGGTGGGGAACAAGCCCGCCGGCAAGCGCCCCGCACCCGCCCCGCACCCGGTACCGCACCCGCACCGCCTACGCCAACCCCCGCCGCGCCACCGCCGGCCCCCGGTGGCCCGCGATCGCCGACACCATGTCCAGCACCTGCTTGGTCTCCGCCACCTCGTGCACCCGATACACCTGCGCCCCCAGCCACGCCGACACGGCCGTCGTCGCCAGCGTCCCGATCACGCGTTCCTTCACCGGCTTGTCGAGCGTCTCCCCGACGAAGTCCTTGTTCGATAGCGAGACCAGCACCGGCCAGCCCGTCGCCGTCAGCTCCCCGAGGCGACGCGTCGCCTCCAGCGAATGGCGCGTGTTCTTCCCGAAGTCATGACCGGGGTCGATCATGATCCCGTCCCGCCGGACGCCGAGCTCCACCGCCCGTTCCGCCAGCGAGAGCGTCACCCGCAAAATGTCCGCCACCACGTCGTCGTACGCGATCCGGTGCGGCCGTGTCCTCGGCTCCGCTCCGCCCGCGTGCGTGCACACCAGTCCCGTGCCGTACCGCGCGGCGACCTCCGCCAGCTTCGGGTCCACCCCGCCCCACGCGTCATTGAGCAGATCCGCGCCCGCCTCACAGACCGCCTCGCCCACGTCGTGCCGCCAGGTGTCGACGCTGATCACCACGTCAGGGTGGCGCCTGCGCACCTCCGCCACGAAGCCGACCGTCCGACGTGCCTCCTCCTCGGCCGTCACTTCCTCCCCGGGACCGGCCTTCACCCCACCGATGTCGATGATGGCAGCACCCTCTGACACCGCCTGCTCGACGCGGGCGAGGGCCGGCTCGTCGTGGAAGGTCGCGCCCTGGTCGTAGAAGGAGTCAGGCGTACGGTTCACGATCGCCATGATCACCGGCTCGTGCGCGTCGAATTCGCGCCGTCCCAGCCGCAGCATCAGCGGTTTCCTCCTCAGGTCGTCCGCCTGCGACCCTAACTGTCAGAGTCCCGTGGCACGATCAGCACCGGACGGTTTTCCGCTTGGGGAGAGGCTCGCTCGTGTTCTTGTTCTTGCTGATCGCGATGGTCGTGGTCGTCGCCGCGGTCACCCTCGCCGTGGTCGGCGGCGGCGACAGCGCGGCCCTGCCCGAGGCGGCGCCCGAGCAGCTGGTCGACCCGCTGCCGGCCACCCGCCCGGTCGGCCGCGCGGACGTCGAGGCGCTGCGGCTGCCGGTCGTGCCCCGCGGCTACCGGATGGCCGACGTGGACGACGCGCTCGGCCGTCTCGGCGCCGAGCTCGCCGAGCGGGACGCGCGCATCGCCGAGCTGGAGTCCGCGCTGGCCGGGGCGCAGGCCACCGCGGTGGGCAGGGGCGACCTGTTCACCAAGCCCGGCGAGGAGCCCGAGCAGTGAACGGCGGCGTCGCACCCGGCTCCGACGGGAAGCTGCGCTGCCCCTGGGGCCTGTCCACGGACGACTACGTCACGTACCACGACGAGGAGTGGGGCCGCCCCGTCCACGGCGACGACGCCCTCTTCGAACGCCTCTGCCTGGAGGCCTTCCAGTCCGGCCTGTCCTGGATCACCATCCTGCGCCGGCGTGAGGGCTTCCGCGTCGCCTTCGACGGCTTCAAGATCGCGTCCGTCGCGGAGTTCACCGACGCCGACGAGGAGCGCCTCCTCGCCGACGCCGGGATCATCCGCAACCGCGCCAAGATCAAAGCAACCCTCGCCAACGCGCGCGTGCTCGCCGGCTGGTCCCCCGGCGAGCTGGACACGCTGATCTGGTCGTACGCCCCCGACCCGGCCGTGCGGCTGGCTCCACGCACGATCGCCGACGTCCCGGCCGTGACGGACGAGTCGACCGCGCTCGCCAAGGACCTCAAGAAGCGCGGGCTTCGCTTCATCGGACCGACGACGGCGTACGCACTGATGCAGGCGTGCGGCCTTGTGGACGACCACCTGCGCGACTGCTTCGCCCGCCGCGCGAGCGCCTAGCCCCAGTGCCTGGCCCCCAGTGCCTGGCCCCCAGTGCCCGGCCCCCAGTGCCTGGCCCCTCCTAGCGGCCGAGGTACTTCGGCTTCTCCTTGGCGATGAAGGCCTGGACCGCGATCGTATGGTCCTCGGACGCGCCCGCCCTCGTCTGCAGCTCGTCCTCCTTGTCGAGCGTCTCGCTGAGCGTGTGACCGGCGCCGTATGCCAGGGAGGCCTTGAGCGCCGCGTACGCCACGGTGGGCCCCTCGGCCAGCGCCCGGGCCACCGCGGCGGCCTCCTCGGCAAGGTCGTCGGCGGGGACGACCTTGTTCGCGATGCCCAGCTCGTACGCCTCCTGCGCGGAGAACGAGCGCGGGAAGAGCAGCAGATCCGCGGCCCGGCTCTGGCCGATCAGCCGGGGCAGCGTCCACGACACCCCGGAGTCAGCCGTCAGCGCGACGCCCGCGAAGGACGTCGTGAACTTCGCGGTGTCCGCGACGACCCGGTAGTCCGCGGCGAGCGCGAAGCCGAGGCCCGCGCCCGCGGCCACGCCGTTGACCCCGGCCACGACCGGCTTCGGCATCTCGGTCAGGGTCCGCACGATGGGGTTGTAGTGCTCCCGCACGGTGTTCATCGTGTTGCCGGTGCCCGACTCGCGGTCGGCGGCGAGGAGCCCGATGTGCTCCTTGAGGTCCTGGCCCACGCAGAAGGCGCGCCCGGACGCGGTGAGCAGTACCGCCCGTACGGAAGGGTCGGCGGCGGCTGCCCGGGCCGAGTCCCTCAGAGCGACTTTGGCCTCGATGTTCATCGCGTTCATGGCCTCGGGCCGGTTGATCGTGATCGTCGCGAGTCCGTCGCTCACCTCGTACAGCACGGAGTCGGCCATGGCAGGGTCCCCTTTGCGGCTCTGACGGTGGTGTTCAGGCGTGTTCTGGGCCCAGCATGGCGGAGATCGCCGGGGTCGAACATGTGACCTGCGTCAAACAATCTTCGGGCCCGGCCCGGCGCGCGGAGGCGAAGTATCGCAGGCGGATCGGCGAATTGAGTGGTTTTGAGAGAGCGCGTTGCGCAAGCGATGCCGACTGATGTTGGTCATCGGGTCCCGCCATGCGGGATAATGACCTGGAAGCAATGTGTTCGATGCCGGTGACACCTGGGTTGTCGGCTGCGATGAGCTGGTTTCAGGAAGGGGAACGAGCATGGCGGCCATGAAGCCGCGGACGGGCGACGGCCCGCTCGAGGTGACCAAGGAGGGGCGGGGCATCGTCATGCGCGTTCCGCTCGAAGGCGGCGGTCGGCTCGTGGTCGAGCTGACTCCGGACGAAGCCGATGCCCTCGGCGACGCTCTGAAGAAGGTCGTCGGCTGACGCGGAAGCGCACACACTCTGCACTGCCCCGGTACCTCGGTGCCGGGGCAGTGCTGTGTTCCGGGCCGGATGCGTTACGGGCGTGGCGGCGGACGTGTCGGCCGGGGCGGCTATGGGCTCAGCAGGGGCGGATACGGCTCAGCCGCGGCGGACCGCGCAGAGCAGGCCGTCGCCCACCGGCAGCAGCGACGGCAGCAGCTCCTGGCTCTCACGTACTGCGCGCAGCAGCTCCCGCAGACGCAGCACCTCCGCCGGCTGGGCCGCCGAGTCGACCGTGCGGCCGTCCGCGAATACGCCCTCGAAGCAGACAAGACCGCCAGGTCGCAGCAGGCGCAACGATTCAGCGAGATAGTCCAGCGACTCAGTCCGGTCGCCGTCGCAGAAGACGAGGTCGTAACCGCCGTCCGCCAGCCGCGGCAGCACGTCGAGCGCGCGGCCGGGGATGAAACGCGCCCGGTTCCCGGCGAAGCCCGCCGCGCGGAACGCCTCTTTGGCGAACTGCTGCCGGTCCGGCTCCGGGTCCACGGTGGTCAGTACGCCGTCCGGCCGCATGCCGTGCAGCAGATAGATCCCGGAGACACCCGTCCCCGTACCGATTTCGGCCACCGCTTTCGCGTCCGCGGTGGCAGCCAGCAGTCGCAGCGCGGCGCCGGTGCCTGGCGACACCGAGGGGAGCCCTGACTCCCGGGCCCGGTCACGGGCCCAGCGCAGCGCTTCGTCCTCGGCGACAAAGGCGTCGGCGAACGCCCAGCTCGTCTGCCGGTTGGCGGTAATGATCCTCTCCTGTCCCCGTAGTGGCGCGACGCTGACTGTATCCGCTGCGCCCGGGAACCCGCGGATGGGACCAGGCGTTATGGAGGGACAGGGGGAAGCGCATGGATCTGGAGCAGAAGCAGGACCCAAATTCGCGTAAAGATTCTTATCCGGAGCTAACGGGCGAGGTGGCTATGGTAGGGGCTCCGCTGGACACCACCAGAGCCGACAGGGGAGGTGCGGCTGCACCTGCGGATCGGAGAGGAGTGCTGAGGCGCTTCCTCAGGTCGGCGGGTGAGCCGAGATCCGTGACCGACATTGCTGACCGTTCTCGCTCCACTGACTCCGCAGCTACCGCGACCTTCGCATCGGATGCGGAATCGCAGGCGTGGACGCCTCCCACCTGGGAAGAAATCGTCAGCACGCACAGCGGCCGGGTCTACCGCCTCGCCTACCGGCTGACGGGCAACCAGCACGACGCCGAGGACCTCACCCAGGAGGTCTTCGTGAGGGTGTTCCGCTCGTTGTCGACGTACACGCCGGGCACCTTCGAGGGCTGGCTGCACCGCATCACCACCAACCTCTTCCTGGACATGGTCCGTCGCAAGCAGCGGATCCGCTTCAACGCGCTCGCCGACGACGCCGCCGAGCGGCTGCCCAGCCGTGAGCCGTCCCCGCAGCAGGTCTTCAACGACACCCACTTCGACGCCGATGTGCAGCAGGCGCTGGACACCCTCGCGCCGGAGTTCCGCGCCGCCGTGGTGCTCTGCGACATCGAGGGGCTTTCGTACGAGGAGATCGCCGCGACCCTGGGCGTCAAGCTCGGCACGGTCCGCAGCCGGATCCACCGCGGCCGGTCCCATCTGCGCAAGGCTCTGCAGCACCGTTCGCCCGAGGCACGTGCCGAGCAGCGCTCGCTGGCGGGTGTGGTCGGCCTGGCAGGGGAGGTCGGACCGGCGTGAGTGGCTCCAGCCCCACCCCTGCGGAGCAGCATCTGGGGGATCGGCTCGCCGCGCTGATCGACGGTGAGCTCAAACACGACGTCCGGGACCGGGTGTTGGCCCATCTGGCGACCTGTCCCAAGTGCAAGGCCGAGGCCGACGCCCAGCGCCGCCTGAAGAACGTCTTCGCCCACACCGCGCCGCCGCCGCCCTCCGAAGGGCTGCTCGCGCGGCTCCAGGGGCTGCCCGCGGGCCCCGGAGGCGATGACGGCCGGGGTGGACCGTTCGACGGGGGGCGGCTCGGTGGCGACGGGGTGTTCGGAGCGCTGAACGCCTCGTCGGGACGGGGCCGGGACTCCGGTGAGTCCCGTACGCAGACGTTCGGATATGTTCCCGCGGGCCCACACGCGAGCGTGCTTCCCGGCGGTTCCGGCAGCGGCTTCCGGATCCATGACGTGGGGCGTACGGAAGCGGAGCGCTCGCCATGGCGCGCGAGGAGGTTCGCCTTCGCGGCGGCCAGCGCGGTGTCGTTCGCGGCATTCGCCCTCGGCGGGGCACTGCCGCTCGACGCCTCGGTCCAGGCCGGACCCAGGGGCGAGGGCGCGGGCCGCAACGTCACGCCGCTGCGGGCCGCGACCCCGACCGCGGGCGCCACCGGCGGGAACACCGCGGCGGGCAACCCCAGGAGCGCCGAGACCGAGCGCCGCCGCACCGCAGGAAACGCCCTGGTCAGGTCGGACAACCGCCCTGCCGTCGCCGGGGCGCCCAGCCTGCTGGCCCCGGCGCCGCTGAGCCACCCCTTCTCGGCCCCGATGCTGACCGGCGCCTCCTACTCCCCGCCGCTGATACGTCCGACGGGCGCGGCATTCCAGCTCGCTACCGCCCCCGGGCTCACCCCGAGCGCCACACCCGTGCCCACGCATCTCGCTGCCCCGACCCAATCCGCTCTGCCCCTGTCGTCCCGGCGCTGAGCAGGACACTGCGCGGAGATTCGCAAACCTGGTTGAATCCTCGGAGGGGTGCCCCGTGGGGGTGCGCAGTGGCCGGCAGTTTGCGGGGAGAGCATGGACGACGGGAAGCCCACCGGACCGAAGGCGAAGTGGTGGAGCCGGCCCAGTGCGGGACGTGCGACCCAGCCCGAGCCTGAGACACAGGAGTCGGTGTCGGTGTCGGAGCCTGTGCCGGCACGTGTTCCGGTTCCGGTTCAGGTGCCCGAGGACGCCTCGGTGACCGCGGACACCGAGGTGACGGCGGAGCTGCCGCCCACGCCGGCGCCGGGCAGGCCGCAGCCGCTGCACGAGCCCGACGCCTACAGCACCCCGCCGTACGGCGGACCCGGGCCGTGGGCGCCCGCGCCTCCCGTACAGCGGCCGATGCCGACTCCGGCGCAGGGCACTCCCGTACCGCCGCAGTACTCCCCGGCGCCGAACGGCACCGCGCCGGGCACCGGCGGCGGGTACGCACCGCCGGGGCCCGGAGCGCCGCAGCCGCACGCCCAGCAGCCGCACGCCCAGCAGCCCCACGCCCACCAGCCCCAGGCCCAGCCCCCGACCTCCCACTGGCTGCAGTACGACCCCTGGAGCGCGCCCGGTCAGCCGCTGACCCACCCCGGTGAGCCCACCAGGAAGAAGCGCCGGGGCGGCTCGCTGCTGGTCGGGGCGGTCCTGCTGGCTCTCGTCGCAGGCGGCATCGGCGGCGGCATAGGCGCGTACATCGAACGCAACGGCGGCATCACCCAGGTCGAACTCCCGCAGGCGTCCAAGGACAACGGCAACCGCCCCCCGGACAGCGTCGCGGGCATCGCAGCAAGTGCGCTGCCGAGCGTCGTCACGCTCCACGTCAGCGGCGGCGGCGAACAGGGCACCGGCACCGGCTTCGTGCTCGACCAGCAGGGCCACATCCTGACCAACAACCATGTCGTCGACCCGGCGGGCTCGGCCGGCGACATCTCCGTCACCTTCAGCGGCGGCGAGACCGCCAAGGCGACGCTCGTCGGCAAGGACAGCGGCTACGACCTCGCCGTCGTCAAGGTCTCTGGCGTCTCCGGCCTCAAGCCGCTGCCCCTGGGGAACTCCGACAACGTCCAGGTCGGCGATCCGGTCGTCGCCATCGGCGCACCCTTCGACCTCCAGAACACCGTGACCTCCGGCATCATCAGCGCCAAGGAGCGCCCCATCACCGCGGGCGGCGAGAAGGGCGACGGCAGCGATGTCAGCTATGTCGACGCGCTGCAGACCGACGCTCCGATAAACCCCGGCAATTCAGGCGGTCCGCTGGTGGACACCAAGGCCCGGGTCATCGGCATCAACAGCGCGATCCGCGCAGCGGACTCCGGCGCGGGCCCCGAGGGCGGCCAGGCCGGCTCCATCGGACTCGGCTTCGCGATCCCCATCAACCAGGGCAAGCGCGTCGCCGAAGAGCTGATCAACACCGGCAAGGCCACCCACCCGGTGATCGGCGTCAGCCTGGACATGAAGTACACCGGCGACGGCGCACGTGTCGGCGAGAAGGGCAAGGACGGCAGTCCGTCCGTCACTTCGGGCGGCCCCGGCGCCAAGGCGGGGATCAAGCCGGGCGACATCATCACCAAGGTCGACGGCCAGCGGGTGCACAGCGGCGAGGAGCTGATCGTGAAGATCCGCTCGCACCGCCCGGGCGACCGGCTGGAGCTCACCCTGGTCCGCGGCGGCAATGAACGGACGATGACGCTCACGCTCGGCTCCGCGGACGGCACATGACAGACAGGGGAACCCCCGCGGGACCGGTCCCGGCACAGTTCGTCGGAAGGTACCGTGCGGACAGTTCCGGCGGGTACCGTGGATCGGGCCCGGACCCCATCCGACCTGCGGGCCGCAGAGAACACGAGGAGCAGCAGGGTGTTCAATGACATAGGCGCACTGGAGCTGGTGGCGCTCGTGGTGCTCGCCGTGCTCATCTTCGGCCCGGACAAGCTGCCGAAAGTCATCCAGGACGCCAGCCGCTTCATCCGGAAGGTCCGGGAGTTCTCCGAGAGCGCGAAGCACGACATCCGCAGCGAACTGGGCCCGGAGTTCAAGGACTTCGATTTCGAGGACCTCAACCCCAAGACGTTCATCCGCAAGCAGCTGAACGACAACGACGACCTCAAAGAGCTCAAGGACCTCCGCAGCAGCTTCGACCTCAAGAAGGAGATCAACGAGGTCGCCAACGCGGTGAACGGCACGGAATCCGACACGTCGGTCCCCGCCGCCGTCAACGGCTCGCCGGGCACCCCCGACCTGCTCAAGAAGCGCGAAAAGCCCCTTCAGGACGAGCGCCCGCCCTTCGACGCAGACGCGACCTGAGCCCCTCAATCCCTGCGAGCCGGGACAGGGTGGCTATTCTCTCCATCTGTCCGGAAGCGAGGACGCCCGAGGGGGGCGGGTCCGCTCCGGGCCTCGGACACAGAGGAGGCGGCCGGGTAGATGGAGACGACAAGTCGACTAGGAGCGCAAGGCACGGTCGGCGATCCCCATGCCCCCGACGGGGAGCCCCCGCTCGCGGCGGCGCCTGCGGGAACGTCGGCCCAGCGCGTGGTCGACGACTATCGGCGTGCGTCCTTCCCCTGGTACGGGCTGGACGAGGCATTCACCGGCCCACGCTGGCTGATGCAGGTCGGCATCGCGGCGGACGGCACGGTCCAGCACGGTGCGGTCGGCCACGGCGACGAGCCGTCGATACGGTCGGAAGCCGCCGGCGCTGAGAAAGAGCGTTTCGCCGCGGTCATCACCGTGGTGGCCAGCCCGGTGCGGCGCAGCGGCGACGGCACCGGCGTACTGGACGCCACCACGGTCTCCTCCGCGGCCTGGCTGGCCGGCTCGGGGCTGCTGGCCTACACCTGGCCCGCCCAACTGGACCACTCGCTGCGCGACGACTGGCTGGACCAGCAGACCGAGACCGCGTTCGAGCTGGCCGACGATCTGGCCGGACCGGTTTGGTCGATGCTCTCGCTGCCGGTCGACGGGGTGCCGACGACCTTCCACTACCGCGAGTCGGAGTTCGGCTGGGTGCTGGCCGGCTCGACCCGGGCCGGGGTGCACATCGGCGCGTACGGGCGTGGGATGAGCGCGTACGGGCTGGGCTTCTCGGCGGTCCAGGATCTCGGCGCGTACGTCTAGTCGCGTACGTCCAGTCGGGTACGTCCAGTCGGGTACCTCTGGTCGCGTGCGTCCAGCACGGTGACCGCGACGGCTGCCGGGGCCGGCCGGCAGCCGGTTCGTCCTCAATCGCCGGACGGGTTTGATTTCCAGCCCGTCCGGCGATCGGTGGCAAGCGCCTAGAACTTGTTGCGCGGGGTGATTCCCAGCGACATGCCCGCCAGGCCGCGCTGACGGCCCCCCAGCTTGGCCGCGATGTCCCGCAGCGCCGCGCCCGCCGGTGAGTCCGGGTCGGTCAGGACGACCGGCTTGCCCTCGTCGCCGCCTTCGCGCAGCCGTACGTCGATCGGGATGGAGCCCAGCACCGGCACATCCGCGCCGGTCGTCTTCGTCAGCCCCTCGGCGACCCGCTGCCCGCCGCCCGAGCCGAAGACATCGACCATCTCGTCGCAGTGCGGGCACGGCAGACCCGACATGTTCTCGACGACGCCGACGATCTTCTGGTGCGTCTGTACGGCGATGGAGCCGGCCCGCTCTGCGACCTCGGCCGCCGCCTGCTGCGGGGTGGTGACCACCAGGATCTCGGCGTTCGGCACCAGCTGCGCCACCGAGATCGCGATGTCGCCGGTGCCCGGCGGCAGGTCGAGCAGCAGCACGTCCAGGTCGCCCCAGTACACGTCGGCGAGGAACTGCTGGAGCGCGCGGTGCAGCATCGGCCCACGCCACACCACCGGGGCGTTGCCCGGGGTGAACATGCCGATGGAGATCACGCTCACACCGTGCGCGGACGGCGGCATGATCATGTTCTCGACCTGGGTGGGACGGCCGTCCACGCCCAGCATCCGCGGCACGCTGTGTCCGTAGATGTCGGCGTCGACGACGCCGACCTTCAGCCCGTCGGCCGCCATCGCCGCCGCAACGTTCACGGTGACGGAGGACTTGCCGACGCCGCCCTTGCCGGAGGCGACCGCGTAGACGCGGGTCAGCGAGCCGGGCTTGGCGAAGGGCACCTCGCGCTCGGCGGTCCCGCCGCGCAGCGAGGACGCGAGGTTCTTGCGCTGCTCGTCGCTCATCACGTCCAGCGTGACGTCGACGCGCGTGACGCCGTCGACGCGCGCGACCGCGTCGGTCACATTCTTGGTGATCGTCTCGCGCATCGGGCAGCCGGAGACGGTGAGGTACACCGTGACGGCGACCGCACCATCCGCCCCGATCTCGACCGATTTGACCATGCCGAGGTCGGTGATCGGCTTGTGGATCTCGGGGTCGTTCACCGTCGCCAGTGCTTCAAGCACCGCGTCTTCCGTAACCATACGGACGATGGTACGGCGCTGACGCCCACTGCCGGAAAGGGCGGTCAGCGGTCGCCTTCATCACTCCCGCGGGAGCCGTCGTGCGGGAATAGATGCCGCTCGTCCATGTCCTTCATCAGGTCCTGGAACTCGGA
Source organism: Streptomyces sp. NPDC002870 (assembly GCF_042888505.1). NCBI lineage: Bacteria > Bacillati > Actinomycetota > Actinomycetes > Kitasatosporales > Streptomycetaceae > Streptomyces > Streptomyces sp. NPDC002870. Next base: position 34,136 of record NZ_JBIAPW010000002.1, read on the forward strand.
GCGGATCCAGTCCCGGGTGGCGACCTCGCCCAGACCCATCCGCAGCGCCGCGATCTCCCGCGTCAGATACTCCGTGTCGGCGATGGAGCGCTCGTTCTGCTTGCGGTCCTGCTCGTGCGTGACCCGGTCCCGGTCGTCCTGCCGGTTCTGTGCCAGCAGGATCAGCGGGGCGGCGTACGAGGCCTGGAGCGACAGCATCAGCGTCAGGAAGATGAACGGGTACTCGTCGAAACGCAAGGCCTTCGGCGCGAAGACGTTCCAGACCACCCACACGAGGACCGTCAACGACATCCAGACCAGGAACCGTCCGGTCCCCAGGAAGCGGGCGATCCGCTCCGAGAACCGGCCGAAGGCCTCGGGGTCGTACTCCGGCAGCAGGATGCGCCGCGGCGCGCGCGGCTGGTCGAGCCTGACCCGGTGACGCGGCGCGGCACCCGCTCCGGACGGCGTGCGCTCCTTCGGCTCGCCGCGTTCGCTCAGTCCGTACTCGCTGCCGCTACCCATGGCCGGACTCCTCGCGGAGGGACTCCTCGAAGTCCGTCTCCCGCCAGTCGTCCGGCAGCAGATGGTCGAGCACGTCGTCGACGGTCACCGCGCCCAGCAGCGAACCGATCTCGTCCACGACCGGCGCCGCGACCATGTTGTACGCCGCGAGATAGCTGGTGACCGCCGACAGCGGGGCGTTCGGCGAGAGCGGCGCCAGATCGTTGTCCACGATCGAGCTGACCAGCGTGAACGGCGGGTCCCGCAGCAGCCGCTGGAAGTGCACCGTGCCGAGGTACTTGCCGGTCGGCGTCTCGTCGGGCGGCCGGCACACATACACCTGCGCGGCGAGTGCGGGGGAGAGGTCCTGTTGGCGTACGCGCGCCAACGCGTCCGCGACCGTCGCGTCCGGCCGCAGCACGATCGGCTCAGTGGTCATCAGACCGCCCGCCGTGCGCTCCTCGTACGCCAGCAGTCGGCGCACGTCAGCGGCGTCGTCCGGCCGCATCAGCGCCAGCAACCGCTCCTTCTCCTCCTCGGGCAGCTCGGAGAGCAGGTCGGCCGCGTCGTCCGGGTCCATCGCCTCCAGGACGTCCGCCGCCCGCTCGTCCTTCAGCTTGCCGAGGATCTCCACCTGGTCGTCGTCGGGCAGCTCCTCCATCACGTCTGCGAGCCGGTCGTCGTCGAGGGCCGCGGCGACCTCGGCACGCCGCTTGGGAGAGAGGTGGTGCAGCACATTGGCGAGGTCGGCGGCGCGCAGCTGCTCGAAGGTCGCCAGCAGACTCTCGGCGCCCTGTCCGTGCTCCTCCAGCGAGAACCCGGTGACCGCGGACCACTCGACGGTCAGCGTCTGTCCCTTGCGGCGCAGCGCCCCGGACTTGCCCTTGCGTACGAAGACCTTGTCGATCTCCCAGTCGCGGCGGGCCGGCAGCTGCTGGATCGACACGTCGAGCACGGTGGCCTCCTCGCCGGTGTCCGCGAGCCGAACCCGTCGGTCGAGCAGTTCGCCGAGCACCAGACGCTCGGTGGGGCGCTGTTCGAAACGGCGCATGTTGAGCACGCCGGTGGTGATGACCTGGCCCGACTCCACGCCGGTCACCCTCGTCATCGGCAGAAAGATCCGGCGGCGGCTGAGCACCTCGACGACCATGCCCAGCAGCCGCGGCGGACGGCGGCCCACGCGCAACATCGCGACCAGGTCGCGGACGCGTCCCACCTGGTCTCCCTGCGGGTCGAAGACAGGCACGCCGGCGAGGTGGGAGACAAAGATCCGGGGGGCGCCTGCGGGCATGCTCCGCGCCTCCTCTTCGCCGGGACATCTGACGCTGAATGCCAGTGTTTGACGGCTTCAGGCTAGCCCGTACCCTTCTGGGCCGCCCCTGGCTGGCGTCCGTACGGCTCTCTGCGGATCGGTGCCCTCCGCACAGGTACGCTGCGGTCTGCCACCAACGACAAGCAGATGAGAGGCAGTGCGCTTGTGACTCCCCTCCCTCCGGCTTCCCAGGCCCGCCGGGTCACGCTCCCCCTGGTGCTGTGTGCCGGGCTGACCGTGGCGCTCACGGCATGCGGCAGCGAGGATCCGGACGCGGGGACCAATGGCGTCGGCAGGCTCAGCGCCGCCGAGATCGAGACGAAGGCACGTGCGGCGGCAGACGCGGCGGTGTCGGTACGCCTCTCCGGGACGCTGGTCAGCAAGGGCGGCACGTACAAGCTGAACATGCGCCTCAAGCACGACGGCGGCACCGGTTCCGTCACCTCGAAGGACAACACCTTCGAGCTGCTGCGGGTCGGTAAGGCGCTCTATCTGAAGGCCGACGCCGGTTTCTGGAGCGGCGGGGGCGACAAGGGCGAGGAGAAGCCGAGCAAGACGGACGCCGAGGCGGCGGGCAAGCTCGACGACAAGTACGTGAAGGTGCCGGAGGGGGACCCGGCGTACAACCAGTTCCGTGGCTTCACGGACATGGATGTGCTGCTGGAGGGGCTGCTCGGTATGCAGGGCGACCTCAGCAAGGGCGACCGCACACAGGTGGGCGGCGTCCGCACGATCAAGGTCATGGCGGGCGAGGGCGCGGGCGGCACGCTCGACGTCTCGCTGGAGGGGAAGCCGTACCCGCTCCAGTTCGCGAGGGCGGGCGGCGCGGGGGTGCTGACGCTGGGGGACTGGGACAAGGACTTCGCGCTGGCGGCGCCGGCGAAGGACGAAACGGTCGACTACGGCCGCCAGTTGCCGAAGACCAGCGACTAGCTGTTCCCCGGGGCTCCGCCCCGGACCCCTGCCGGGGTTCCGCCCCGGATCCCGGTCCTCAATCTCCCCCGGACTTCGTCCCGGGGACCCCCAACAGGCTTGATTTTCAAGCCTGTCCGGCGATTGAGGACAAAGCCCCTGCCGGGGCTAGCCGCGCTTCTTCTTGCGCTTCAGCAGCAGCCTCGGCAGAGCCGCCGGTGCGGGCTGCCGCGTCGTCGCCGGCGTCGGCAGGGGCGCGGCCGCCCCCGAGCCCTCCGGCAGCTCCGTGCCCGCGTCCTTCGGCTCCAGCCGCAGCACCCGGCACTCCCGTGCCCATCGCTCCGTCATCTGCTCCGCGTCCGGCGCGTTCAGACGCTTGCCCTTCAGCTCCGCGACGGCCGACTCCCACGCCTCGGAGTGCGGCTCCAGCTCGCGAACCGCCGCCGTCCAGGCGATCAGCCGGCCGCCCTTGTCCTTGCTGCGTACGGTGACCTCCGCCGTACCACCGTTCACCAGCTGCGGCAGTGGCTGCTCGCCGGGGCCGTCGCCGACGACGTGTGCCGCGCCCTCGTGCCACACGTGCCACAGGGCCCTCGCGGGTCCCTCGCCGCGCACCCAGATGAGGCCGGACTTCTTCGTGGCCTCCTCGATGAGGGCCTGGCCGAGCAGCATGTCTGTCATGCCCGCAGCTTAACGACAGCTGCCGGGGCTACAGCCAGCCGTTGCGCTTGAGGGTGCGGTGGATCGCGAGGCAGACGCCGACGATGCCGGTGAGCACCATGGGATAGCCGTACTTCCAGTGCAGCTCCGGCATGTGGTCGAAGTTCATGCCGTACACCCCGCAGACCGCCGTCGGCACGGCGATGATCGCCGCCCAGGACGTGATCTTGCGCATGTCTTCGTTCTGCGCGACCGTCGCCTGCGCCAGATTGGCCTGAAGGATCGAGTTCAGCAGCTCGTCGAAGCCGACGACCTGCTCCTGCACCCGCACGAGGTGGTCGGCGACATCGCGGAAGTACTTCTGGATGTCCGGGTCGACCAGCCGCATCGGCCGCTCGCTCAGCAGCTCCATCGGCCGCAGCAGCGGCGAGACGGCCCGCTTGAACTCCAGCACCTCACGCTTGAGCTGGTAGATCCGCCCCGCGTCGCCGCCGCGCGTGCTGCCCTTCGAGGGCGCGGAGAAGACATCGATCTCGACCTCGTCGATGTCGTCCTGCACCGCCGCCGCCACCGCGATGTACCCGTCGACGACATGGTCGGCGATGGCGTGCAGCACGGCCGAAGGCCCTTTGGCGAGCAGCTCGGCGTCCTTCTGCAGCCCGTGCCGCAGTGCCCGAAGCGAGCCCTTGCCGCCGTGCCGCACCGTGATGACGAAGTTCCGGCCGGTGAAGCACATCACCTCGCCGGTCTCGACGACCTCGCTCGTCGCGGTGAGCTCGGCGTGCTCGACGTAGTGGATCGTCTTGAAGACGGTGAAGAGCGTGTCGTCGTACCGTTCCAGCTTGGGCCGCTGATGGGCGTGGACCGCGTCCTCGACGGCCAGCGGGTGCAGCCCGAACTCCGCCGCGATACCGGCGAATTCGGCCTCTGTGGGCTCGTGCAGCCCGATCCACGCGAAGCCGCCGCCCTCGCGCACCCGCAGCATCGCCTCGTGCGGCGTCTGGCAGGTCGCGCTCTCCATCCGCTTTCCATCGCGGTAGACGGCGCAGTCGACGACCGCGCTGGAGGCGGACGGGTCGCGGGTGGCGTCGTACGTGCTGTAGGGGGCGTTGCTCTTGCGCAGGGACGGACGGACTGCTTCACGCAGTTCACGGATCATCGACATGGCAGGCTCCTTCACGGAGAGGCCGTCGTACGAGTGGCGTGGCACAGCCCGGAATGAGGACGTGATGCGTACGTCCGCAAAGCGGGCGGCACCGCGGGATCGCGGTGACGGCGTTCGCTACAGACAGGCAAAAACGAAGTGCTCTTCCGTCGTGCGAAATGCCATGGGCCCCGTGCGGGAAGGCCTCAGATCACAGAGGAAAGGTGCCGTGCGGAAGAGCGGTTGGTACTGACCGGTCGACTTCGATCCACCGCAGCCCCACCTCCTCCAGCCGGTCCCCCGTGGGGGATGACGTGTCGTCGGGACCTGAGAGCAACTCCTCCAGAGCTCCGCCTGGGGGGTACCCCCACCAGCGTGCCCGTCCCGACCAGCGGCCAAGACTATCAGCCGACTGAGGGTCAATCCCTTCGCTTGCCCATTCCTTACGCCATTTATGCTCGCGACATGGAAGATGTTCTTGCTCTGGTCGAGGCCCGGCTGCGTACGGCACTTGGCGAACCGGACGCGCGCGCCGCGGTGACCTTCCTCGGTACGGACCGTATCGAGGTGCTCCGGTTCGTTGACCCGAGCGGCGAAGCGGGCATCGTGCGGTACGCCACTCTCGGCATGTCCGCCCACCCGATGACGGACCCCACCGCGGCTCTCGCCGACCCGGTGCAGGGGCCGCGCGCCGAGCTGGTTCTTTCCGTACGGGCCGGGCTCGCCGACACCGACAAGGTGCTGCGGCCGCTTGCCGTACTGGCCGCGTCCCCGCAGGTCGAGGGCGTGGTCGTGGCGCCGGGCGCCTCACTGGACGTCGGCGGTCCGCTGTGGCCGGCCGCGCCGTTCAGCTCGGTGCTCGTCGCCGAGCCGGGCGGGCTCGTCGAGGACCTGGAGCTGGGCGGGCAGATGGATCCGGTGCGCTTCCTTCCGCTGCTACCGATGACGTCGAACGAGGCGGCCTGGAAGCGGGTGCACGGCGCGCAGGAGCTCCAGGAGCGGTGGCTGTCGCGCGGCACGGATCTTCGCGATCCGCTGCGCAGGTCCGTAACTCTCGACTGATTTCAGGCCAGTTGGTGAAGACCGTCACACCGTCCCCCGTCGGTGGGTGACCTGGAGCGCTCCGCCGAATGGGTGCGACATGCAAGCAATAAGCTAGACATCCTAATGATTGTAGAATGCATCTAATTTCGCCTGGTGAGGGTACGCGCCGGACGGGTGATCGTCCTTGACGGGGCGACGGCCGGGGAGGACCGTTGGTCGCTATGAGGGGCGAACCCAGTTGCCCGAAGTGCGGTGGCCGGGTCAGGGCGCCCGGTCTCTTTGCCGACTCCTGGCAGTGCGATGTGCACGGTGCGGTGCATCCGCTGCAGCCGGTGATCCCGCCCAGCGTCGAGGCCCTCGGGGTGGTCGTGCACCGCGCGAAAGTCCCTGTCTGGATGCCCTGGCCGTTGCCTGTCGGCTGGCTCTTCACCGGCGTCGCCTATGCGGGGGACGACCGAAGTGGCGGTCGTGCGACGGCAGTTGCCTGCTCGGGGCCCGGCCCGCTCGGCGGTATGGGCGAACTGCTGCTGATCGCCGAGGAACTGGGCGTCGGCCTCGGTGCGCGTTACGCGGGGATGGACGGACCGGATCCCGGCCCGCACATCTGCGTCGACAAGCCGCCGCAGACCAAGGTGCTCGCAGCGGGACGTCCCACCCCGCTGTGGCATGTCAGCGACGCCCCCGATGACCGCGCGGTCTTCGCGGGCGAGGCACGCGGGCTGTGGCTGTGGGCGGTCGTCTGGCCTGAGCAGTCAGGGTTGTTGATGTACGACGAGCTGGTGCTGACGGATCTGCGGGACGCGGGCGCGGAGGTGGAACTGCTGCCCTGCGGAGCGCTGTCGCCCCGCCTGCTGTCCTGAGCCGGACTTGAGCCGGACTGAAGCGGACTGAGCCGGACTGAAGCGGGCTGAGCCGGCCTGAAGCGGGCTGAGCCGGCTGATGCGGGCGAAGCGGGGCTGTTCGAATCCCCGATACACTGGACCGTCCCCTTGCCCGTCTTCCCCCAGAGCTTCGCCTGGGAGGTGCCCCCACCCTGGAGTTACGCGTCGTGCGCATCGATCTGCACACCCACTCCACTGCTTCGGACGGTACGGACACCCCCTCCGAGCTGGTGCTGGGCGCCGCAGCGGCCGGACTGGACGTCGTAGCGCTGACCGACCACGACACCACCCGCGGTCACGCAGAGGCGATCGCCGCGCTCCCCGAGGGCGTGACCCTGGTCACCGGCGCCGAGCTCTCCTGCCGTATCGACGGAGTGAGCCTGCATCTGCTGGCGTATCTCTTCGACGCCGACGAGCCGGAGCTGCTGCGCGAGCGTGAGCTCGTACGGGACGACCGGGTGCCGCGCGCCCAGGCGATGGTGGCCAAGCTCCAGGAACTGGGCGTCCCGATCGAATGGGCCCAGGTCGCCCGTATCGCCGGGGAGGGCTCGGTCGGCCGACCGCACATCGCGACCGCGCTCGTGGAGCTCGGCGTCGTGCCGACTGTCTCGGACGCTTTCACGCCCCAGTGGATCGCCGACGGCGGCCGTGCGCACATCACCAAGCACGAGCTCGACCCGTTCACGGCGATCCGCCTGGTCAAGGCCGCGGGCGGGGTCACCGTCTTCGCGCACCCGCTCGCAGTCAAGCGCGGCAAGACGGTGCCAGAGGCCGCGATAGCAGACCTCGCCGCGTACGGCCTCGACGGCATCGAGGTCGACCATATGGACCACGACGAGGCGACCCGGGCCCATCTGCGCGGCCTCGCCGCCGACCTCGGGCTGCTGGCCACCGGATCCAGTGACTACCACGGCTCCCGCAAGACCTGCCGGCTCGGCGACTACACCACCGACCCGGAGATCTACGGCGAGATCACGCGGCGCGCGACCGGCGCTTTCCCGGTGCCGGGCACGGGCGGACGCCCCGCCTGACCTCGCCCTCCCTGTTCGACCCCTCTTCCCGCTAGGCCCTCACTGTGTTCGACGCTGCCGTTTTCGGCTCCCTCTTCCTGACCCTTTTTGTGATCATGGATCCCCCCGGGATCACCCCGATCTTCCTCGCCCTGACCTCCGGGCGGCCCGCCAAAGTGCAGCGCCGGATGGCCTGGCAGGCGGTTGCCGTCGCCTTCGGCGTGATCACCGTCTTCGGCATTCTGGGCCAGCAGATCCTGGACTACCTGCATGTCTCCGTACCGGCGCTGATGATCGCGGGCGGTCTGCTTCTGCTGCTCATCGCGCTCGACCTGCTGACCGGCAAGACGGACGAGCCCAAGCAGACGAAGGACGTCAATGTCGCGCTCGTACCGCTCGGCATGCCGCTGCTCGCCGGGCCGGGGGCGATCGTCTCGGTGATCCTGGCCGTGCAGCACGCGGACGGCACGTCCCAGCAGATCTCGGTCTGGGCGGCGATCGTCGCGATGCACGTCGTGCTCTGGCTGACCATGCGCTACTCGCTGCTGATCATCCGGTTGATCAAGGACGGCGGTGTGGTGCTGGTGACCCGGCTCGCGGGCATGATGCTCTCCGCGATCGCCGTGCAGCAGATCATCAACGGCGTCACCCAAGTCATCCAGGGGGCTTGAGGCCGGTGTGCCGAACGTACTTCGCCCCCGTACGGACATTCCGTACGGGGGCGAAGTGCGTCACATCACTACGTCGTCAAGTGTTACGAAGCCATGGATTCGGCCGGTCGGATATAGATGCGCTGGCCGGTCGAGGCGGCCTGTTGCACGATCCGGTTGACGGAGGCGGCGTCTACGACGGTGCTGTCCACGGCGGTGCCGTCGACGTCGTCCAGTCGCATGATCTCGAAGCGCATGGCTTCTCCCTTCGTCTGATCCTCCTGCTGGAGAACTGATGGCGACGGTTGTCCGTCTGTGTTCTGTACGTGTTCAACGGGATGCACCCTGCAAACATTCCCTACGCTAAGGAAATTTTTTGGATGCCTAACTACTGGCAGGCTGCGGCGCGGCCACGGAGAATGAGCACCGTATGAATGAGCACCGTATGGACGACGCAGAGATCAATGACATCGGCGCCCGCCTGGAGCGCACCAACGAGCTGCTCCATCGCATGCTCGCCGAGGTCGCCAAGACGCCTTCCACCCACGCCATCTTCGTGGACGCGGGTTACGTCTATGCTGCGGCCGGGTTGCTTGTGGCGGGCACCGAGGACCGGCGCTCCTTCGACCTGGACGCGGAGGGTCTGATCGAGGCCTTCATCGACAAGGCCCGCACGATCTTCGCGGACAGCAGGCTGCTGCGGGTGTACTGGTACGACGGCGCACGGCGCCGTATCCACACCCCCGAGCAGCAGTCCATAGCCGAGCTGCCGGACGTGAAGGTGCGCCTGGGCAACCTCAACGCGAACAACCAGCAGAAGGGCGTCGACTCACTCATCCGTACGGACCTGGAGTCACTCGCCCGGCACCGCGCGATCAGCGACGCGGCGCTGGTGGGCGGCGACGAGGACCTGGTCTCGGCGGTCGAGGCGGCGCAGGGGTACGGCGCGCGGGTCCATCTGTGGGGCATCGAGGCGTCGGAGGGGCGCAATCAGGCGGAGCCGCTGCTGTGGGAGGTCGACAGTCAGCGGACGTTCGACCTGGACTTCTGTCGGCCCTACATCACGCGCCGCCCGGTCACGACGTACGAGAACGAGGGCGCGCCGCCGCCGTCGCGGGACGAGGTGCGCTTCGTGGGGGCGCAGATCGCGGCGACGTGGCTGGGGGAGCGGGGGCGGGAGGCGATGGTGGAGCTGCTGCCGGGCCATCCGTATCTGCCGGGTCCGGTGGACCAGGACTTGCTGATCGAGGCGGAGAGGGTGCTGCAGCGGTCGCTGCGGGGGCATGCGGTGCTGAGGCGGGCGCTGCGGGACGGGTTCTGGCAGCACCTGCAGGCCCAGTTCTGACGCGCCCGGTTCCGGCGTGCCGGGACCGGGCGTACCGGCGTGCCGGCTCGTTCCGTACCGACTCGATCAGTGCCGATCCCAGAACGCGGCGAGGGCTGCGGCGGTCTCGCTGGGGCGGTCGGTGTTCGGTGAGTGCTCGGCGCCCGCGATCACGGTCCGGTGAGCGTCCAGCCGCCGCGCCATCGCGTCGAGCAGCGGCACCGGCCAGGTGTCGTCCCGCTCGCCGGAGACCACATGCTTGGGCAGCGGCTGTACGGCGGCGAGTTCGTCGACCCGGTCCGGCTCCGCGGTCAACTGGCGGCCGGTGGCGATCAGCTGGGCAGGGTTGTGGCGCATCCAGCGGCGACGGAGGTCCTCGCCGTTGCCGGGTCCGGTGTCCGCGTCCTCGGGCGGGTCGAGCGACTTCATCGCCTCCCAGACCTGATCCATCGTCATGACAGCGAGCGCGTCGCAGAGCAGCTTGACCTTCTGCTGCTGGCCGGGGGAGATCTGGGCGGGCCCGGAGGACATGAGGGTGAGCGTGCGGAAGGGGGCGGGGTCGATGAGGACGGCGGCGCGGGCGATCTGCCCGCCGAGGGAGTGCCCGAGGAGGTGCACGGGCCCACCGACCGCCTCGGCCTGCGCGAGCACGTCGCGGGCCAACTCTTCCTGGGCGTACGCCTGTTGGCCGTCCGGCCCGGCGGTCTCGTACTGCCCGCGACCGTCGACGGCGACGGCACGGTAGTCGGCCTCGGCGAGGGGCTGCAGCAGGGCGATGAAGTCCTCCTTGCTCCCGCCGAACCCCGGAAGGAGGAGGGCGGTGCGGCTGCCGGCGCGGCGGCCGGGGCCGGGCTGCGCATCGAGCACGGCGAAGGTGCCGCGGGAGGTGTGGAGGTCGAGGGAGCGGACGGAGGGGGGCGGGGTGAAGGTGGGCGGGCGACTCATGCGACGAGGCTAGCGGGGGTGGAGATTTCCCCCACCCCGCGCCCTCGAACCGGGGCTCCGCCCCGGACCCCGCGCCTCAATCTCCCCCAGACTTCGTCCGGGGGACCCCCACGGGGCTTGAAAATCAAGCCCGTCCGGCGAGGACACGGCCGAAGGCCGTACTGGGGGTCCCCCACGCCCGCAGGGCGTAGGGGCGGGTCTGGGGCTTGCCCCCAGTTCGGGATGGGGGTACCTCCCACGCGCGCCCGGCCGTAGCGGGACGGCGGGCCGGGAAAAGCCAATGGCCCGGACCCATCGCGGGTCCGGGCCATTTGGGGGACGGTCAGCTCTCGGACTGAGCCGCCTTCAGCGTGCGCGTGCGACGGCGCGGCTTCGTCTCCGCCTCGGGCGTGTCCACGGCCGCCTCGACGGGCTTGGCGGCCCGCGTACGGCGGCGCGGCTTCGTTTCCGCCTCGGCCGTTTCGACGATCGCCTCGACGACCGGCTTGGCAGCGCGAGTGCGGCGGCGGGGCTTCGTCTCGGGCTCGGGCTCGGCCGTGACCGTGGCCACCGCCTCGACCGGGTCCGCGACCTTCACCGCGCGCGTACGGCGGCGCGGCTTCGTCGCGACCTCCGCCTCGACCTCAACCGCGACCGCGACCTCGGCCTCGACCATCTCCACCGCGGCCGGCGCTCCCACGCGGGTGCGGCGACGGCGGCGCGGGGTCCGCGGCTCAGCGGGTGCGTCGGGCGCGGCCGGTGTGTCCGTCGCGTCCGGCGCGTCCGGCGTCACCGTCGGCTCCGGCGCGTCGAGAGTGGAGCCGCTCCGCGTCCGGCGGCGCTGACGCGGCGTGCGCGGTCCGCGCTCTTCCCGCGTCGGGGCCGCGGACGGCGACGACTTGCGGCCGCGGCCGCCCGTCTCGCCCAGGTCCTCGACGTCCTCCGCCGCCAGGCCCGCGCGGGTGCGCTCCGCCCGCGGCAGAACACCCTTCGTGCCGACCGGGATGCCCAGCTCCTCGAACAGGTGCGGCGACGTGGAGTACGTCTCGACCGGGTCGCTGAAACCGAGGTCGAGCGCCTTGTTGATCAGCTGCCAGCGCGGGATGTCGTCCCAGTCCACCAGCGTCACGGCTGTACCGGACGCGCCCGCACGGGCCGTACGGCCGACGCGGTGCAGGTACGTCTTCTCGTCCTCGGGCGACTGGTAGTTGATGACGTGCGTCACGCCCTCGACGTCGATGCCGCGCGCCGCGACATCGGTGCAGACGAGGACGTCCACCTTGCCGTTGCGGAAGGCCCGCAGCGCCTGTTCGCGCGCGCCCTGGCCCAGGTCGCCGTGGACCGCGCCGGAGGCGAAGCCGCGACGTGCGAGCTGCTCGGCGATGTCCGCCGCCGTTCGCTTCGTACGGCAGAAGATCATCACGAGCCCGCGGCCGTCGGCCTGCAGTATCCGCGAGACCATCTCCGGCTTGTCCATGGAGTGCGCGCGGTACACGCGCTGCGTGACGTTCGCGACGGTCGCGCCCTCGCCGTCCGGCGAGGTCGCGCGGATGTGCGTGGGCTGCGACATGTAGCGGCGGGCGAGGCCGATGACCGCACCCGGCATGGTCGCCGAGAACAGCATCGTCTGGCGCTTGGGCGGAAGCATGTTGATGATCTTCTCGACGTCGGGCAGGAAGCCCAGGTCGAGCATTTCGTCGGCCTCGTCGAGGACGAGCGCGCGCACATGCGAGAGGTCGAGCTTGCGCTGGCCGGCCAGGTCGAGCAGGCGGCCCGGGGTGCCGACGATCACGTCGACGCCCTTGCGGAGCGCCTCGACCTGCGGTTCGTACGCACGGCCGCCGTAGATCGCGAGCACGCGGACGTTACGGACCTTGCCGGCGGTCAGCAGGTCATTGGTGACCTGCTGGCACAGCTCGCGAGTGGGGACGACCACCAACGCCTGCGGGGCGTCGGTCAGCTGCTCGGGCTTCGCCCGACCCGCCTCGACGTCCGCGGGGACGGTGACACGCTCGAGCAGCGGCAGGCCGAAACCGAGCGTCTTGCCGGTGCCGGTCTTGGCCTGGCCGATGACATCGCTGCCGGAGAGCGCGACGGGGAGCGTCATCTCTTGGATGGGGAACGGGGACAGAATGCCGACGGCTTCGAGGGCCTCGGCGGTCTCGGGAAGGATCCCGAGATCCCGGAAAGTCGTAGTCAGGGCGCTTGCCTCTTCTGTGAGACGCGGCGCGAGGCGAACGAAGGGGGTCGTACCGCACCTGGGTACTGGGCCGGCCGTGGGTTGGCCGGATGGCGCGGGACCACTGCCGTCGCTCGAGCGCTCGTGCCGCTGAGGGGGCCCCTCATCTGCGGTCATACGCAACTATGCGCACGGTCCGCGCGGAGGGCGGTCGGTTCGGAGCCGATCGTGCCACCGACCGGGCATCCTCAAGGGGACTCTGGAGGAGCAAATCCTCCAGTCATACACTGCGATCGCCCGCCGAGTAACCAAAACGCTCGACAGGCGCATTACCACTGTACCCCGGAATCGCGCATGTGTGTTGGGTGAAATCGTAGGAACCGAGGTGCGGAAGGGGCTGACCAGCCCCTTCCGCCCTGTGGCGAGCGGGCTATTGTGCGCTTCATGGAGACGCCTGACAACGCCACTGAACACACCGGGATCGCCGCCCAGGACTGGGCCACGGCGTCCGCCGACCCGCAGTACCGCGCCGCCGTGGTGGATCTGCTGGGCGCGCTCGCGTACGGCGAGCTCGCGGCCTTCGAGCGGCTGGCCGAGGACGCCAAACTCGCACCCACGCTCGGCGACAAGGCGGAGCTGGCGAAGATGGCGTCCGCCGAGTTCCACCACTTCGAGCAGCTGCGCGACCGGCTCACCGCCATCGAGGCCGAGCCGACCGCCGCGATGGAGCCCTTCGCCCAGGCCCTGGACGACTTCCACCGCCAGACCGCGCCGTCCGACTGGCTGGAGGGCCTGGTCAAGGCCTACGTCGGCGACTCGATCGCCAGTGACTTCTACCGTGAGGTGGCGGCCCGGCTGGACACCGACACCCGCGCGCTGGTGCTCGCCGTGCTCGATGACACGGGCCACGGGAACTTCGCGGTCGAGAAGGTCCGCGCCGCGATCGAGGCCGAACCGCGCGTCGGCGGGCGGCTCGCGCTGTGGGCGCGCCGGCTGATGGGCGAGGCGCTCTCCCAGGCGCAGCGCGTGGTGGCCGACCGCGACGCGCTCTCCACGATGCTCGTGGGCGGTGTGGCGGACGGCTTCGACCTCGCGGAGGTGGGCCGGATGTTCTCCAGGATCACGGAGGCGCACACCAAGCGGATGGCGGCCCTGGGCCTCGCGGCCTAGCTCTTGGGCGGCCTGGGCGACCCCGGCGATTGCGGAGGTTTCGCAGACTCCGGCGGTTTCGGCGGCTTCCGCGGCTCCTCGGGCTTCGCGGAAGCCGCGTCGTGCGGCCTCAGAAAGGGAACGCTCGGCGCAGGCGGCGCGTTGACGGCCGGATCAGCAGCGAGAGCAGTACGGCTCCGATGGCCGCCGCGCCCACCAGTGTCGCCAGGAAGTGACCGGGACCGAGCGCCGCGTGCGTCACATACGCGCCGAACAGCGCGCCCACCGGGCCAGTTGTGAAGACCACGCGGCGTGCCGGGAGCCGGTCGGGCAGATGACGGGAAACAGCCCAGGAGAGGGCGAGTCCGAGCAGGACTGAACCGAGCGCTTCCAGCAGCACTGCTGATCACCTCACGGACGTCGGGGCGGGCAAATCGGTCGTAGCCCGTACTACCCGGCGTCCGAGGAGCGCAACCCTCCCTGAGCGGCCGACCTGAGCAGCGGATCTGAGCAGCCGATCTGAGCAGAAAAGGAGGGCCCGGCGGGAATTCCCGCCGGGCCCTCCTGCGTACTGCTCCAGTGGCCGGAGCCGTCCTGCTACAGCGCGCCGAATCCCACGCGCCGTGCCGCCGGCTCACCGATCTCGATGTACGCGATCCGGTCGGCCGGTACCAGGACCTTGCGGCCCTTGTCGTCCGAGAGGCTGAGCAGCTGCGCCTTGCCGGCCAGCGCGTCTCCCACCGCGCGCTCGACCTCCTCGGCGGACTGCCCGCTCTCCAGAACGATCTCCCGGGGCGCGTGCTGCACGCCGATCTTGACCTCCACGGCTATGTCCCTCCGAACGGTCAGCGATGCGCGGTCAGCCGCGCCGTACGCAGCACACATTAGCCCGGCCGACGGACGGGGCCGACGTCCGCGGTCAACGCCAGGAGCGAACACCCCTCGACAGCGCCGCCGCAGTGCCTCAGTGCTGCTCTGTGCCGTGCAGCGGGAAACCCGCGATGCCCCGCCACGTCAGGGAGGTGAGCAGCTGCACCGCCGTGTCGCGCGGGATGCCGGAGCCGCTGGACAGCCAGTACCTGGCCACCACCTGGGAGACCCCGCCGAGGCCCACGGCCAGCAGCATGGACTCTTCCTTGGACAGGCCCGTGTCCTCGGCGATCACGTCCGAGATCGCCTCGGCGCACTGGAGGGAGACCCGGTCCACGCGCTCGCGCACCGAGGGCTCGTTCGTCAGGTCCGACTCGAAGACCAGCCGGAAGGCCCCGCCCTCGTCCTCGACGTACGCGAAGTAGGCGTCCATCGTGGCGGCGACGCGCAGCTTGTTGTCGGTCGTCGACGCCAGCGCCGTACGGACCGCGTGCAGCAGCGATTCGCAGTGCTGGTCAAGCAGGGCGAGATAGAGCTCCAGCTTGCCCGGGAAGTGCTGGTAGAGCACGGGCTTGCTGACGCCGGCCCGCTCGGCGATGTCGTCCATGGCGGCCGAGTGGTAGCCCTGCGCCACGAAGACTTCCTGGGCAGCGCCCAGAAGCTGGTTCCTGCGGGCTCGGCGTGGCAGACGTGTGCCCCGCGGGCGCGCTGCCTCTGTCTGCTCGATGGCTGTCACGCCGCCTCCCAAAATTCGTTCCGTGCGCGCTGTGCGCCGCGCCGCCATCGTACTTTTGGGTAACCCGGCTGTGCGTCCTGCGAACGCAGAATTTCACGGACCGGACGGTCTGGGTAGCTCCCGATTCGGGGGCAAAGAGGGGCAGGTCACCGGTAGTCGTCCTCGTCGAGAGAGACGACGCGGGCCTGTTCCGCGGCATCGGCCTCGTTCGCGGTCTCCGGGTCGATGTCGGTCAGCGGGTCGTCGTGTTCCGGTTGTATATCGGTGTGCTGCTCGGCGGCGTCGGCCTCGGGCACCTCTTCGTCGAGTGCGGCGTCGCCCAGGCCCTCTTCGTCCTCGAAGGTCTCCGGGTCGGTGGGATCGACAGGCATGCGGCACCGCTTTCCATGGAGAGCTGCCTTTCCTACGAGCCTAGGAGGTCCTGATTCATGGCGCTACGCGATGTGTGATGCCGAACACACGAATCAGAGTGTGATCGTCTCGTAACATTGCCGCATGTCTTCGACCGAGCTGCCGGGAGTCCGCGCCATCAACGCCGCGGTGGCCCCCAAGGTCGCGCCCGTGCGGGTCGCCGAGGGGGAGGAGCTGCGCTCCGTCGCGCTGCCCGGGCTGTCCCTCACCGTCAGATCCCGGCCCCCGGCGCGCACCGGACTGCCGCCCGCTCTGTACGTGCACGGGCTGGGCGGCTCCTCGCAGAACTGGTCGGCGCTGATGCAGCGGCTCGATGATGTCGTGGACGGCGAGGCGCTCGACCTGCCCGGCTTCGGGGACTCGCCGCCGCCGGAAGACGGCAATTACTCGGTCACGGGGCATGCCCGGGCGGTGATCCGGCACTTGGACGCGGCCGGGCGCGGGCCTGTGCATCTGCTCGGGAACTCCCTGGGCGGCGCGGTCTCCACCCGGGTCGCGGCCGTCAGGCCCGATCTGGTGCGCACCCTCACCCTCGTCTCGCCCGCTCTGCCCGAGCTGCGTGTCCAGCGCTCCGCCGTGCCGACCGCGCTGCTCGCGCTGCCCGGGGTCGCCTCGCTGTTCGGCAGACTCACCAAGGACTGGACGGCCGAGCAGCGCACCAGAGGCGTGATGGCGCTCTGTTACGGAGACCCCAGTCGGGTCGACGAGGAAGCGCTGCGCAATGCTGTGGAGGAAATGGAGCGGCGTATGCAGCTCCCGTACTTCTGGGAAGTGATGGCCCGGTCGGCGCGCGGCATCGTCGACGCGTACACGCTCGGCGGCCAGCACGGACTGTGGCGGCAGGCCGAGCGGGTGCTGGCGCCGACTCTCCTGGTGTACGGGGGGCGGGACCAGCTCGTCGCCTACCGTATGGCGCGCAGGGCGGCGACGGCCTTCCGGGACTCCCGGCTGCTGTCTCTCCCGGACGCGGGGCACGTTGCCATGATGGAGTACCCGGAGACGGTCGCACTGGCCTTCCGGGAACTGCTGAACGACTTCGACAGGAGCTGAATCGGGGCGTGGGACGACACAGCCGCAAAGGCCCCGCACCGAGGGGCTCCGAATCGGACGAGAAGTCCGGCATATCGACCGCCGGTGGGCCACAGGACCTCGGCCCGGACCCCGGCAGCGTGCGGCGGGGGCGGGGGGCGGCGCCCACGGGCTCCGAGCGGCACACCCCCTCCGGGTACGTCCCTTCCGGATACGGCTCCTCCGAGTACGGCCCGCCACAGGTCAGGGGTGGGCACCCCGAGCAGCATGAGGCGGGCGGCGGCTGGGGAGTCCCGCAGCCGTACGACAACAGGCAGGGCGGACAGGGCCGACAGGGCGCGCAGCGGTTGCAGACACCCGTCGCCTCGCCGCGGACGATCGCCACGGGGGCGCGAATACCGGGCCCGCGACGAGAGTTCGTCGATGCGTTCGACCAGCCGCAGTCACAGGCGCTGTCGCAGCAGGGCAGGGTGCCAGGTCCGCGGGGGGCCCAGTGGGGGGCCGATCCGTACGCCTCCGTCACCTCCTGGGACGACGTCCCCGACCTCGTCTCCGAGCCCGATGTCCCCGACGCCGACGGGGAAGCGCCCGAAGAGCCGCCCGCCAAGGCCGGCAAGGGCCGCACACTCGCCGGGGTCACCGCCGCCGCGGTGGCCACCGTTCTCGCGGTCGTCGTGGCCGGTCAGGTCGCCACCGACGGGCCCGGCGCCCCGAGCGCGCAGTCCGCGGGCGAGGACCGGGGGGCCGCTCAGAGCCCGGCGTCCCGCTCCAACGGCCGGCAGGTGCCGCCGAAGGGCGCGCCGCCCGCCGCTCCGGCCGCACCGGTCGCGTACGCGAAGCTGATGGCCACTCAGTTCTCGGTCGATCCGAAACTGACGGCGGACGGTGAATTCGAGGCGGTGCCCGGCTTCCAGAAGGCGCCGGGCAAGGGTCGCAAGATCCGCTACCGGGTGGATGTCGAGAAGGGTCTCGGACTGGACGGCGCGCTGTTCGCCAAAGCGGTCCAGGAGACCTTGAACGACGAGCGGAGCTGGGCGCACGGCGGGGCCATGACCTTCGAGCGGATCTCGTCCGGCGAGCCGGAATTCGTCATCACGCTCGCGAGTCCGGGGACCACGGCGGACTGGTGCGCCAAATCCGGTCTGGACACGACCGTCGACAATGTCAGCTGCGACTCCGCGTCGACCGACCGCGTGATGATCAACGCGTACCGCTGGGCACAGGGTTCGGAGACGTACGGCGACAAGGCGATGTTCCCCTACCGCCAGATGCTCATCAACCACGAGGTCGGGCACCGGCTCGGGTACGGGCATGTGACCTGCCGCACGCCGGGAGCGCTCGCGCCGGTGATGCAGCAGCAGACCAAGTCCCTGGACGTGGACGGGATCCAGTGCAAGCCCAACCCGTGGGTGCACCCCGGCGGTTGAGTCCAGCGGCGGATGAGTCCAGCATGCGGGACAGGTGTCTCGCACACAGGCTCCCCATGCGTTGACAGCGGCGGCGGGGTCGTACCCGGTGCTCGCCGCGGCCCGCCGCTCCGGCCGCAAGGAGCTGGCCGCAGCCTGACGCACCGTAATCAGATACTCGCGTAGCGCGACAGAACGCTACCCGGGTGGGAAAGTTACGTGCATTCACCCCTTCCGGTGGCGTGATGGACAACCGTCCGTCGCGCCACCGGCGTACCGGCTTACGTTCTTCCCGCTGCGAGTCGCCGGACCAACGGCGGCCGCCCACAAGGGAGATCGGGGGTGCACTGGTGCGGATCGGACTGCTTACGGAAGGTGGTTATCCGTATGCGACGGGTGATCAGAGGCTGTGGTGCGACCGGCTTGTGCACGGGCTCGCGCAGCACGAGTTCGACGTCTACGCGCTGAGCCGCAGCGCGCGCCAGGAGGACCACGGCTGGATCCCGCTCCCGCCGCAGGTGCAGCGCGTGCGTACCGCACCGCTGTGGGCGCCCGAGGACGACGGGCGCACGTACGGGCGGCGTGAACGACGGCGCTTCGTCGGCCACTTCAAAGAGCTTGCCGCCGCTGTCTGCGGCGAGGGCGACGGCTTCGCCGACGGGCTGTACGGGCTCGCCGGACTCGCCCGCGACAGCGGCGGCCTCTATGCGGCCCTCCGCTCCGAACTCGCGGTACGGGTCCTCGAATCCGCCTGCCGCGCCCCCGGCGCGCGCCGCACCGTGCACGCCGCCACCGTCCCCGACTACCTCGCCTTCGCGGACGAGTTGGAGCGCGCGCTGCGTCCGCTCTCCCTGGACTGGTACGGCGAGGACGGCCTCGGCGCGGTCGACCTCTGCCATGCCGCTTCCGGTGGATCCGCCGCCCTGTCCGGCCTGGTGGCCAAACGCTTCTTCGGCGTCCCGCTGCTGGTCACGGAGTACGGCGTACAGCTGCGCGCGCACTATCTGGCCGCGAGCGACGGCGAGCTGACCGCGCCGGTACGGGCCCTGCTCGCCGCCTTCCAAGGACGGCTCGCCGCCGAGGTGTACGCGCAGGCGTCCGTCATCACGCCCGGCAACACGCACGCACGGCGCTGGCAGGAGAAGTGCGGCGCCGACCGCGCCAAGCTGCGGACCGTCTACCCCGGCATGGAGGCGGATCGTTTCGCGGCGGTGGGGGAAGCGGTGGGGGAGGGCGCGGACAGCGGCGACCCGCACACCCTCGTCTGGGTCGGCAGGATCGAGCCCGCCAAGGACCTCATCGCGCTCCTCCACGCCTTCTCCGAGGTGCTCAAGAAGGAGCCGCGGGCGCGGCTGCGGCTGTTCGGCGCGCCGGTGCAGGGGCCCCAGGCGGCGACGTATCTCGCCCACTGCAAGGCGCTGGCCGCCCAGCTCTTCCCGGACGAGGCGGCCGACGCGCACGCCGTCGGCACCAACCCCGTCTCCTTCGAGGAGATCGGCGGGCCCGAGGCCCCCGAGCTAGCCGACGCGTACGCCTCCGGAGGCGTGGTCGTCCTGTCCAGCGTCGTCGAGGGCTTCCCGATCAGCCTGGTCGAGGCGATGTTCTGCGGCCGCGCGACGGTGTCGACGGATGTCGGCGCGGTCGTCGAAGTCATCGGCGGTACGGGCCTCGTCGTGCCCCCGCGCAATCCGCGGGCGCTCGCGGACGCCTGCCTCGCGCTGCTGCGCGACCCGGAGCGCCGCGAACGGCTGGGCGCCGCGGCGCGCGCCCGGGCGCTCGAACTCTTCACGATCGAACAGAACCTGACGGCATTTCGCGGCATTTACCTGGAGCTGATCTCGCACTCCCCGGTGCAGCGCGAGGCCGTGAACGAGGACGGCGAACCGTTGCCCTTCGCCCATCCCGCAGAGGCGCATGTACCGGGCCACTGGGCGGGCGGCGGCACTCCGTCGCAGGGCCGCACACCACGCTGGGCGGACGGGCCGGGGCTCGTCTGTGCGGCGGCCGCCACCGCACAGGAGGCACGCGCATGAGCACGTCCCGTACCACCGAGACCGGGGAGAACGCGCCCGCAAAGCCGGGCAAGGCCGCCGCCCCGCGCCGTGGCCCCGCCGATCCCGTCAAGGCGCTCATGCACCGCCACCGGGAGCTGTGCGAGCGGGCCGTCGATCCCCTCGAGATCGCCGCGGGCCTCGAAGCCCATGGCGTCACCGACCGGACCGCCTCGCGCTTCCGTCACCGGGATGTCTTCTCGCTCGCCGAGGAGCTGTACGCGCGCGTGCCGCGCGGAGGGGAATCGGGTACCAGCCCGGCACGTACGGGGGCGCGCGCCGCCGAATCGCGAGCCGGACACGCCGGGGGCGCCGGACACACCAGGGATGCCGGGCGCGCCGGGCGTGCACTCCTCGCGCTGTTGCCGGGCGCGGTCTGCGCCCTCGCGGTCGTCGCCCTGGAGGTGACCGACGGCGCGGCCCGGCTCGCGGCCGGGGCCGGGGGCGCGGTCGCAACCGCCGTCGCGCTCGCTCTCTGTCTGCGGCGCGGGCCGCTCCGCGCGGTGGGGCGCACCGTCCCCGCCGTGCGCCTGTGGACGCTCTGGCTGCTGGCGTACGCGGCGTACGGCGAAGGCCTGCTGCAGCAGATCGCCCACGGCGGACCCGTAGGACCGCTGCCTCTGACCGCCGCCCCGCTGGTCGCCCTTGCCCTCGCGGTCGCCCCCGCGGCCTGGTGCGCCCGCCACTTCTCCGTACAGGCCCGGCGCAAGCTGGACGGCAGCCGCGGACTGGAGGAGTTCGCATCCGCCGCGCGCCCCCTGCTGCTCTCAGTCGTCGCGTTCTACGTCTGCGTCCTCACCGCGCTGCTCGTGCCGGCCGGCCTCGTCCTCCCGCACGAGGCCTTCGCCCCCGCCGTCGCCCCCGCCGTCGCCCTGGGCACCCTGCTCTTCCTGGCCCGGCTGCTCATCGTCCACGGCTTCCCCGAATCCGCGGCCGCCGGACTCGCCGCCGCCTGCGCCGCCGAAGTCGCGGCCCCCGTCCTGCTGCTGGCCGGACGCCTCCCCGGCTGCGAGTTCCTGGCGAGCCCCGTCGAGGCGGCCGTCGGCGCATGGGGCGCCGGATCCGTACCGGCAATCGCCTGCGGGGCCGCCGCCGTCGGCCTGCTGGCCCACGCCACCGCCGCCCTGTCCCGGGCCTCGGCGCACACCGTCCAGACCGACCGTGGAGCCGACACCGCGGACGTACCCCAGCAGCACCAGCACCCGCATCGACAGCAACACCCTTAAGGAGAAAGCGACATGACCCCCGAACCCCCAGCTCCGGCCCGTCGGCACCGAGGGGCCGCGCGATGAGGGTGCTGCTGCTCGGTGCCAATGGATTCCTCGGCCGCTTCGTCGCCGACCGGCTGCTCGCCGACCCGGCCGTGCACCTCACCGCCCTCGGTCGCGGCGACGACGCCGACGTACGCTTCGACCTCGCAGGCGGCAGCCCGGGTGCGCTCACCCGCTTCCTGGGCGCCGTCCACCCCGGCGTCGTCATCAACTGCGCCGGCGCCACCCGCGGCGGCGCTCGCGATCTGACGCGGCACAACACCGTCGCCGTCGCCACTGTCTGCGAGGCCCTGCGACGCAGCGGCTGCGGCGCCCGGCTCGTCCAGCTCGGCTGCGCCTCCGAGTACGGCCCGTCCCAGCAGGGGTCGTCGACCGCGGAGGACGCGATTCCGCGCCCCGGCGGGCCGTACGGCGTCAGCAAGCTCGCCGCCACCGAACTGGTGCTCGGCTCCGGCCTGGACGCCGTCGTGCTGCGGGTCTTCTCACCCGTCGGCCCCGGCACCCCGGCCGGCTCCCCGCTCGGCCGCCTTGCCGAGGCGATGCGCCGCGCCATGCAGGCCGGCGACGGCGAACTGAAGCTCAGCGGCCTCGGAGTGCAGCGCGACTTCGTCGACGTACGGGACGTGGCGCGCGCGGTGCACGCCGCCTCCCTGTCCGCCGCGCAGGGCGTCGTCAACATCGGCACCGGACGTGCCGTCCGCCTGCGGGACGCGGCCGCCGTGCTGGCCCGGGTCGCGGGCTACGCGGGCGCGCTGCACGAGCTCGACGGGCCCTCCGGCCGGCCGTCCATCGGCGCCCCGCGCTCCGAATCCGTACTGGAGCAGCTGTCGGCGACCCCCGCGCCGTACCCCGACGGCTGCGGCAGCTGGCAGCAGGCGGATGTCCGCACGGCCCGCGACCGGCTCGGCTGGCGGCCCCGTATCAACCTCGAAGAATCCCTTGCCGACATCTGGATGGAGGCAGCATGTCGCATCTGACCACCACCACCACCCAGCTCGCCGCGACCGACGCGGTGGGGGTCCCCCCGGACGAAGGATGGGGGAGACTCGGCTTCGGCATCCCCGGCTACGCCCACCCGTTGCTCGCCCCCGCCGAATGGGCCGAACTGACCCGTCCCGGCACGCCGTTGCACTGGGTCGTCCTCAATGTCGCCGACGGCCCCGGCGACCGCCCCGACCCGCACTGTCTCGAGGCCACGGGCAAGTTGCGCAACGCGGGCGTACAGGTCCTCGGACACATCGACATGGCGCACGGCTCGCGCTCCTTCGGCGATGTCGTCTCCGATGCGCACCACTACCTCGAGTGGTACCGCGTGGACGGCTTCCTGCTGGACCGCTGTCCGACGGAACGGGCCGATCTGCACGGGGTGCGGCGTGTCACCGCGACGCTGGAGGCCGTCGTGGACGGCGGGCATCTCGTCCTCGGCCACGGCTCGCACCCGTACCCCGGATATGCGGAGGCCGCCGACCAGCTGGTCACCTTCTCCGGGCCGTGGACCGATTACCGCTGGTCGCAGGTGGCGGAGTGGACGGCGGACTATCCGCCGGAGCGGTTCGCGCACTTCGTCCACGGGGTGCCCCGCACGCATCTGGAGGAGGCCACCCGTATCGCGCGCTGGCAGGGCGCGGGGACGATCTTCTTCACCGACCGGACCGCGCGCTGCGACCACAGAGGACAAAGCACCGCATTCGAGGCACTGCCCGGCTACTGGGACGAAATCGTCTCGCAGATCGGACCGGGTGTCTCGGAATGAGGAGGGCCGTGGCAGTGTTACGGAGAGAACAACCGTACTGACATACCGACCAACGGAGCCCCCGTGTCGCTGCCACCCCTGGTCGAGCCAGCTGCTGAGCTCACCGTCGACGAGGTCCGCAGGTACTCCCGCCACCTGATCATCCCGGACGTCGGGATGGAAGGGCAGAAGCGGCTGAAGAACGCCCGTGTGCTGTGCGTGGGCGCCGGCGGCCTGGGTTCGCCGGCTCTGATGTACCTCGCCGCGGCCGGTGTCGGCACGCTCGGCATTGTGGAGTTCGACGAGGTCGACGAGTCGAACCTGCAGCGCCAGATCATCCACAGCCAGGCCGACATCGGCCGCTCCAAGGCCCAGTCCGCGAAGGACTCGGTGCTCGGCATCAACCCGTACGTGAACGTGGTCCTGCACGAAGAGCGGCTCGAGGCCGAGAACGTGATGGACATCTTCGGCCAGTACGACCTGATCGTCGACGGCACGGACAACTTCGCGACCCGCTACTTGGTCAATGACGCGTGCGTGCTGCTGAACAAGCCGTACGTCTGGGGCTCCATCTACCGCTTCGACGGCCAGGCGAGCGTGTTCTGGTCGGAGCACGGTCCCTGCTACCGCTGCCTCTACCCCGAGCCCCCGCCGCCCGGCATGGTCCCGAGCTGCGCCGAGGGCGGCGTGCTCGGCGTGCTCTGCGCGTCCATCGGCTCCATCCAGGTCAACGAGGCCATCAAGCTGCTCGCGGGCATCGGTGAGCCGCTGGTCGGCCGACTGATGATCTACGACGCCCTGGAGATGCAGTACCGCCAGGTCAAGGTCCGCAAGGACCCGGACTGCGCGGTCTGCGGCGAGAACCCCACCGTCACCGAGCTCATCGACTACGAGGCCTTCTGCGGCGTCGTGTCGGAGGAGGCGCAGGAGGCGGCGGCTGGTTCGACGATCACTCCCAAGCAGCTCAAGGAGTGGATCGACGACGGCGAGAACATCGAGATCATCGACGTCCGTGAGATCAACGAGTACGAGATCGTCTCGATCCCGGGCGCCAAGCTGATCCCGAAGAACGAGTTCCTGATGGGCACCGCTCTGGAGACGATGCCGCAGGACAAGAAGATCGTCCTGCACTGCAAGACGGGCGTCCGCAGTGCGGAAGTCCTCGCGGTGCTCAAGTCCGCGGGCTTCGCGGACGCGGTGCACGTCGGCGGCGGCGTCATCGGCTGGGTCAACCAGATCGAGCCGGACAAGCCGATCTACTGACGCGAGTCTGCTGGGCCCTGGACCGGAACGCCGGTCCAGGGCCTTCGCGCTGGCGCGGGCAGCTATCCGCAGGTCTTGCCGTTCGCCGGGACCTTGCCGTCCAGCAGATACGCGTCCACCGTCCCGGTCACGCACGCCCCGTTCCCGTACGCGCCGTGGCCCTCGCCCTTGTTGGTGAGCAGCACGCCGACACCCGCGCCGAGCTCGTCCGCCATCTTCTTCGCGCCCTCGTACGGAGTCGCCGGGTCGCCCGTGGTGCCGACGACCAGGATCGGGGCCGCGCCCTGTGCGGCGACTTCGGGAGTCTCCCACTCGCCGGTCACCGGCCAGTTCGCGCACCAGCCCGCCAGGTCCCAGGCCAGATACGGGCCGAAGACCGGCGACACCTTCGTGAACTCGGCCAGATGGCGGGACTTGACCTCGGCGGCCGTCACCCGTCCCGTGGTGTCCGCGCACGATATGGCGCGTTGCGAGTGATCCTGCGTGCTGTAACTGCCGTCCTCGTCACGGCCGTTGTACGAGTCGGCCGACATCAGCAGCCGACTCCCGTCGCCCTTCTCGGCCTCGTCGAGGGCCTTGGTCAGGTACGGCCACTCGTCCTCGGAGTACAGCGGCCTGATGATGCCGGTGAGCGCGAGGCTCTGGGTGAGCGTGCGGCCCTGCGTGGTGGGCAGGGGCTTGCGGTCGAGCTCGTCGAGCAGCTTCACCACGCGCGCGGTGCCGTCCTTCGCGCCGATGCCGCGGCTCTTGAAGTAGTTCTCCAGGGCGCGCTGGAAGCCGAGGGCCTGGTTGCGCGAGTGCCCCGGGTAGTCGGCGGAGGGGTCCACCACAGCGTCCAGGACGAGGCGTCCGACCCGCTCCGGGAACAAGTGGGCGTAGACGCCGCCCAGTTCGGTGCCGTACGAGAAGCCCAGGTAGTGCAGCTTGTCGTCGCCGAGGACCTGGCGTATCAGGTCCATGTCGCGGGCGGCGTTCGCGGTGCCGACGTGCGGCAGCACCTTGCCCGACTTGCTTGCGCAGCCCGCGCCGAAGGCGGTGGAGTCTTCGAGGTACGCCTTCTCCTCCGCGGGTGTGTCCGGGGTGAAGTCCAGCCGGAACGAGGCCGCCGACTGCTTGCTGTCACGGCAGACCACCGCGGCGCTCTCCGCAACCCCGCGCGGGTCGAAACTGACCAGGTCGTAGCGGCTGTTCAGCTTCTTGAAGCCGTCTGCCGAGCCGGGCAGTCCGGCCACACCCGAGCCGCCGGGGCCGCCGAAGTTGAAGAGCAGCGAGCCGATCCGCTTGTCCGCGTCGAG
Source organism: Streptomyces sp. NPDC002870 (assembly GCF_042888505.1). Lineage (NCBI taxonomy): Bacteria > Bacillati > Actinomycetota > Actinomycetes > Kitasatosporales > Streptomycetaceae > Streptomyces > Streptomyces sp. NPDC002870. Next base: position 59,872 of record NZ_JBIAPW010000002.1, read on the forward strand.
TGCCTTGGCGCGGATCAGGGCGATCCCGATCGTCTCGCCCGCCGGCCTCTGGTAGTCGAGCGGGGCCTTGAGCAGGGCGCACTGCCATTCCTTGCCCGGCGTCCGTGCGTAGCTGCCACGGGCCTTGACGGGGGCCTTGCAGCGCTTCCAGTCCAGCTGCTGGCCGGTGAGGGCGGCGGGCAGGGCCGCCTCACCCGGCCTGCTCGGCGCGGCCTTGCCCGGGGCAGCCCTGGACGCCGAGGGCTTGGCGGCGTTCTTGCCGTCGGCCGCCGCCCTGTCCGTACCACTGTCACAGCCGACGGCCGCCCCGGCCAGGAGCAGCGCGGCCGCGGTAAGGGCCCCCGCCCGTACCCGCATGGTCATCCCGTGCCCCCCAAGGCTTCGAAGATTCTTTCGGCATCCTATGCGGGCCTATTGACAGACCGTCCCGGCAGCGGGCGCCTTGCCCTCGAGGAGGTAGACGTTCACGGCCTGCTGCACGCACTTGTTGCCGCCGTTGTAGGCGCCATGGCCCTCGCCCCGGTACGTGACCTCCACACCGACGCCCTTGCCGAGGGCGTTGACCATCGCCCGCGCGCCCTCGTACGGGGTCGCCGGGTCGCCGGTGGTGCCGATGACGACGATGGGCGGCGCGCCGGGCGCGGACACGTCGGGTGTGTGCCAGGTGCCGGGCACTGGCCACTCGGTGCAGCCCATCAGGCCCCAGCCGAGGTAGTCGCCGAAGACGGGCGACACCTTGCGGAACTCCGGCAGCTTCGCCTTCGTCTGCGCCAGGGACCAGCGGTCCTTGGAGTCGACGCAGTTGATGGCCGCGTTGGCCGCCGAGAGGTTGCTGTAGTGGCCGTTCTCGCTGCGCCCGTTCATCGAGTCGGAGAGGGCGAGCAGCAGGGCGCCGTTGCCGCCGTCGGCCTCGTCGAGACCTTGTTCCAGAAACTCCCAGTACTCCTTGGAGTACAGAGCCTGCGCGATTCCGTTGGTGGCCTGGCTCTGGGTCAGTTTCCGGTCGCCGATGCCGGCGATCGGTTTCTTGTCGAGCTCGTTGAGCATCGCGATGATCCAGTCCTGGATCTCCTGCGCCGTGGTGCCGGGCAGCAGGCACTCTTCGCCGCGGTCCACGCAGTCCTGGGCGAAGTTGGTCAGGGCCAGCTGGAAGCCCTTCGCCTGGCCGAGCGAGCCCTGTTCGTAGTTCTTGGTCGGGTCGACGACGGCGTCGAAGACCGCCCGGCCGACCTTCGTCGGGAACAAGTGGGCGTAGACGCCGCCCAGTTCGGTGCCGTACGAGATGCCGAAGTAGTAGAGCTTGTCGTCGCCGAGTACCTGGCGCATCAGGTCCATGTCGCGGGCGGCGTTGGTGGTGCCGACGTACGGCAGATGCTCGCCGGAGTTCTTCTCGCAGGCCCCGGCGAAGGTCTTCAGGTTGTTCGTGTACGTCTTCTCCTCTGCGGTGTCGTCGGGCGTCCAGTCCTGGGCGAAGTACGCGTCGAGCTGCTTGTCGTCCTCGCACTCCACAGCCGCGCTGCGGCCCACCCCGCGCGGGTCGAAGCTGACCAGGTCGTAGCGGGTGTGCAGGGCGGCGTAGTCCGGGGCGGCGGCGGGCAGGTTGGCGACCCCGGAGCCGCCGGGGCCGCCGAAGTTGAAGATCAGCGAGCCGATCCGCTTGCTCGTGTCGCGGGCCCTCGCCCGGATGAGGGCAAGCTCGATGGTGTCGCCGTCCGGCTTGTCGTAGTCGAGCGGGGCGTCCATGAAGGCGCACTCCCAGGCGATGCCGCCGGGCAGCGGCGAAGGCGCGGGCCCGCCGCCCTCCGCCTCCGAGGGCGGCGGGCATTTCTGCCAGTCCAGCGTCTGCGAGGCGAGATCCTTCGCCCGCTCCTCGCCCGGTTCATCGCCCTTGTCTCCGCTGCCGGAACAGCCGGCGGCCGTCAGCAGCACGGCGGCGGAGGTGGCGAGTGCGGCGGCGCGCAGGGCGGTGGTGCGCAGAGCGGTGGTGCGGACGGCCGCGGAAGAGGTCGGCATGCCGCCATGGTGCGCCGCGGGGGCGCGCGGCGCGCGGGCGGCGGTCCATGCGGGTGGCGCGGGACGGGACGGGTGGCGCGGGACGGGCGGCCGGGGCAGGACGGGTGGCCGGGGCAGACGGGCGGCGCGGGGCGAGCATGCCTTCCGGGCGCGGCGACAGCCGGACGGCCCCGGCATTACCCGGACGGCCCCCCGGCGTTACAGAGCGCCCTTGCGGGTCAGGTGGCTGAAGGCGAACCACCCCGGCAGCACCGGCAGCCACAGCGTCATCAGGCGGTACAGCAGCACCGCCGGCGCCGCGACCTCCTTCGGTACCCCGGCCACGATCAGACCGAAGGTCAGCGCACCCTCGACCGCGCCCACACCGCCCGGCGTCGGGGCCGCCGAGCCCAGCGCGTTGCCCGCCAGGAAGACCACGGCGATGCTCGCGTAGCTCAACGGCTGGTTGCCGCCGTCGAAGGCCCGGATCGAAGCGTCCAGGCACATCACGAACACACCGGTCAGCAGCAGCATCCCGCCGATGCCGGTGAGCAGCTTCATCGGCCTCTGCAGTACGTCGAGCATGCGCGGCACCACCCCGGCGAACAGCGAGCGCAGCCTCGTCGAGACGAACTTCCGCAGGAACGGGATCGCGGTCACCACCAGCACCAGCACGGCGACCGTCAGCAGACCCGCGATCACTGTCCTGGACGGGGTGAACGACGCCGTCCGCTCCGTACCGGTCAGATAGCCGAAGGCGAGCAGCAGCATGATGTGCGCGCCGAGCCCGAAGAGCTGGGACGCGCCGACACTGGCCACCGCGAGGCCGGGACGTACTCCCGAACGCTGCAGGAAGCGGGTGTTCAGCGCCACGCCGCCGACCGCCGCCGGAGCGACGATCTTGACGAAGGACCCGGCGACCTGTGCGACGACGGTCCGCAAGAACGACACCCGCTCGGGCACGAAGCCCAGCAGGCTCATCGCCGCCGCGAAGTAGCTGAGTACGGAGAAGGCGACGGCGGCCGCCACCCAGCCCCAGTGGGCCCGGGCGAAGACCGTGCCGAAGTCGATGCCGGCGAGCTGCGAGAGCAGGAAGTACGCGGCGACCGCGCCGGCGATGAAGCTGACGAGCGTACGCGGCCTGATCCGCTCCAGGCGGACCGGCTCGACCGGCGCCTGCGGCCTGATCAGCAGCATCTGCCGGCGGATCTGGGAGAGCAGATCCTCCTCGCGCACCTCGTCCATGGCCTCGTCCATGGCCTTCTTGTCGGCCTGCTTCTCCGCCCGTTCGGTCTTGCGGACGGCCTTGCGGTCGTCGACCGCCGCCTCCTCCGTCTCTTCCGTACGGGCGCGCCTGGCGGCCGCGGACGCCTCCAGCACCGCCTCCCGCTCACGATGCGACCGCTCGCGGGCGAGCCTGCGCAGGGTCGCCCGGGTCGAGCGGCTCAGCGCGATCGGCTGGAGCAGCGGCAGACAGTCGGCGACCTTGTCGGGGCCGAGCACCTCCACGGCGGTGGCCACCGCACGCTCGGCGCCGACCCGCAGCCCGGTCGTGGTGAGCAACTGCGCGATGTCCATCCGCAGCACCACGTCGCCCGCCGCGATCTCGCCGCCGCGCAGATCGGTCACGATCACCTTGCCGGAACGATCCACCAAAATCGCGTCGCCGGTCAGCCGCCGGTGCGCGATACGCCTCGATTGCAGCGCCTGCACCTGCCGCCAGGCCCCGCGCAGCACGTCGTCGGTGATCTCCTCGTCCGCCATGGAGTCGAGGGACCGGCCGCCCAGGTGCTCGTACACCAGCATCACGGCGTCCGGACCGAGCTCCGATGTGGCGATCAGCTTGGGCGCGTTGGCACCGGCGGCGATCGCCGCGTACGCGAGCAGCGCCTCCTGCTCCAGGGCCTGGCGCAGGGACGGGATTGAGCGGCGGGTGGTGATGGAGCGCAGCGTCAGCCGGCGCCACACCCGGTAGAAGAAGCCCTGTGCCTGCTGCTCGCGGTCGACGACGGTGACATCGAGCGGCGCGCCCTCCTCCAGCGTGACCTGGTAGCGGCGGCCGCGGTCGCTAGGCTCTGCGGAGTCGGGAACTTCCTCGGCGCGCATGGCGGTGACAGGGCGGAAGCCGACGTGGCGCAGACCGGCCAGCAGGGTCTGGCCGGTGGGCCGTACGTTCGGCGAGCCGACGGCGTACAGAGTGCCGTAGGCGACTGTCCAGCCGAGCAGCACGGTGAGGATGATCGAGAACGGGGTGGTGTAGCCGGCGACCAGCATCGCGAAGGCGTCGAGCAGCAGAACCACCCACAGGACCACGCGCCAGCGGGGTCTGCGGGACATGCCGACGGCCGTCATGTACGCGATGACGGGCGCGAGATAGCCGTGGACGGGGTCGGTCAGCCCGCCGCCGGTCTGCGCCTGGGTCAGCGCCTCCTGGAGGGGGCCGGGCGCGGCCCTGGCGACCCAGAGGTCGGTGGCGAGGGTGGCGCCGTGCGCGAGTACGGCGGCGAGGACGCCGTCCGCGATCCGCAGCCCGTCGCGTTTGATCAGCCGCTCGATCGCGAAGGCGACCGGGACGAGCAGCACGGCGATGCTGGAGACCAGACCGGCGATCTTGACGAAGAGGTCGGGGGCCTGTCCGGTGCCCTTGTTGATGTCCTGCTCGAGGCCGGATGTGGTGCCGTGGGCGAAGGCGGCGATGGCGAGTACGACGGCGATCGCGAGGATGCCGATGAGCAGGCGCAGCAGGTCGGAGGGGCGGTGAACGCGGGCGGCGAGCAGCGGCTCGTCCCCCGAGACCCTGTCGACGCCGGCGTTGCCCGAGGCGTCTGCGGTTCCGTCCGCGGCTTTGCCGCTGCCTTCGGTGGCTTCGGTGCCTTCGGTGGCTTTGTCGGCGCCTTTGTCCTCGGCTGTGTCCTGGGCCTTGTCCGTGGCTTTGGCTGAGGCATCGTCCGTGGCCGCGTCCGGGGCCCTGTCGACGTCTATGTCAGCGGCGGTGTCCCGGGCCGTCTCAGTGGCTTCGTCCGCCGCTTCCTTCCTCCCCTTGGGGGCGCCGGCAGACTCCTGCGAAACGGGCGCGTCCGGGTACGGCTCGGACTCAGGGGTGCTCGCCGCCTGAGGAGGCTGCACGCCCTGCTCCTTCGCCGTCTCGGTCTCTTCTTGATCTCGTATCACCAGTCACCGCCCGCATGATGGTGGCACGGCCCGCCGACAGAGGGGGGCATCAGGGTGCATCGCGGGGGCGTGAGGCGGGCAGGATACGCCCCTTTGCCCCTCGGGTCCGGCTGTCCGGGGCGTTGTCGGTGGCGTACGGCAGGATGGGTCGGATGGAAGAGCTGCCGGAGTACGCGGAGCGGGTGCTCGAGGTCGCCGAGCTGATCCCGCCGGGCCGGGTGATGACGTACGGCGACATCGCCGAGTGGCTCGGTGAGGGCGGCCCCCGCCAGGTCGGCCGCGCGATGTCCCTGTACGGCGGCGGCGTGCCCTGGTGGCGCGTCGTGCGCTCGGACGGCGCGCTGCTGCCCGGCCATGAGCTGAGCGCCCTGGAGCACTACCGCACGGAGGGGACGCCCTTGCGCGAGGCAGCGCGCAGCGCCCAGAGCCACGTGCCGCGCCTCGACATGAAGCGCGCACGATGGGACGGCGGCGGTGGTGCCGGCGACAGCGCTCACATATGACAGCTTCCGCCATTCGGCGGTCGCACGGGCGCTCCGACGACCGTACGGAGTGCGCGCCGGACTCGCTGCGTCGCGGTAGCGCGCTGGCGTAGCGTCGTCAGCGCGCGGCACGAACCGCTCCATCACCACCAGCACACCCACCAGGACCGGCGATCCACGTGAGCTCCTCCTCCACCACCGGGCGTACGCCGTACCAGCAACAGGTACGGCAGGGGGTCCCCCCACGCCCGCAGGGGCGTAGGGGGAGGACCCCGGGCGCGTACCGACTGGTGCGTACCCCGCCGGGCCGCGTGGATCCCCCTCTCCTGGACGCAAGTCAGCGCGCTGTGGTTGACCACGATCACGGTCCGCTGCTCGTTCTGGCAGGTCCGGGCACCGGCAAGACCACCACGCTGGTGGAGGCGGTCGCCGCGCGGGTGGCCAAGGGGACGGATCCGGAGCGGATCCTGGTGCTCACTTTCAGCCGCAGGGCGGCGGTGGAACTGCGCGACCGGATGGCGCTGCGGCTCGGCGGCGCGCAGGGGCCGCAGGCGACGACCTTCCACTCCTTCTGTTATGCACTGGTCCGTGCTCACCAGGACGCCGATCTGTTCTCCGAGCCGCTGCGGCTGCTGTCGGGTCCCGAGCAGGACGTCGCCGTACGGGAGCTGCTGACGGGCCAGCTCGATCTGGAGGCCGAGGGGCTGGCGCGCAACCACTGGCCGGACGAGCTGCGGGCGTGCCTGACGACGCGTGGCTTCGCCGACGAGGTGCGGGCGGTGCTCGCCCGGAGCCGTGAGCTGGGCCTGGGACCCGATTCGCTGGCCCGTTTCGCGGCCCGTACCGGCCGCCCCGACTGGGGGGCGGCCGCGTCCTTCCTCGCCGAGTATCTGGACGTCCTGGACATGCAGGGGGTGCTCGACTACGCGGAACTGGTGCATCGGGCGGTGCTGCTGGCCCAGCGGGTCGCCTCGCCTTACGACTTCCCCTACGACGCGGTGTTCGTGGACGAGTACCAGGACACCGACCCGGCCCAGGTACAGCTGCTCCAGGCGCTGGCCGGTCAGGGCCGCACGCTGGTCGCGTTCGGCGATCCGGACCAGTCGATCTACGCCTTCCGCGGCGCGGATGTGAACGGCATCCTCGATTTCCCCGACGCCTTCCGGCACGCGAACGGCAGCCCGGCGGACGTGGCGGTCCTGACGACGTCCCGGCGCAGTGGCGGGCACCTGCTGACGGCGACTCGGCTGCTGACCCGCCGGATGCCCCTGCCCCGGCTCCCGTCGGAGAAGGTCCGGGCGCACCGGGAGCTGGGCGCCGTCCGGGAGGGAGGCCGGGTCGAGACGTACACCTGTCCGACGGCTTCCACGGAACTGGACAACATCGCGGACATCCTGCGCCGGGCCCACCTGGAGGACGGCGTTCCCTGGCACGACATGGCAGTCCTGGTCCGCGCCGGCGGCCGCACGATCCCCTCGGTCCGCCGCGCCCTGACGTCGGCGGGCGTACCCCTGGAAATCGACGGCGACGACGTCCCCCTGCGTCACGAACCTGCGGTGTCCCCGCTGCTGACGGCATTGCGCGCGGTGGCTACGGCGGCGACGCAGCCGCAGAGGGCGCAGTCCGCCGACACTGCGGGGGGCGACACTGCGGGTGGCGACACAGCGAGGGCCGACTCTGCGGGGGAGGGTGACGACAACCCCACCACCCCATGGCTCGGCACAGAGACGGCCCTCACCCTCCTAGCCTCCCCCCTCGGCGGTATGGACGCGGCCGATCTCCGCCGCCTCGGCCGTGCCCTCCGCGACGAGGAGCGCGCCGGCGGCAATCGCGTACCCCCGCCCTCCGACCAGCTCCTCGCCCGCGCCCTCGCCGAGCCCGAGCGCCTCGTCGCGCACGACCCGGCGTACGCCCGAGGCGCGCAGCGGCTCGGCGCGCTCCTGCGCAAGGCGCGTGAGCTCCTCGAGGGCGGCGGTACCGCCGAAGAGGCGCTGTGGGAGCTGTGGGCCGGCACCCCCTGGCCGCAGCGCCTCGAACGCGCGGCTCTTCGCGGCGGCGCGGGCGGACGCAACGCCGACCGCGACCTCGACGCCGTCTGCGCCCTCTTCGAGACCGCCGCCCGTGCCGAAGAGCGCACCGGCGGCCGCGGCGCCCTCAACTTCCTCGAGGAGATCGAGGCCCAGGACATCGCCGCCGACACCCTGGCCGGGAGAAGCACCCGCCCCGACGCCGTACGCCTGATGACCGCCCACCGGTCCAAGGGCCTCGAATGGAGCCTCGTCGTCGTCGCCGGCGTACAGGAAGGTCTGTGGCCAGATCTGCGACGGCGGGGCTCGCTCCTGGAAGCGGACAGGATCGGGCGCGACGGGCTCGCCGAGCCCCTCACCCCCGGCGCCCTCCTCGCCGAGGAACGCCGGCTCTTCTACGTCGCCGCCACCCGCGCCCGCGACCGCCTCGTCGTCACCGCCGTCAAGGCACCAGCCGACGACGGCGACCAGCCTTCCCGATTCCTCACCGAACTCGGCGTCGAACCCAAGGACATCACCGGCCGTCCCCGCCGCCCCCTCGCCGTCGCCGCGCTCGTCGCCGAGCTGCGCGCCACCACCGTGGACCCGCAGGCGACACCCGCGCTGCGCGACGCCGCCGCACGCCGTCTCGCGCGCCTCGCCGCGCTCGCCGACGACGAGGGCCAGCCGCTCGTGCCCGCCGCGCACCCCTACCGCTGGTGGGGCCTGTACGAGCCGACCCACAGCCGGCTCCCCCTGCGGGACCGGAACCAGCCCGTCACCCTCTCCGGCAGCGCACTGGACCAGCTGGCCAACACCTGCGCGCTCCAGTGGTTCCTGGGCCGCGAGGTGAAGGCGGACGCCCCCGCAACGGCCGCCCAGGGATTCGGCAACGTCGTTCACGTGCTCGCGGACGAGGTCGCCTCCGGACAGACCCCCGCCGACCTGGCCGTTCTCATGGAGCGGCTCGACTCCGTCTGGAGCGCGCTCGTTTTCGACGCCCCATGGAAGTCGCAGCAGGAGAAGGAGCACGCGCGCGTGGCGCTCGAACGCTTCCTGCGCTGGCACGTCATGGACCGCGGCGGCCGAGCCCCCGCCGCGACCGAGCACGACTTCGACGTGACCCTGGAGGCCGGTGAGTACGAGGTGCGGATCCGAGGCTCCATGGACCGCGTCGAGCAGGACGCCGAAGGACGCGCGTACGTCGTCGACTTCAAGACCGGCAAGCAGACGCCGACCCGGGACGAGGTCGCCCGGCATCCTCAACTGGCCGTCTACCAGCTCGCCGTGCGTGAAGGCGCCCTGGACGAGGCCTTCGACGGCCGCCGCCCCGAGCCCGGCGGCGCCGAGCTCGTACAGCTGCGCCAGGCCGCCGCCAAGAAGGAGGGCGGTGACGACCTTCCCAGGATCCAGGCGCAGGCGCCGCTCGCGGGGGAGTGGGTCGGCGAGCTGCTGGCCACCGCCGCCGGCCGCGTACTCGACGAGCGCTTCACCCCGAGCGCCGGGCAGCACTGCACCCACTGCACGTTCCGTTCGTCGTGCAGCGCCCAGCCCGAAGGCCGCCAAATAGTGGAATGAGCGGTGTTTTGTCGCGCATTGCCGCATTTGCTTGCATCCAATGAATGGCGACAAGGCGATACGCGGACCTGCAAGGGGAGACACATGGCGGCCAAACGGAAGTCGTTGGTTACGGCGGTGGTCTTCTCGACCGTGACCGCGATCGCTGCGCTGGCGGGCTGCTCCGACGATGGCGGCATCAAGGCCAAGAGCGCCTCCGTGGAGCAGGAGGAGAGGGAGCAGGAGCAGCGGGACAGGGCGCAGGAACCGGCGGCCGTCACCAGCACGGCACCCGCCGACCTCGCCGGTCTGACCGCCGATCAGATCGCGGGCAGGGCCGTCGCGGCCACACAGGCAGCCGGGTCCCTGCGGATGGCGGGTCAGGTCAACAGCGCCGGCGAGCGGACGTCCGTGGACCTCGCTGTGGACAACAAGGGCGCATGTACGGGCAGGCTGGGCTTCGGCGGCGGAATCGCCGAGCTGCGCCAGGTCAACAAGGTCCTGTACATGAAGGGCGACGAGAAATTCTGGCGTGCCTCGCTCAGCGAGAGCGGCTCGCCCGGCGCAGACGGCGAAAGCGTCGTCGAGCTGGTGAAGGACCGCTGGATCAAGATGCCGCCGGGCAGCGCGAAGGCCATGGGCGGGGTCTGTGACCTCAAGGCCATGCTCGCCGAGAGGGACAAGAACACGTCGGACCGTCAGGGGATGACCAAGGGGCCTGACGCCGAGGTCAACTCTCTGCCCACGACGACCCTCGTGAAGAAGAATCCCGGCGGCGAAACGATCACCATGCACGTGGCCAAGAAGGGCGAGCCCTACCTCATCAGGGTCGTCAGGGTCGGCGGTGACGGGCCCGGCACGATGACCTTCTCCGACTTCAACAAGCCGGTCAGGGCCGTAGCCCCGCCGGCCAACCAGGTCGTCGACCTGGAGAAGCTGGGCACCGGCCTGAGCGCGGGCCCCGGGTCCGGCACCGACACCGACGCTGACACCGGCTCCGGGCTCGGTCTCGGCTTCGGTCTCGGCTTCGGTTTCGGCTTCGGTTTCGGCACGGGCTCCGGCTCCGGCGCCTGACGCTCCCCGAGTCCGAGTCCGAGTCCGAGTCCGAGTCCGAGTCCGAGTCCGAGTCCGAGAGCCCGAGGCCGAGTCGAGTCCGAGTCCGAGAGACCGAGGCCGAGTCGAGTCCGGAGGCCGCCCGAGGCGGTTGAGGCCGTCGGGGACCACCGGAACCTGAGTATCAGCATCAATGTCAGTGGTCCCCGTTAGCCTCTCTGAGGTGACCCCACGCATCACCGACCCCGAGCAGCTCAAGGAGCTCCTCGGCATCCCCTTCACCCCGGAGCAGACGGCCTGCATCACCGCGCCGCCCGCCCCGCAGGTGATCGTGGCCGGAGCCGGCTCGGGGAAGACGACGGTGATGGCCGCGCGGGTGGTGTGGCTCGTGGGGACCGGCCAGGTCGCTCCCGAGCAGGTCCTCGGCCTCACCTTCACCAACAAGGCGGCGGGGGAGCTCGCCGATCGCGTCCGCAAGGCACTCGTGAGGGCGGGGGTGACGGACCCCGACGTCATCGATCCGGACAACCCGCCCGGCGAGCCGCGCATCTCCACGTACCACGCCTTCGCCGGTCAGCTCCTCACCGACCACGGGCTGCGGATAGGCCTGGAGCCGACCGCGCGCCTGCTCGCCGACGCCACCCGCTACCAGCTCGCCGCGCGGGTGCTGCGCGAGGCGCCGGGCCCGTACCCCTCGCTCACCAGGTCCTTTCCGTCCCTGGTCAGCGATCTGCTGGCGCTTGACGCGGAGCTCGCGGAGCATCTCGTACGTCCCGAGCAGCTCGGCGCGTACGACTCCGAACTGCTGCGCACCCTGGAGAGCGCCCGGCTGAGCAACGCTGAACTGCGCAAGGTGCCCGAGGCGGCCGCGGCCCGCCTTGAGCTGCTCGATCTGACCGTCCGTTACCGCGAGGCCAAGCGCGCCCGCGATCTCCTCGACTTCGGCGACCAGATCGCGCTCTCCGCCGAACTCGCGCTCACCAGGCCCGAGGTCGGGGACATCCTGCGGGACGAGTTCCGGGTCGTGCTGCTCGACGAGTACCAGGACACGTCGGTGGCCCAACGGCTGCTTCTGTCCGGCCTGTTCGGTCAGGGCACCGGTCATGCCGTGACCGCGGTCGGCGACCCCTGCCAGGCGATTTACGGCTGGCGGGGGGCCTCCGTCGCCAACCTCGACGACTTCCCGGCGCACTTCGCGTACCCCGACGGCAGCCCAGCGACTCGCTTCTCCCTCAGCGAAAACCGCCGCAGCGGCGGTCGGCTGCTGCACCTCGCCAATGGCCTGGCGGCCCCGCTGCGCGCCATGCACGAGGGCGTCGAGGCGCTGCGGTCCGCCCCCGGCGCCGAGCGCGACGGGTCCGTCCGTATCGCTCTCCTCCCCACTCACGCTGAGGAGATCGAGTGGCTCGCCGACTCGATCGCCCACCTGGTGCGTACGGGCAAGGAACCCGGAGAGATCGCGGTCCTGTGCCGCACGGCGGGCGACTTCCCGGAGATCCAGAGCGCACTGGTCGCAAGGGACGTCCCGGTCGAGGTCGTCGGCCTGTCCGGGCTGCTCCACCTGCCCGAGGTCGCCGACCTGGTCGCGATGTGTGAGGTCCTGCAGGACCCGGGGGCCAACGCGTCTCTTGTACGTCTGCTCACCGGACCGCGCTGGCGGATCGGCCCGCGTGACCTCGCCCTGCTGGGCCGCCGGGCCCGGCTGCTGGTGCACCGCGCCTCGTCCGACGGGACGGATCCGGACGAGCGGCTGGCCGCGGCCGTCGAGGGCGTCGACCCGGCCGAGGTCATCTCGCTCGCCGACGCGCTGGACACGTTCCTGGAGTCGGCGGGCTGGGAGGACGACGACCTCCCCTTCTCGGCGGAGGCCCGCGTCCGTTTCGCCCGCCTCGCCGCCGAACTGCGCGACCTGCGCCGCTCCCTGGCCGACCCGCTGATGGACGTCCTGCACCGCGTCCTGTCCACCACCGGCCTCGAGGTCGAACTCTCCGCGTCCCCGAACGCCCTGGCCGCCCGCCGCCGCGAGACCCTCGCCAACTTCCTTGACACGGCGGCCGGTTTCGCGGCACTGGACGGGGAGGCCACGCTGCTGGCCTTCCTCGCCTTCCTGCGTACGGCCGCGCAGTACGAGAAGGGCCTGGACAACGCCCTTCCGGGCGGCGAGAACACCGTGAAGGTGCTGACCGCCCACAAGTCCAAGGGCCTGGAATGGGACGTGGTCGCGGTCCCCGGCCTGGTCGCCAAGCACTTCCCGAACGACCAGGCGCGCGAGGCCTGGACCTCCCAGTCCAAGGTCCTGCCGCACGCGCTGCGGGGCGACGCGGCCACCCTTCCCTCCGTCGAGTCCTGGGACGCGAAGGGCCTCAAGTCCTTCAAGGACGCGATGAAGGACCACCAGCACACGGAGGAACTGCGCCTCGGCTACGTCACCTTCACCCGTCCCCGCTCCCTGCTCCTGGGCTCGGCCCACTGGTGGGGGCCGACGCAGAAGCGCCGCCGCGGCCCCTCGCTGTTCCTGCAGGCGCTGTACGACCACTGCGCGGAGGGCTTCGGCGAGACCGAGGTCTGGGCGGACGAACCGGAGGAGGACGCGGAGAACCCGCATCTGCGCGAAACGACGGCGGACCAGGCCTGGCCGCTGCCGCTGGACGCGACTTCGCTGACGCGCCGCCGCGCCGCGGCCGACACGGTGCTGGCGTATCTGGACGAGCCGGAGAGGCTCCTGTCCGAGCCGGGGGAGTTCCCGCGCCAGCCGGAGAAGCTCCTCTCCGAGGCGGAGGAGATCCCGCGCGAGGCGGAGGAGATCCCGGCCGAGGCGGCAGAGCCCCCGCCCGAGCCGTACGAGCCCCACCCGGAGCCTGAAGAGCCGGACTGGGACGACCCCTGGGACGAGCCGGACCTTCCGGACGACGCGGCGGCCGCCCTGCCGCACCAGCGCCGCGAACCCGACGCTCTTGAGGCGGCCACCCCCGAAGACGTCCGCACCATCGCCTCCTGGGACCGCGACCTCGACGCCCTCGCCGGTGAGCTCCGCCGTAGCCGCGCGAGTGTCCGCGACGTCACCCTGCCCCCGTCACTCTCCGCCTCCCAGCTCATGCGCCTCGCCGCCGACCCCGACGGCTTCGCGCAGGAGCTGGCCCGCCCCATGCCGCGCCCTCCGCAACCCGCGGCCCGCAGAGGCACCCGGTTCCACGCCTGGGTGGAGTCGCGATTCGAGGAGCTCCCGCTCCCCATGCTCGGCCCGGACGAGCTCCCCGGCGGTGACGCCGACGAACCCGAGATCGCGGACGAGCGTGATCTGGCCGCGCTCAAGGAGGCGTTCGAGCGCACGCCGTACGCCCGGCGCACGCCCTACCGCGTGGAGTCCCCGTTCCAGCTCACCCTCGCGGGCCGCGTGATCCGCGGCCGTATCGACGCCGTCTACCGCGACGAGACGGCCGCGGGGTCGGCAGACGAGACGACTGGGGCGTACGAAATCGTCGACTGGAAGACCAGCCGCACACACACCGCCGACCCGCTCCAGCTCGCCATCTACCGACTCGCCTGGGCCGAGCAGCACGACCTCCCCCTTGAAGCCGTCAACGCCGCGTTCGTGTATGTACGCACCGGAGAGACCGTCCGCCCCCACCCTCTCCCGGCCCGGGCCGAGCTCGAGCGCATCCTGCTCGGCGAGACGGCCGACGAGACAGTCATCCGCGCCCGTTAGGCTCAGGTGCATGAGCGACACCCCGGACAGCGCCGTCCGTACCTACATAGAGCAGCACCGCGGCGCCTTCCTCGACGACCTCGCCGACTGGCTGCGTATCCCGTCCGTGTCGGCCCAGCCCGACCACGCCGCGGACGTCCGGCGCAGTGCCGACTGGCTCGCGGCCAAGCTCAAGGAGACCGGCTTCCCGGTCACCGAGGTCTGGCCCACCCCCGGCGCCCCCGCGGTCTTCGCCGAATGGCCCTCCGGCGACCCGGATGCACCGACCGTCCTGGTCTACGGCCACCACGACGTCCAGCCCGCCGCCCGTGAGGACGGCTGGCACACGGACCCCTTCGAGCCGCAGATCGTCGACGGCCGGATGTACGGGCGCGGCGCGGCGGACGACAAGGGGCAGGTCTTCTTCCACACCCTGGGCGTGCGGGCCCACCTCGCCGCCACCGGACGCACCGCCCCCGCGGTCGGTCTCAAGCTGCTGATCGAGGGCGAGGAGGAGTCGGGATCGCCGAACTTCCGCGCCCTGGTCGAGGCGAACGCCGCCCGCCTCGCCGCCGACACGGTGATCGTGTCCGACACCGGCATGTGGTCCGAGACGACCCCCACCGTCTGCACCGGCATGCGCGGCCTCGCCGACTGCGAGATCGCGCTGTACGGCCCCGACCAGGACATCCACTCCGGTTCGTTCGGCGGCGCGGTGCCCAACCCGGCCACCGTCGCCGCCCGTCTCGTCGCGGCGCTGCACGACGCCGACGAACACGTCACCATCCCCGGCTTCTACGACGGCATCGCGCCGCTCACGGACGCCGAGCGCGAGCTGTTCGCCGAGCTCCCCTTCGACGAGGCGTCCTGGCTGAGCACCGCCAAGTCGTACGCCACGCTCGGCGAAGCCGGCTACTCCACGCTGGAGCGCATCTGGGCCCGCCCGACGGCCGAACTCAACGGCATCGGCGGCGGCTACCAGGGCCCAGGCGGCAAGACGATCATTCCGTCGTCCGCCCAGCTGAAGCTCACGTTCCGTCTTGTCGCCGGCCAGGACCCGGAGAAGATCGAGCAGGCGGTCGCCGACTGGGTCGCGGCCCAGGTGCCGGCCGGTATCCGCCACGAGATCACCTTCGGCGCCTCGACCCGCCCCTGTCTGACGCCGCTGGACCACCCGGCCCTGCAGTCGGTCGTACGGGCGATGAGCCGCGCCTTCGACGGGCGGAAGATCCGCTTCACCCGCGAGGGCGGGTCGGGCCCCGCTGCGGATCTTCAGGACGTACTGGCGGCTCCCGTGCTCTTCCTGGGCATCTCCGTACCGTCCGACGGCTGGCACGCGCCCAACGAGAAGGTCGAACTGGACCTGCTCATCAAGGGTGTGGAGACGACGGCCCACCTCTGGGGCGACCTCGCCGCCGCCCTCCACTGAACTGCCACCCAATCCACCCGGGGGAGTTGGAATTACCTGTGAGCACCACTGCCAACGGCACCACACACCGCCCGATCGATCTCACCGCGCCGATCGGCCTCACCGCGTCGAGCGGCATCGACCGCGAGGCGCACCACCGCCTCGACGAGGCCTGGCTGGCGGCGGCGTGGAGCCACCCGACGACCCGGGTCTTCGTGGTCTCGGGCGGCCAGGCGCTGGTCGACGACACCCCCGACGGCCGCACCGAACTGGTCATGACCCCGGCCTTCGAGGCCCCCGTCACCGAGACCCACCGCTACTTCCTCGGAACCGACGAAGACGGCGTGCGCTACTTCGCGCTGCAGAAGGACGCCCTGCCCGGCCGCATGGACCAGTCGGCCCGCCCCGCGGGTCTGCGCGAGGCCGGACTGCTGCTCTCCCCGCGCGACGTGGGACTGCTGGTGCACGCCGTCGCACTGGAGAACTGGCAGCGACTGCACCGCTTCTGTTCACGCTGCGGCGAGCGCACGGTCATCGCGGCCGCGGGCCACATCCGCCGCTGCCAGGCATGCGGGGCCGAGCACTACCCTCGTACCGACCCCGCCGTGATCATGCTCGTCACCGACGAGGAGGACCGCGCGCTGCTGGGCCGCCAGGTGCACTGGCCGGAGGGGCGCTTCTCCACGCTGGCGGGCTTCGTCGAACCGGGCGAGTCGATCGAGCAGTCGGTGCGCCGCGAGGTCTTCGAGGAGGCGGGCGTCACGGTCGGCGAGGTCGAGTACATCGCCAGCCAGCCCTGGCCCTTCCCGTCCAGCCTGATGCTCGGCTTCATGGCGCGGGCGACGTCCTCCGAGATCGACGTCGACGGCGAAGAGATCCACGAGGCGCGCTGGTTCTCCCGGGAAGACCTGCGGGCCGCATTCGAGTCCGGGGAGGTGCTGCCTCCCTATGGGATCTCGATTGCGGCCCGCCTGATCGAACTCTGGTACGGCAAGCCGTTGCCGAAGCCCGGAGATGTGGGCTGAGCGGTCCCCCGCTCAGACGCCGATCTTCTGCTTGACCTGGGCCAGCGAGGGGTTGGTCAGCGTCGAACCGTCCGCGAAGAGCACGGTCGGGACGGTCTGGTTGCCCCCGTTGGCCTTCTCGACGAAGGCCGCGGAATGCGGGTCCTGCTCGATGTTGATCTCGTTGTACGTGATGCCTTCGCGGTCCATCTGGCTCTTCAGCCGACGGCAGTAGCCGCACCACGTGGTGCTGTACATCGTCACAGTCCCCTGCATCGTTTCTCGCGCTCCTCTGTCTCGTCCGTCTCGTTCGTCTCAGTCATGCGAGTTCGCATCGACGCGTGCTCCGTGCATGCTCGATGCGTGTTCGCACGCCGTAGAACGTACGTGACATGGCCGCCATTCCCGCATTAGTACGACCACCCCCGGCCCCCTGTGGACAACGGCCGCACCCATCTCTGCCGACCTGGCAGCATGGCGGTGTGACAGCAGCAACGCACTCCTCTCTTTTCCCGCAGGTCCCCGAGTCGGCGGACGCGGTGCTCGACGGGCTCGACCCCGAGCAGCGCGAAGTGGCGACCGCCCTGCACGGTCCGGTGTGTGTGCTGGCAGGAGCCGGCACGGGCAAGACGCGCGCGATCACCCACCGCATCGCGTACGGAGTGCGCGCGGGCATACTCCAGCCCGCCAGTGTGCTGGCCGTCACCTTTACCAACCGCGCCGCGGGCGAGATGCGCGGCCGGCTGCGCCAGCTCGGCGCGGGCGGCGTCCAGGCGCGTACGTTCCACTCGGCCGCGTTGCGCCAGCTCCACTTCTTCTGGCCGAAAGCGGTCGGCGGCGAGCTGCCCCGCCTCCTGGAGCGCAAGATCCAGCTGGTCGCCGAGGCCGCGGCCCGCTGCCGTATCCGGCTCGACCGCAATGAGCTGCGGGACGTCACGAGCGAGATCGAGTGGGCCAAGGTCACCCAGACCGTGCCCGCGGACTACCCGGCCGAGGTCGCCAAGTCGCACCGCGACGCCCCGCGCGACCCGGCCGAGGTCAGCCAGATCTATGGGATGTACGAGCAGCTCAAGCGCGACCGCTCGGTGATCGACTTCGAGGACGTCCTGCTCCTCACGGTCGGCATCCTCCAGGACCGGCACGACATCGCCGACCAGATCCGCCGCCAGTACCAGCACTTCGTGGTGGACGAGTACCAGGACGTCAGCCCGCTCCAGCAGCGGATGCTCGACCTGTGGCTCGGCGACCGCGACAGCCTCTGCGTCGTCGGCGACGCCAGCCAGACGATTTACTCCTTCACCGGCGCCACCCCCGACCACCTGCTGAACTTCCGCACCCGCCACCCCAGTGCGACCGTCGTCAAGCTGGTCCGTGACTACCGCTCCACCCCCCAGGTGGTCCACCTCGCCAACGGCCTGTTGAGCCAGGCCCACGGCCGCGCCGCCGAGCACCGCCTCGAACTGATCTCGCAGCGCGCGGCCGGCCCCGACCCCGCCTACACCGAGTACGCGGACGAACCGGCCGAGGCCGAGGGCACCGCCCGCCGTATCCGCGACCTGATCGCCGCGGGCGTCCCGGCCGGCGAGATCGCCGTGCTCTACCGGATCAACGCCCAGTCGGAGGTCTACGAGCAGGCGCTCGCCGACGCCGGAGTCCCGTACCAACTGCGCGGCGCCGAGCGCTTCTTCGACCGCCAGGAGGTACGTGAGGCGGGCGTCGCCCTGCGCGGTGCGGCCCGCGCAGGTGGCAACGACCCCCTGCTCGACGATGCCGAGAATCTCCCCTCCCAGGTCCGGGCTGTGCTCTCCACCAAGGGCTGGACCACCGAGCCGCCCGCCGGTTCGGGAGCGGTGCGCGACCGCTGGGAGTCCCTTGCCGCGCTGGTCCGCCTCGCCGAGGACTACGTACGGGTCAAGCCGGACGCGAGCCTCGGCGATCTGGTGGCCGAGCTGGACGAGCGCGCCGCGGCCCAGCACGCACCCACCGTCCAGGGCGTCACCCTCGCCTCGCTGCACTCGGCGAAGGGCCTGGAGTGGGACGCAGTGTTCCTGGTCGGCCTCACCGAGGGCATGATGCCGATCACTTACGCCAAGACCGACGAACAGGTCGAGGAGGAGCGCAGGCTTCTCTATGTCGGCGTCACCCGCGCCCGGCTCCATCTCTGCCTCTCCTGGGCGCTGTCCCGCTCACCGGGCGGCCGCGCCTCCCGTCGGCCCACCCGCTTCCTGAACGGGATGCGGCCGGGCTCCGTGACACCCGGCGCACGCGGTGCGGCGGGCGGCGCCGGCGGCATCGAGCGCGGCAGCGGCGGCCGCCGCAAGCGGCGAGGCCCTGTGCTGTGCCGGGTCTGCGGCAAGACGCTCACCGATGCGGGCGAGATGAAGCTGATGCGCTGTGAGGAGTGTCCCTCCGACATGGACGAGGCGTTGTACGAGCGCCTTCGCGACTGGCGTGCGGACCAGGCGAAGGAGCTGGGCCAGCCCGCGTACTGCGTCTTCACCGACAAGACACTGATGGCGATCGCAGAGGCGGTGCCGGGCAGCGAGGGGGAGCTGGCCCAGATCTCCGGCGTCGGTGGCCGCAAGCTGGAGCGTTTCGGAGTCGATGTGCTGGCTATCTGTGCAGGTCAGGAGGTTGGGGGAGGCGACGAGGAGGACTGATACAAACTCGTCGAGAAAATAGTTTGCGCCCGCCCCAGCAAGCCCCATAGGTTCTTAACCACGGGAACAGCGACTTCTCTGAAGCCCTGTCCTCGTGCTGTACTTATCCGAATATTCGTGATCGGCCCCGGCCGGTCCCCGAGACGCCGAGAGGAGGCGATTCCAGTGATCAGCATCAAGACCAGCTTCGTCAGCACCGCCAAAGTGACCGATCGCTCGGTCGTCTCCACCTGCCCGCTCGGCTTCTCCGTCGCGTTCAACTCGGCGCTCAACGGCACCGGTATGTCCGGCATCTCTGCCGCGCTTCCCGTGTCCCGCCTGGGCGGTCTCCCCGTCCTGGAGCGCAATGAGCGACCGACCAAGGCGCTGGAAGCAGGAGTAGCAGCGGCAAAGGCTCGTGCCTATGCCTTTGCGGCGGCCAGTGCCGGCACCAAGAAGCAGCAGACGCAGCACCACACGATGTGGGCCTTCCGTGGGCTCGAACCCTGGAGTGATCCAGCCTGATCCAGATCAGGCCGGCGCCTTCAGGGCCGCGGAACCCCACCCGGGATCCGCGGCCCTTCTGTTTTCCCCGAACGGGGGGCAGAGCGAAGGGGCCTCGGGACAAGAAGCACCCGGTACCAAGCCGACACCCGGCCAACAGGCCGGACCGACCAGACGAGGAACGACACCACCGTGCAACTCGAAGCGCACGCCCCGTCCGTACCGCCTTCCGAGACGATCCCCCAGCCCGCCCTCACGGAGGACTCCACCTTGACTCCGCTCACTGCGCTCACCGCGCTCGACGACGCCATCGAGAACCTCGGCGTACCCGTCCCCTGCCGCGCCTACGACCCGGAGGTCTTCTTCGCCGAGTCGCCGGCCGATGTCGAGTACGCCAAGTCCCTCTGCCGTACCTGCCCGCTGATGGAGGCCTGCCTTGCGGGCGCCAAGGAGCGGCGTGAGCCGTGGGGCGTCTGGGGCGGAGAGCTCTTCGTCCAGGGCGTGGTCGTCGCCCGCAAGCGGCCGCGTGGTCGCCCGCGCAAGAACCCGGTCGCGGCGTGACCGCCCTCGCGCTGGGGACGACGAAATCCCCGCTGCGCACCGGAACCATCGACCGCCCCATTACGCACGATCCCCAGAAGCTGGCCCCAATGACCTCTTCCACGAGCGAGCCGTCCGGCTCCGCCACCCCAGACGTCATCACCATCGGCGCGAACGCCTCGCGTCAGAACAGGACCCGTGAGATGCAACTCATCCCAGAAGCCATGGCTCGTGCGCATATGCACGAGCGCCTGCGGGAAGCCGACGCGGAACGCCAGGCCGTGCGCCTGGTCGCCGCCCGGCGGATGCAGCGCCGTGCCGAGCGCGTGTCGATGCGTGCCCGCCGCGCACTGGCCATGGCCGTCATGCACTGACGGCAATCAAGGCACTGACAGCACACACTGACCCGGGGGCCGGTCCGAACGGACCGGCTCCCGCGGTGCGTTGTCCCTGCGACTGGTCCCCAACGGGGCTATCGTCACGACGTGGACCAGCAGCAGACTCCTCACCCTGCGCAGCCGGGTGCCGAGAGCATCGTGTGTTCCCACTGCGGCGCCGTCGCCGAGGGACCACCGCCCACCTGGACCTGCTCCGTGGAGAACGGCACCCGTCACTACTTCTGCGACGACTGCGCGCGCGCCAACATCAGGGCGATCGAGGGCAGGCTCGACTCGGCCTGGTGGTGAGCCCCTTGACTGTCTCCCCCCGACCGCCTCCTGCCGACCGCCGGCTGTTGTGGCGCTCGGCCCGCCGCGGCGAAGACTCAGGCCGGCGCCTCGACCGCCGTGATGTCCTCCTCGTCCTCCGGCAGGAAACCGGGCATCCATGAATCGAGTTCGTCCCGCAGTCGCACCGTCGCGTTCAGCTGGCACAGCACGCCGATCGTGCTCAGCGTCACCCGGTGGATCAGCAGATACGAGGGCGGCAGATTGAGCTGCTTTCCCAGCTGATGAGCGGGGGAGCGGATATCGGCGATCCGGGCCGCCTGGGTGCGCATCCAGCTCCGGGTGAAGGTGAACTGCTCCACCTCCGCCGGCTCGATGATCGGCACCAGATACTCGAGCACCGCGTCCGGGTCGAGCTCTATGGCCTCCTTGACGAAGCCTTCGCGGCACAGCAGCTCGTAGACCCCTTCGGCCTCACCCTCCAGCGTCATCCGCAGACACTCGCCGATGGTCGCCGGCAGTCCGCCGGGCAGCCGGTCCACCGTGCCGAAGTCCATCACACCCAGCCGCCAGCCCGCGCCGTCCTCCTCCGGGAGCAGCCGGAAGTTTCCCGGGTGCGGATCCGCGTGCAGCAGCCCCGTGCGGGCCGGGCCCGAGAAGAGGAAGCGGGCCAGCAACTGGCCCGCCCGGTCCCGCTGCTCTTCCGTGCCGTCGGCGATCACCTCGGCCAGCGGGATCCCGTCGATCCACTCGGTCACCAGCACCTGGTCGCACTGGTGCACCACATCCGGCACCAGCACATCCGGATCGCCCGCGAACTCCGCCGCATGCTCCCGCTGTGCCTGTCCCTCCAGCTCATAGTCCAGCTCCTCCGACACCCGGTCACGGAGCTCGGCGATCAGCGGCTTGATGTCCATGCCCGGGATCAGCGGGCCCAGCAACCGGGCGAAGCGGCTGAGCTGCGTCAGATCGGACAGCAACGCCTCCCCCGCCCCCGGGTACTGCACCTTCACCGCGACCTCGCGCCCGTCGTGCCACACCGCCCGGTGCACCTGGCCGATGGAGGCGGCTGCCGACGGCTTGTCCTCGAAATTGAGGAACAGCTCCCGCCACTGAACACCCAGCCGCTCCTCCAGGACCGCGTGAACCGTGCGTGTCGGCATCGGGGGTGCCGCGTCCTGGAGCTTGGTGAGGGCCGCGCGGTAGGGGCCCGCGATCTCCTCGGGGAGCGCCGACTCGAAGACGGACATGGCCTGCCCGAACTTCATCGCACCGCCCTTGAGCTCGCCGAGCACCTTGAACAGCTGCTCCGCTGTGCGCTGTTGCAGTTCCCGGGCCACGATCTCCGCGGACTTCCCGCCGATCCGCTTGCCCAGACCCCAAGTGGCACGCCCGGCGAAGCCCAGTGGCAGTGCGGCCAACTTGGCGGTCCGGGTGACCGCCTTCCGGGGAAGATCAGACATGCGCCCCTCCAATTCCCAGACAGCCGTGCCGCGTGTGCCTTACGGCATTGCTTCATTGACGGCGGTTACCCGGCCATTGTCTCGTGCAGCGGCCCGAACGCTGAGGTGTGCTCGCTCTCACTCTTCCCTTCCGCGCTGCAGAGGCAGTCGAGGTGCGGCCTGATGCTCTCCGACTGCCACTCCAGCAGCGGCAGTGACGCCTCCCATCGCGCTCCTGTACTCGCGGGCAGCTCCCCGTCGAGGAACGACAGCGCATGCGCCGCGGTCAACCCCGCCACAGCCGCGGCCAGGGCGACATCGCAGGCCGGCACCGCGCTACGGCGGCTGCCCGAGCGCCACTGCGCGAGCAGCCTGGGCCTGCCCGGGTCGCGGTCCGCCAGGCCCAGCTCCAGACAGCCGGCGCACGCAGTCCCCCCGGGCAGCACCAGCGGGCCCACCACTCCGGTCCCTTCCACAACTCCCGCGTACAGATGGGGTGTCCCGGTGGCGATCCAGCCCTCGGCCGCTGCCGGGTCGGGAGCATAAGCCGCCAGCCCGTCCCGCGGCGCCACCACGACCAGGGAGAGGCCGGGCTCGCCCGAGCCAGAACCCGCCGCCGACTCGGCGGCCCGCGGCGGGCGGTCGGGCGCGCACCGCCGCACCAGCTGCCGGGCCGCCGCGTCGCGCCGCTCACCGACAGCATCCGACGGCAGCCCGCCGGGGGCCACGTCCCAAGGCTCCGTACACCCACCGTCCAGGACTTCGACCCGGCCCACCCCGGAGGCGGACAGCACCGCGGCGACCGTCGCGCCCACCCGGCCCGCGCCCCGGACCTGGACACGCATCGCCCGCCGGGCCGCCAGGCGCGCTGACCCGCCGCCCGGTTCCGGATGGACAACGGAGAGCGATGCCAGATCGGGGCGCAACCGGTCGAGAGCGCCGGCCCTGTTCCGTAACGCATCGGCCGCGGGACCGCCCGCCGTCGGATCGTCGAGCAGACCGGCCGACGTCAACCGCTTCACCAGAGCGTCCACTTGTCCATCCGGCAGCCCCATCGCCCGCGCCTCCTCGCGCAGCAGCGGAAGCCCCCGGGTCCCGTCCAGCAGCTCGAGCAGGGCGCCTGTCGCCGTGTCCACCGGGCCGACCATCACCGCATGCGCGGGAGTCACCCCGAACTGCACGGTCTGCCGCTCCCGCCATGCCCGCCTGAGGGCGGGCTTCACCATCGGATGCATATCCACTTCCCCCGTCCACTTCTTGTGCCGATCTTGTGCCGAAGTGTTGTCGGATCTCTCCGCTGATCTGTTGTCAGAATGCACGGTCGCGCCGATGGGTGTGAAAAGTTATCCACAGGCACTGGGTATTAGTCGTTCAAATGGTGCACGCCATGGAGTGGATCAAGGTCGAACCGTCCCGGAGGCGGGACTTCCCCCACTGGCAGCGGGTAACGTCGGGGCGTGTCCGTCGACCCGTCCCCTTCTTTCGCTGGGGAGACCCCATCCCCGCGCCTTGTCGGCGAGGGCCCACCGCACAGCGCCGGAAGTCAACAGCGCGGCGCGACAAACCGACCGCCCCGCGGATCGGGGACGAGTGCGGTCGAGGTCCGCAGGAGCGCCCGGCGCAGCAGAACGGTCTCGGCCTACCGGGAGGGCGACCGGACCATCGTGCTCATCCCCGCCCGGATGTCGGAGGCGGAGGAGCAGCGCTGGGTCAGCGTGATGCTCGACAAACTCGCCGCCCAGGAGAGCAAGCGCATCCTCGGCGACACCGAACTGGCCGAGCGCGCCGAGCGCCTGTCCGCCCAGTACTTCGACGGACGCGCAAGGCCGACATCCGTGAGATGGGTGACGAATCAGAACACCCGCTGGGGCTCGTGCACCCCGGCCGAGGGCAGTATCCGCCTCTCGCACCGCCTGCAGGGGATGCCCGAATACGTCGTTGACTACGTGCTCGTCCACGAGCTTGCCCATCTCCTCGTGCCGGGGCACGGGCCGCGGTTCTGGCGGCTCCTCGAGGCGTATCCCCGCACCGAGCGGGCGCGGGGCTATCTCGAGGGCGTCGTCGCCGCCGACCGGCTGCCGTATTTGCCCGCAGCGCGCGGAGAGTAACTGTCGACGGTCCTGTACCGAATGTGTACCGGCTTGGCTCAATGTCGCACTCAGCCGTTAGCCTGACGCGACGCATTCACATTTCGGGATGGGGGACGGTCGTTACGCATGGCCAGGGAATTCCAACGCGGCCACAAGGCCAAGATCAGTGATCTCACGCCGGGAACGGATCTGTACGTAGGTGTGCAGATCGCCGCTCCTGGGCTGACCTTCGACATCAGCTGTTTCGGACTCGACGCCAACGAGCAGCTCTCGGACGACCGCTACTTCATCTTTTTCAACCAGCCGAAGTCGCCGGAGGAGTCCGTACAGCTGCTCGGCGCGCAGGCCGGTGACACCGAGTCCTTCCGCGTCACTCTCGACCGCATCCCAGCGAACATCCACAGGCTCTCCTTCACCGCGACGATCGACGGCGCGGGGCAGATGTCGAACGTCGGCCCCGGCTACATCCGCATCGTCGCGGGCGGCGAAGAGGTCGTGCGGTACGCCTTCAACGGCTCGGAGTTCACCACCGAGCGCGCCGTGATGCTCGGCGACTTCTACCTGAAAGACGTGTGGCGCTTCACTGCCGTCGGCCAGGGCTTCGACGGCGGACTCGACGCGCTGCTGAAGAATTTCGGCGGTGAGGTCGCCGAGGAGCAGCCGGCCGCGGAGCAGCCGCAGGGCGCCGCGCCGTCGTTCGCACCGCCCGCGCAGGCCACCGCGCCCCCGGCGTTCGGCGCACCGGCCTCACCGTCGGCTCCGCAAGCGCCCCAGGCGCCCCAAGTGCCGCAGCCCGCGCCCTCCTTCGGCGCACCGGCCGCCCCGGCACCGGCCCCCGCCCCTCAGCAGCCGAACCCGCAGATGCACTCCGCGCCCACCATCGCGGCTCCCACGGCCCCGTACGGACAGCCGCCCCAGCCGCCCCAGTACGGCCAGGTGCCGGGCCAAGCCCCGGGCCAGATGCCTGGTCAGATGCCTGGTCAGGTCCCGCCGGGTGCGCCTTCGCCGTACGGACAGCCGGCGCCTTCCCCGTACGGACAGCAGCCTCCGGGCGTCCCACAGGGCGTTCCCCAGGGAGCTCCGCAGACCGGCGCCGGTCTCCAGGCCGCCCTGCAGCCCTATCGCGAGACCGCCACCGGCCAGCGCTGGACCCCGCAGAACCAGCAGCTCATGCGGGTCGACCTGACCATGGGCAGCACGCCCGTCCTCGCTCGCCAGGGCAGCATGGTGATGTACCAGGGCAAGGTCGACTTCAGCTACAAGGGCGCCGGTTTCGCCGGGCGCATAGTCGGCAATGCGACCGGCCAGGAGATGCAGCTGATGCGCTGCACCGGCCGTGGCCAGGTGTTCCTCGCCGAGAACGGCGCGCATCTGCACTCCATCGAGCTGCAGGGTGACGGCATCTGCGTCTCCGCGGAGAACGTCCTCGCTTTCGACGAGTCCCTGCAGCACGAGGTCCGCAGGATCGAGGGCCACGGCATTCCGGGCGGCGCCCTGTTCACCATGCAGTTCCAGGGCACCGGCACGGTCGTCGTGAAGACCCACGGCATCCCCGTGGTCCTCCCGGTCACGCCGACCACCTTCGCCGACTGCAATGCCGTCGTCGCCTGGTCGTCCGCGTCCCAGGTGATCCTCTCCAGCCAGGTCCGGCTGCGGCGCAACGCGTACCCGGGGCACAGCGGCGAGACCGTCAACCTTCAGTTCCGGGGCGCCCCCGGCAACTTCATCGTCGTCCAGCCGTACGAGGTCTGAGGGAGCCCGAAGAAATGAACCAGCAACTCGCGGGCTTCGCCCCGACCCCCGTCGCGGCCCGGATGGAGAACCACGGCCGCACCATGCTCAAGGTCGCCATGGCAAGTGGCCAGGACCTGTACGCACGCACCGGCTCGATGGTCGCCTACGAAGGCTTCGTGCAGTACGAGCCGAACCCGCCCGCCGTGCGCCAGATCGCCTCCCAGTGGGTGACCGGCGAGGGCGCGCCCATCATGAAGTGCTCCGGTGACGGACTGCTCTACCTCGCCGACTATGGCGCGGACGTGGTCGTCATCAACCTCAACAACGACTCGCTCTCGGTCAACGGCACCAATGTGCTGGCCTTCGACGCGCACCTCCAGTGGGGCGTCGAGCGGGTCAAGGGGATGGCCAAGCTCGCCGGCCAGGGCCTGTGGAACGTGCAGATCGCGGGCACCGGCTGGGTGGCCCTCACCTCGCGCGGCACCCCGATCGTCGTCGACTGCGGCCGTGGCGACGACGAGACATACGTCGACCCGGACGCCCTTGTCGCCTGGTCCCCGAACCTCAAGGTGAAGGGCAAGCGCAGCTTCAAGGCGTCCTCGCTGGTCGGGCGAGGCAGCGGTGAGGCGTACCAGATGGCCTTCTCGGGCCAGGGCATCGTCGTCGTACAGCCGAGCGAGGACAGTACCGACCGCCTGCGGATCCGGAACTGAGGGGGAGCGAGAACACACCATGCAGAGTCCGCTTTTCAGCTACACGGAACAGCAGTCCCAGGACCGGTACGTCGTGCAGAACCCGCAACTGTTGCGGGTCGCGCTGACCGGCCACGACGACATCCTCGCCCGCAAGGGCGCCATGGTCGCGTACCAAGGGCTTGTCGACTTCGACGGCGAGTACCAGACGAGCAATCAGCGGCGGGCCCGCGCCGGCACCGGTGAGGGCCTGGACCTGATGCGCTGCTCGGGGCAGGGCACCGTCTACTTCGCCAACCTCGCCCAGTACGTCCATGTCGTGGACGTCGACCACGAGGGCATGACGGTCGACAGCGCCTATGTCCTGGCGCTCGACTCCACGCTGCACACCGAGGTCATCGCGGTGGACAGCCAGTACGGAATCTCCGGCTCGGGGAAGTACCAGCTCAATATCTCCGGCCGGGGCAAGGTCGCGCTGATGACCTCGGGCCAGCCGCTGATGATGCAGGTCACGCCGGACAAGTACGTCAATGTCGACGCCGACGCGATCGTCGCCTGGTCCTCCGCACTGCGGGTCCAGATGCAGGCGCAGACGCACTCGTCCGGCGTACGGCGCAGGCGCGGCAACACCGGCGAGGGCTGGGAGTTGAGCTTCCTCGGCCAGGGCTTCGCCCTTGTGCAGCCCAGTGAGGTCATGCCGCCGCAGGGCGCGGAGATCGGGCAGGGCCTGCGCGCGCAGTACGGCGTGGGCCAGCAAGGCGCCCACGCCCAGAACCAGAACAACGCCTGGAACTGACGAGCAAGGACGCACGGGTAAGGGGCGGTCTCCAGGGAGACCGCCCCTTACCCAAGCACCGTCACAGTGCTGCGCGCGTACGCTCCAGCAGTCGTACGACCGACTCGTCGGCCACGTCCGCCACCTCGTCGTACGCGAACCAGCGCAGATCCAGCGACTCCTCGCTGATCTCCTCGACCGCCCCGGCCGGCGCCATCGCCGCGTATTGCACATCGAGATGCCAGTGGCAGGGCGCCGGAATCGCATGCCGGTCCAGCCGCACGGGACCGCGGGGCAGCAGCGTCAGCCCCCGGATCCCGGACTCCTCCGTGGCCTCGCGCATCGCGGCGTCCGCGAGCGTCGCGTCACCCGGCTCGCAGTGGCCGCCCATCTGCAGCCATATGCCGAGCTTTCTGTGCAGCGTCAGCAGCACCCGTCCGCGCTCCGGTTCGACGACCAGTGCGCTCGCCGTGACATGCCCGGCCTCGCAGGCCTTCCACATCCCGTCCGGGTGCGCTGCCAGGTGGTCCAGATAGAGCTGTCGCAGCTCCCGTTGATGCTCGTAGCTCTTCAGTACGAGAAGGGCGTCGTCGTGCAGGCTCACCGGTCCTTGTCGCCCTTGTCCTCGTCGCCCTTGTCGTCCTTGCCGAGGTCCTCGTCCTTTTCGAGCTTCGGCTTCCCGCCGCCCGCCGCCTCGCCGAGCATCTTGTCCAGCTCCGAGAAGTCGAGCTGCTCGCCGTGGACGAAACCGTCCGGGTCGTCCAGATCGGTGGCCGTCGGCAGCATGTCCGGGTGCTCCCACAAGGCGTCGCGCCCGTCCATGCCCCGCGCGTCCGTGAGCGAGGCCCACAGCCGGGAGGCGTCCCGCAGCCGGCGCGGACGCAGCTGAAGGCCGATCAGGGTCGCGAAGGTCTGCTCGGCGGGACCGCCGGAAGCGCGCCGCCTGCGCAGCGTCTCGCGCAGGGCGCCCGCCGAGGTCAGCCGCCTGGACGCGGCCTCGTGCACCACCGAGTCCACCCAGCCCTCGACCAGCGCGAGCGCCGTCTCCAGACGGGCCAGTGACGCCTTCTGCTCGGCGGTGTCCTCCGGCTGGAACATGCCCTGCTGGAGGGCCTCCTGCAGCTGCTCGGGGTGTGAGGGGTCGAACTGGCCGACCACGTCCTCCAGCTTGGTCGTGTCGACCTTGATCCCGCGGGCGTACGCCTCGACCGCACCGAACAGGTGCGACCGCAGCCACGGCACATGGGCGAAGAGCCGCTGGTGGGCCGCCTCACGCAGGGCGAGGTACAGCCGCACCTCATCCTTCGGCACGCCGAGGTCCTTGCCGAACGTCTCGATGTTGAGCGGCAGCAGCGCGGCCTTGCCGGCCGGGCCGAGCGGCAGACCGATGTCGGTCGAGCCGACCACCTCGCCCGCCAGCACACCCACGGCCTGCCCGATCTGCTGGCCGAACATCGCGCCGCCCATGGAGCGCATCATGCCGATCAGCGGGCCCGCCATGGCCTGCATCTCCTCCGGCAGCACATCGCCCATGGCCAGGCCGACGCGCTCGGCGACCGGGTCGACGAGCTGCTGCCACGCGGGCAGCGTCGCCTCGACCCACTCCGCGCGGCTCCACGCCACGGCGGTGTTCGCCCCGGAGGGCAGGGACGTCACGCTGTCCAGCCACAGATCGGCGAGACGCACGGCCTCCTCGACCGCGGTCCGCTCGGCCGGACCCACACTCTCGTCCTTGGTGCCGTCCTGTGTGCCCTGGGAGACCGTCTGGCGCGCGATCTGCTTGGCCATGTCCCAGTTCACGGGACCGCCCTCGTAGCTCAGCATCTGGCCGAGCTGCTGGAACGCCGCGCCCAGGTCATTGGGGTTCAGGGAGCCGAACATCGCGGCGAACGGATTGTCCGAGCCCTCCCCGAAACCGAAGGGATTCGCCGGGGACGGCCCGCCGGAGCCCTGGCCACCTCCGGCGGGATCCTTCTTCTTGCCCTCGTCGCCGTTCTCCGGCTCCTCCGGCGGAAGGCCGAATCCGAATGGGGTGTCACTCACGGGGTTCCTCGGCTCGTAGGGCCGCCGGCTTCCTGCCGACGGCGAATGCCCGACAACACCACCCAGCGTAATCATCCGGGCCCCATATGGGCTCGGGTGCTCCGCCGGCTCTTGGCCTGCGGCAGGATGGACGCCACCTGGTGCGCACGCGTCATTCGCGTTCGTACTGAAGACAACCGCTGGAGACGCCTGGTGAGTTCCCCAGATCCGCAGGTTCGCGCAGCGCGAAACCCCTCAACCCAGACCTCAGGCCGCGGGTCGGCCGGCCGTGGTCCCGTCGTCGCGGTCACCGGTGCCGCCTCGGGCGTCGGCGAGCTGCTCACCCGGCGCCTCGCCGCGTCCGACGAGATCAAGCAGGTCATCGCCATCGACGAGCGCCGGGGCGAGGTTTTCGAGGCGCAGTGGCACATTCTCGACGTGCGCGATCCGGCCATCGCTGAGAAGCTGCGCGGCGCGGACGTGGTGGTGCATCTGGCGCTCGACCTCGACCTGGAGACCGACTCCGCCGCCCGTACGGCGTACAACGTGCGCGGTACACAGACCGTGCTGACCGCCGCGGCGGCGGCCGGTGTCCACCGAGTCGTCCTGTGCACATCGGCGATGGTCTACGGCGCTCTGCCGGACAACGACATCCCCCTCTCGGAGGACGCGGAACTGCGCGCCACAGCGGAGGCCACGGGTGTCGGCGACCTGCTGGAGATCGAACGTCTGAGCCGCCGTGCGCCGCGCGCCCACCCCGGGCTCAACGTCACGGTGGTAAGGCCCGCCGTCCTGGTGGGCGGTACTGACACCGCGCTGACCCGCTACTTCGAGTCGCCGCGGCTCCTTGTGGTCGCCGGATCCCGTCCCACCTGGCAGTTCTGCCATGTCGAAGACCTGGTGAGCGCGCTGGAGTACGCCGCGCTGGAGAAGGTGGACGGCGAGCTGGCGGTCGGCTGCGACGGCTGGCTGGAGCAGGAGGAGGTCGAGGAGCTCAGCGGCATCCGCCGGATGGAGCTGCCCTCTGCGGTCGCCCTGGGCGCGGCGGCCCGGCTGCACCGGATCGGTCTCACCCCGTCCCCGGCCGGGGACCTGGCGTACACCATGCACCCCTGGGTGGTCAGTGTGAGCCGCCTCCACGACGCGGGCTGGCGTCCCCAGTGGACGAACGAGGAGGTCCTCGCCGCGCTGCTGGAGGAGGTGGAGGGCCGCCACACGGTCGCCGGCCGCCGCCTCGGCCGCAAGGACGCGACCGCCGCGGGCGCCGCGGGTGCGACGGTCGCGCTGCTTGGTACGGCCGCGCTGGTCCGGCGCGCGCGCAAGGCGCGGCGCCGTATGTAGGAGGCTCCAAGCAGGCCCGTTCCCGGCCGGTCGAATGGGCTATTCCGCGATGTCAGTGGCGTACGGCACGATGGACGGCATGGCAAGCAGGTACGACCACCCCGGCGAGCAGGCGGCGAACGACCCCGTCCGCCTGCTCGCGATCCGCGACACGCCGCTCTCCGTCGACGAGGTCTTCGCCGCCGTCGGCGACGACGCGGCGGGCGGCATCGCGCTCTTCGTCGGCACCGTGCGCAATCACGACGGCGGCGCCGATGTCGACACGCTGGGGTACTCCTGCCACCCCACGGCCGAGGCGGAGATGCGCCGTATCGCCGAGAAGGTCACGGCGGAGTTCCCCGTTCGGGCGCTCGCCGCCGTCCACCGTGTGGGTGACTTGGCAGTCGGCGATCTGGCGGTGGTCGTCGCCGTGTCGTGCCCCCACCGCGGGGAGGCCTTCGAGGCATGCCGGAAGCTGATCGACGACCTCAAGCACGAGGTGCCCATCTGGAAGCACCAGAAATTCTCCGACGGCACGGAGGAGTGGGTCGGCGCCTGCTGAGGCGGTGGGCCGGTCGGGGCCTGTTGAAACCCGGTCGGCTCCCATGCGCCCCGATTTGCGTAACCGCCCCCCTGGCCTGAGCGTTGAACCGGCAGATGACTAGTCTGCTGATCATCCAGTTCCGTTCGCTCATGGGGTAGGGAGGTCGCGATGGCAGCACTGGCGTGGTTGCTGATTCCGCTTTTCGCTGCCGTCGGGGCTGCGATATGGGGAAGCTGGGCTTCACGCAACCGGACGACCGGGGATGTCGCCGAGCTTGCCGGTTATGCGCGGTTCCGTGACGCGATGGAGAAAACCGACTCCGGTACTGACACCGCTTGACCGGGCGTGACCTGCCGCCGACCGTACGCAGTTGCCAAGTAGCCTCGTACGCAGCGGCCCCGACGGTGGTCTGACAGACCCTTCCCGTACTGTCGTTCCATGCCACGCCGCACCGCGACGATGCTCGCCTCCACCCTGACTTTCATCGCGCTTCTCTGCGCAGGGGTGTTCATCACCGTGCCGTACTCGGAGATGTCGCCCGGGCCGACGGTCAACACGCTCGGCGCGGCTCGTGGCGAACCGGTCCTGCAGATCTCCGGCCGCAAGACTTACCCGACGACCGGCCATCTCAATATGACGACGGTCAGGGTCACCGGCGCGGACTACAAGATGAACCTCGTCGAGGCGGTGTACGGCTGGCTGGCCCACGACAACGTGGTGGTGCCGCACGACACGCTCTACCCGGACGGGAAGACCGAGGAGCAGTCGACTCAGGAGAACGCCGAGGAGTTCAGCCAGTCGCAGGAGAGCGCCAAGGTCGCCGCGATGAAGCAGCTGAAGATCCCGGTGAAGTCGCGGGTCGTGGTCTCCACGGTCATCAAGGACACGCCTTCGGAGAACCGGCTGCACGCAGGCGACGTCATCCGCGCCGTCGACGGTAAGGCGGTGAAGGAGCCCGGCGACGTGGCCAATCTGGTCGTGAAGCACAAGCCCGGCGAGGACGTGGTCTTCACGATCGTCCCCGCGAAGGAGGCGGCCGCGGCCGAGAAGGCGGGCAAGGAGCCCAAGGGCACCGAGAAGGTCACGATCACCACGGTGAAGGCGGACAAGGGCGACCGGGCGATTGTCGGGATCCAGGCCGGGACCGACCACACGTTCCCGTTCGGCATCGACATCAATCTGGCGGATGTGGGGGGTCCCAGCGCGGGCCTGATGTTCGCTCTCGGGATCGTCGACAAGTTGACGCCCGGGGACCTCACCGGCGGGAAGTTCGTGGCGGGCACCGGCACGATCGACGACCAAGGGAAGGTCGGTCCGATCGGCGGGATCGAGATGAAGCTCGTGGGAGCGCGCAACGCGGGCGCGAAGTATTTCCTGACGCCGAGTGAGAACTGCGCGACGGCGGCGTCGGACATTCCGGACGGCCTGACGCTGGTGAAGGTGAACACGATCGACGACGCGACGAAGTCGCTGGAGAAGATCAAGTCGGGGGATACGGCGGGGCTGGTGGGCTGCTCGGCGAGCTGACGCCGGGGTCTTGGCGGCCCTCCGCGGCGACGCCGCCCGGCGGGGGCTCCCCTCAGGACAGGCCCTCGCACACGGCCGCCTCGCGCCGGGGGGCGGCCCCGCACCGCGGCCGCCCTGCATCGCCCGTCTCGCGCCGCCCGTCTCGCGCCGGCTGCCTCGGACCGGCCGTCTCGGACCGGCCGTCTCGGACCGGCCGTCTCGGAAGACCGGCCGTCTCGGACCGGCTGCCTCGCGAGGCGGCCGTATCGGCCGCTCATCGCGCCGCCCATGGCAAACCGCCGTACCCGGTCATCCCGACCCGGTACGGCGGTTTCTTCGTGCTGTCAGGTGCGGCTACGCCTCGAACGTCGCCGCAAGCGCCTCCGCGAGGCCCGGGACCAGGGCCGAGCCCGTCAGGACCTCCTTGGCGGAGTCCTTCTCCCGCAGGCGCAGCGCCGACTCACGGGCGCCGTCGCGGAGGACCGCCACTGTCATCCGGACCTCCTGGCGGTCCGGGTGGGCCGCGACCCACTCGGTGAGGGCCGTGTCGTCGAGGCCGTCCGGAACGGAGGCCTCCGCCGACGGCGGGAGCATCTGGCGCTCCACCGTGAGCGCGCAGCCGGCCACGGCGTCCGGCCAGGCGATGGTGGCCAGGAACTCGTCCAGCGGTGTGCCGGCCGGGATCTCGTCCTGCTCGATCGGGGTCAGCGGGGCGGCCGCCTCGTCGCCGTCGAGGCCGAGCTGGGCCGCGAGGCCCGGCTCCTGGGAGCGCAGTTGCGCGGTGTCGACGAGCGCGAAGAGCCTGGCCGGCTGATCCCAGCCGAGCCCGGATGCGTACTCGTCGATTTCGAGCACTGCGCGGGTCAGCGGGCTCGCGGCGACCGGGCCGGACGCCGGGGGCGGCTGATCGGATGGTGTGGAAGGGGAAGCGTTGGACATGGCTAATATCCTGCCTCCTTCCGGCCCCAAGACGGGAACTAGGTAAAGCCTCAGTAAGTTGCACTAGTGGGCTCTACGATCGCGGGGCCCGTTTCACACGACCGCGAACTTCGAGGTGCGCACGTTGGCTTTCCAGATGCCGGACCGCGGCGGAGGCCCGACCGGGCCACGGATCAGAGTGGGCCGCCCGACCCGGCGTGTCCGCACCCTGCTCATGACACTGGGCGTCCTGGCCGTGCTGGCCATGGCGTTCGTCATGTTCGCCGGGTTCTGGACGGACTGGCTCTGGTACCGATCGGTTCACTACTCGTCGGTCTTCACCACCACCCTGTGGACCAAGGTGGGGCTGTTCGCCGTCTTCGGCCTGCTCATGGCCACGGCTGTCGGCCTTAACATCTGGCTCGCGCACCGGCTGCGTCCGCCGCTGAGCGCGATGTCGCTGGAGCAGCAGAGTCTCGACCGGTACCGGATGAGCATCGCCCCGTACAAGAAGTGGGTGCTCCTCGCGATCACCTCTCTTGTCGGGCTGATCGCCGGAGCCTCCGCCACCGGTCAGTGGCGGACCTGGCTGATGTGGGTCAACGGCGTCTCCTTCGGCCAGAAGGACCCGCAGTTCCAGATGGACGTGTCGTTCTACGCGTTCGACCTCCCCTGGTACCGGTTCCTGCTCGGCTTCGGCTTCGCGGCCGCAGTGCTCTCGCTGATCGCCGCCGCCCTCACGCACTATCTGTACGGCGGACTGCGCATCACGAGCCCCGGCGCCCGGGCGACGGGCGCGGCCACCGGCCATCTCTCGGTGCTGCTCGGCGTCTTCGTCTCGCTCAAGGCCGTGGCGTACTGGCTCGACCGGTACGGCCTCGCGGTGAAGTCCAGCGACTTCAAGGCGACCGGCAACTGGACGGGCCTGCGGTACGTCGACGCCAACGCCTACCTCCCGGCGAAGACGATCCTCTTCTGCATCGCCGTCATCTGCGCCGTGCTCTTCTTCGCGACGCTCTGGCGCCGCACCTGGCAGCTGCCGGTGATCGGCTTCGGGCTGATGGTCCTGTCCGCGATCCTCATCGGCGGCCTCTACCCGGCGATCGTGCAGAAGTTCCAGGTCCAGCCGAACGAGCAGGCCAAGGAAAGCCCGTACATCAAGAAGAACATCGAGGCCACGCGGCACGCGTACGGCATCGACAGCGCCAAGCCGGAGGACTACTCCGGCAAGGGCGACCCCAAGCGGAAGGCCCAGCAGCGCGCCGCGGCTCCGACGGCGGCCAGCTATCGCCTGGTCGACTCGAACGTCGTCTCGCCCGCCTTCCAGCAGCTCCAGCAGGAGCGCAAGTACTACCAGTTCCCCGCGACTTTGGACGTCGACCGGTACAACGGCCCCGACGGCAAGCCGCAGGACACGGTCATCGGTCTGCGCGAGCTCAACATCACGGGCATCCAGAAGCGCAACTGGATCAATGACCACTTCACGTACACCCATGGCTATGGCGCGATCGCGGCCAAGGGCACGAACACCATCACGGACCCGGACAAGGGCACTGTCGGTTCGCCCGACTTCACCGAGTCCGGGCTGCCGACCAGCGGCCAGCTCGGCAAGTACGAGCAGCGGATCTACTACGGCGAGAAGACCGAGCAGTACTCCATCGTCGGCGGTCCGCAGAAGGAGCTCGACTACGAGAAGAACGGCGAGGAGACCACCAGCTACAAGGGCAAGAGCGGGGTCAACCTCTCCAGTCCGCTGAACCGCGCGGCGTACGCCGTCGCCTTCAGCGAGCCGCAGATCCTCTACTCGGGAGCTGTCGGCGAGGGCTCGCGGATTCTGTACAACCGCACGCCCAAGGAGCGCGTCGAGGCCGTCGCCCCCTGGCTGACCATCGACGGTGACGCCTACCCGGCAGTCGTCGACGGCCGCATCCAGTGGATCGTCGACGCGTACACCACGACCAACGGCTACCCCTACGCCTCTCGTACGACGCTGGGGGACACCACTGCCGATTCGCTGACCACCAATCAGCGCGCCGTCGTTGCCCAGCAGAACCAGGTCAACTACATCCGCAACTCGGTGAAGGCCACCGTCGACGCGTACGACGGCACGGTCAACCTGTACCAGTGGGACACCAAGGACCCGGTGCTGAAGACCTGGATGAAGGCGTTCCCGGGCACGGTGAAGGCGAAGGACAAGATCTCGCCGGAGCTCAAGGCCCATCTGCGGTACCCGCAGGACATGTTCAAGGTGCAGCGCGAGCTGCTCACCCGGTACCACGTCACCGAGCCGGAGCAGTTCTACAGCGGCAGTGACGCCTGGCAGGTGCCGGACGACCCGACGAACAAGGACACCAGTGCCGTCCCGCCGTACTACCTGAGCCTGAAGATGCCCGGGGACACGGCGCAGAAGTTCTCGCTGACGACGACGTTCACACCGGCCGGACGCCCCAACCTGGGTGCGTTCATGGCGGTCGACGCCGATGCCAACAGCGACAAGTACGGCACGATAAGGCTGTTGAGAGTCACCGAGACGGTCCAGGGACCGCAACAGGTGC
The DNA here is from genome assembly GCF_042888505.1 of Streptomyces sp. NPDC002870. NCBI lineage: Bacteria > Bacillati > Actinomycetota > Actinomycetes > Kitasatosporales > Streptomycetaceae > Streptomyces > Streptomyces sp. NPDC002870. The sequence continues at coordinate 96,176 of NZ_JBIAPW010000002.1, forward strand.
AGAGTGAGCTCAACGGTGTGCCGGAGGTCGCGACCTTCGTCAGGGACCTCAGAGGCACCGACTCGGACATCGAGTACGGCAACCTGCTGACGGTGCCGCTCGACGGCGGGTTCCTCTATATCGAGCCGGTGTACGCCCGAGGCGGCAGCGCGAACTATCCGCTGCTGAAGAAGGTCGCCGTCGCCTACGGCGGAGGCAAACCGGTCTTCAAGGACAGCCTGACGGAGGCGCTCAACGCGGTCTTCGAACAGAACGGCGCGGCGCAGCCACAGCCGCCGACGACGCCACCGCCGGGCGACACCACCAAGCCGCCGCCGGCGACCGGTGACGCGGCGCTGAAGGCCGCCATCGCGGACGCCCAGAAGGCGTACGACGATGCCGAGGCGGCACTGGAGAAGAAGCCGACGGACTGGGAGGCGTACGGCAGGGCGCAGACTGCCCTGCAGGACGCGTTGGAGCGGGCTGCGGCGGCGCAGACCAACCCCGCACCGAAACCCAGCCCTTAGGGCCCCTGAGCAGGCACCATCCCGCGCCGTGGTACGGTTGGAACACAACGACGCGGGGTGGAGCAGCTCGGTAGCTCGCTGGGCTCATAACCCAGAGGTCGCAGGTTCAAATCCTGTCCCCGCTACTGAAAAGAAAGAGGGCCCGGATCCTTTGAGGATCCGGGCCCTCTTCGCGCGTATGTGCTGCCGGTGAGAACTGTGTGCCGCGTGGGGCGAGTTGGGGTTGAGCGTGTTTGACTTGTCTCTCTGTGGGCATGTCGACAAAACGCTGAAGTGACCTCACTGGCTGCGGTATACCAGGTGTACGCGGGTTGCAGGTGGTGCGACGATGGAATTTATGGGGGACAGGGCAACTCTGTTGGAGACAGGGCGGTTTGTACGGCACGCCGGAAAGGTGGCGGACGCGACCGGTCCTGCCGGTGCCGTTGACAACGTCGACCGTGCCGGCAGCGGTGCGAGCGTCGACCCGGTGGAGACCGCCGGGGCCGAGGCGCGGCACCGGCGTGCGGCCGACGGCGGCGACACCGCGTCGATGAGCGTGCTCGGCGCGCTGCTGCTGCGGCGCGGCGACCTCGACGGCGCCGAGTCGTATCTGCGTGCCGCGACCGCCGAGGGTGACCGTGCCGCCGCCAACAATCTGGGTGTCCTGCTCCACCAGCGGGGATACGCGGACGAGGCGGCGGGGTGGTGGCGTATCGCCGCCGTGGCCGGTTCCGCGGCGGCGGCGCACGCGCTGGGACGGCACTTCCGCGAGCGCGGCGACGAGCCCGCCGCGGAGTACTGGCTGCGCCAGTCCGCCGAGCAGGGGCATGCGCTGGGCGCGTACGCCCTCGCCGATCTGCTGGAGCACCGCGGCGACGTGGGCGCGGAGCGCTGGCTGCGCGCGGCGGCGGAGCAGGGACACCGCGAGGCGGCGTACCGGCTCGCCCGCACGCTGGAGCGCCAGGCGGCACAGGAGGCCCGCGCGGGCGGGGCCGGGGACCTGGTGATGGGACGCGCGGGGTCCGCGAGGGACGGTGGATCCGCGGCGAGTGACGGCGAGAGCGTCGCCTCGGGAGCTGTCGGCGAGGACGGCGAGAGTGGTGAGCTCGGCGATCGCGCTGAGCTGTCCGTACTCGACGAGGCCGCGCAGTGGTATCAGCAGGCCGCCGCCCGTGGGCATCGGCGGGCCGCGCTGCACCTCGGCGCGATCCTCGAGAAGCGCGGCGAGCTGAAGGAGGCCGGCCGCTGGTACCTCACGTCCGCCAAGGACGGCGAGGCCCGTGCCGCCTGCGCGCTCGGGTTTCTGCTGCGGGACGCCGGCGACGAGGAGAGCGCCGCCGTCTGGTGGCTGCGTGCTGCCCAGGACGGCGACGGCAATGCCGCCAACGCCCTCGGCGCCCTGCACGCCGCCCGTGGCGAGCAGCAGACCGCCGAGCGCTGGTACCGCGCCGCCATGGACGCGGGTGACGTCAACGGCGCGTACAACCTGGGGCTGCTCTGCGCTGCCCAGGACCGTACGCCGCAGGCCGAGCAGTGGTACCGCCGCGCCGCCTACGCCGGGCACCGTGAGGCGGCCAACGCGCTCGCCGTACTGCTCCTGCAGGCAGGCGACCCGACCGGCGCCGAGCCCTGGTTCTCCAAGGCCGCCGAGGCCGGAAGCGTCGACGCCGCCTTCAACCTGGGCATCCTCTACGTCGGCCGCGACGACGACCGTACGGCCCTGACCTGGTACGAGCGGGCAGCGGCGGCCGGCCACACCGAGGCCGCCCTCCAGGTCGGCATCGCGCTGCTCAGGGACGGCGACGAGCAGGCCGCCGAGCGTCATCTGCGCTGCGCGGCGGGCGGCGGCAGCGCCGAGGCCGCCTTCCGGCTCGCCACCGTGCTCGACTCGCGCCAGCCGCCGCCGGGGCCGCCGGCGCTCGGTGAGCCGATGGCCGAGAAGAGCGAGTGCGAGGAGTGGTACGAGCGCGCCGCCGAGCTGGGGCACCGCCGTGCCCAGGTACGGGTCGGGATGCTCGCCGCCGCCCGCGGCGACATGGCCGACGCCGCACGCTGGTACCGGGAGGCCGCAGAGGCGGGCAGCCGCAACGGCGCGTTCAACCTCGGGCTGCTCCTCGCCCGCGAGGGCAGTGAGCGCGAGGCCGCCCTGTGGTGGTCCCGCGCCGCCCGCGCGGGGCACGGCCGGGCCGCGCTGCGCCTGGCGCTGCTCGCCGCACGCCGGGGTGAGCTGACCGAGGGCCAGCGCTGGTGCGCGCGTGCCGTCGAGCTGGGGCCCGCCGAGGTGGCGGAGCGGGCCGCGCGCCTGCGCGAGGCGCTGCACCAGGAGCTCACCGCGTAGCAGGGTGCAAGGCAGCGACGGATATCGATTTGCGCTGGTCGGCGGGGTCACGTAAGGTCGTGTTTACCGACGCGGGGTGGAGCAGCTCGGTAGCTCGCTGGGCTCATAACCCAGAGGTCGCAGGTTCAAATCCTGTCCCCGCTACTGATAGACGAAGGCCCGGATCCTCAAGGATCCGGGCCTTCGTCGTACGCCGCGGGCCGTACGCCATGGAGTCGTATGCTCGCGAGCCGCATGCCATGGAGCCGTACGCCACTGAAACGCGAAAGGCCCGGCACCTCATCGGTGCCGGGCCTTTCGGATGCGCTGATCTCAGGCCGAGGCCGCAGGCCGATGTCTCAGGCCGACGCGCAGTTCGGGCACGTGCCTCGGTAGGTGACCTCCACGTCGGAGATCGTGAAGCCGAAGCGCTCCGTGTCCGGGAGGTCGGCCAGCGGGTTGCCCGCGGGATGAACGTCCCGGATCGCGCCGCACTGGGCGCAGACCAGGTGCTGGTGGGGCTGGTGGGCGTTCGGGTCGTAGCGCTTGGCGCGGCGGTCCGTCGAGACCTCCAGGACCTCACCCAGGCTGACCAGCTCGCCCAGAGTGTTGTAGACCGTCGCCCGGGAGATCTCGGGGAGCCTCTTCACGGCACGCGCGTGCACCTCGTCGGCCGTCAGGTGGACATGCTCGCCGTCGAGGACCTCTGCCACGACACGCCTCTGGGCGGTCATGCGCCAGCCGCGTCCGCGCAGTCGTTCCAACAGGTCACTCATAGGGACCAGCCTAACAGTGGCGGGACCCAGGTCCCGAACGGGTGTGAAATTGGATGTTCACTTGACTTAGACAATGTCCATTGTAGGATCGGGACCGGCAAACGCCAAGGGACAGGACTCGCAGTTATGACGCAGGAGGCGCACGTGACGCAGGGACCGCTCACTACGGAGGCCGGCGCGCCGGTCGCCGACAACCAGAACAGCGAGACCGCGGGCGTCGGCGGTCCGGTTCTCGTTCAGGACCAGGCTCTTCTCGAGAAGCTCGCGCACTTCAACCGTGAGCGGATCCCGGAGCGCATCGTGCATGCGCGCGGCGCCGGGGCGTACGGCACCTTCACGCTGACCCGCGACGTATCGCAGTGGACGCGTGCGAAGTTCCTCTCCGAGGTGGGCAAGCAGACGGAGACCTTCCTGCGGTTCTCCACCGTCGCCGGCAACCTCGGCTCCGCCGACGCCGTGCGCGACCCCCGCGGCTTTGCGCTGAAGTTCTACACCGAAGAGGGCAACTACGACCTCGTCGGCAACAACACCCCGGTGTTCTTCATCAAGGACGCCATCAAGTTCCCCGACTTCATCCACACGCAGAAGCGCGACCCGTACACCGGCTCGCAGGAAGCCGACAACGTGTGGGACTTCTGGGGCCTCAGCCCCGAGTCGACCCATCAGGTGACCTGGCTCTTCGGCGACCGTGGCATCCCGGCGACGCTGCGTCACATGAATGGCTACGGCTCGCACACGTACCAGTGGAACAACGAGGCCGGCGAGGTCTTCTGGGTCAAGTACCACTTCAAGACCGACCAGGGGATCGAGAACCTCACCACCGACGAGGCCAACCGCCTTTCGGGTGTGGACCCGGACTCCCACCAGCGCGACCTGCGCGAGGCCATCGAGCGCGGTGACTTCCCGTCCTGGACCGTGCAGGTACAGATCATGCCGGCGGCCGAGGCGGCCACGTACCGCTTCAACCCGTTCGACCTGACCAAGGTCTGGCCGCACGAGGACTACCCGCCGATCGAGATCGGCAAGCTGGAGCTCAACCGCAACCCGGAGAACATCTTCGCCGAGGTAGAGCAGTCGATCTTCAGCCCCGCGCACTTCGTGCCTGGCATCGGCCCGTCGCCCGACAAGATGCTCCAGGGCCGGCTCTTCGCGTACGGCGACGCCCACCGCTACCGCGTCGGCATCAACGCCGACCACCTGCCGGTGAACCGCCCGCACGCCACCGAGGCGCGTACCAACAGCCGTGACGGCTTCCTCTACGACGGCCGCCACAAGGGCGCCAAGAACTACGAGCCGAACAGTTTCGGCGGCCCGTTCCAGACGGACAGGCCGCTGTGGGTGTCGACCCCCGTCGCCGGTGCCACCGGCGACCACGAGGCCCCGTCGCACGCGGAGGACAATGACTTCGTGCAGGCGGGCAACCTCTACCGGCTGATGTCGGAGGACGAGAAGGGCCGCCTCATCGAGAACCTCGCCGGGTTCATCTCGAAGGTGTCGCGCGACGACATCGCCGAGCGCGCGGTCAACAACTTCCGCCAGGCCGACGGCGACTTCGGCAAGCGCCTGGAGGCCGCGGTTCAGGCCCTGCGCGGCTGACGGGAGCTTGTCGTAGAAGAGAGGGCCGGATCCCTGTCCAAGGGGTCCGGCCCTCTTGTGTGTGCAGACTGGTGAATCTGCGTGCTGCCCGGTGAGCGCGGCTGCCCTCGCTGCCCTCGCTACCCGGCGAGCGTCGCCGGGTGCCGCCTGGCCGGGGCCCAGCAGCGGATGATGTCGCGTACGGAGACGATGCCGACAGGCCCGTCGCCGTCGAGCACGATCAGATGGCGGAAGCCGCCGTGCGTCATGGCCTCCGCGGCCTCCTCCAGGGTCCAGGACGGCGCGGCGAAGACGACGTCGGTCGTGGTGTGGGTGCCGGCGGTTTCCAGATCGGGGTCCTGCCCCGCGCCCACCGAGGTCAGGATGTCGCGCTCGGTCAGAATGCCGAGCCCACCGGCGTCGGTGTCGAGGACGACGGCGGCGCCGATACGGCGCGCGGCCATCAGGCGGGCTGCCTGGCGGAGTGTGTGTGCGGGTCCGATGGTGAGGACCACCGTGCTCATGGCGTCACGGACGAGCATGAATGGAGCCACCTCCTTGGTGGATCGGTCGTTCGGGAACCGATTCACAAATTCACAAGTGGGGGGACTCTCAGAGTCTCAGTCCTGCGGGGTGGCAGCAAGAGGGCGAGCATCGCCGGTTGGAAGTGTGTATATGCCCGCCAAATAAGCCGGTCGCTGGCGCTGGTTCCCGTCAGTAGCGCTGGTTGAGGTAGCCCAGCAGTTCCTCGTGGAGCAGACCGTTGGACGCGGCCGCGTTTCCGCTGTGCGGGCCCTCGCGTCCGTCCAGGCCGGTGAAGGATCCGCCCGCTTCCTGTACGACGATCGCGGTCGCCGCCATGTCCCACAGCGAGAGCTCCGGCTCCGCGCAGATGTCCACCGAACCCTCGGCGACCATCATGTACGGCCAGAAGTCGCCATAGCCGCGAGTGCGCCAGCAGGCCCGGGACAGGTCCAGGAACCCGTCGAGCCGCCCCTGCTCCTCCCAGCCGCTCAGCGAGGAGTACGCGAACGACGCGTCCTGGATCCGGCCGACCTCGGAGACCCGCAGCCGGCTCGCGGAGGTCAGGCTGCGCCCTGTGTATGCGCCGCCACCCTGCGCGGCCCACCAGCGGCGGCCCAGCGCCGGGGCCGACACCACGCCCACGACGGGCTGGTAGCCGCCCTCGCCCTGCACCATCAGCGAGATCAGCGTCGCCCAGACCGGCACCCCGCGCACATAGTTCTTCGTGCCGTCGATCGGGTCGATGACCCAGCGGCGCGGGCCCGTGCCCTCGATGCCGTACTCCTCGCCGAGGATCGCGTCGCGCGGCCTCGCCCGCTGGAGCTGCCCACGGATCAGCTCCTCCGCCGCCTTGTCGGCCTCGCTCACCGGCGTCATGTCCGGCTTGGTCTCGACCTTCAGGTCCAGAGCCTTGAACCGGTCCATCGTGGCGGCGTCGGCGGCGTCCGCGAGGACATGGGCGAGACGCAGATCGTCGTGGTAATCGGGCATGGTCATCACTCTATCGGGGCGTGCCTGGTCCATCCCCGGGCGCTGTCCGCCATGGCTATTGACAGTGGATGGCGTCCCGTCAACTCTGAGCGCAGTGCCGCACGGCCGCGGAGGCGCACGGCCGGAGAGCCGCACGGCCCGGGAGGCGTCGATGCCTACAGCTCGAGAGTCCTTGCTGAACGCCGCTCTCACGGCGCTCGCCCAGCTGCCCTGGTCGGGGGTGCGGATGGTCGATGTCGCCTCTGCCGCCGGGGTCTCGCGGCAGACCCTCTACAACGAGTTCGGCAGCAAGGACGGCCTCGCCCGCGGGCTGGCGCGCCGCGAAGCAGATACGTATCTCCACGGTGTCGAGCGGCTGCTCGCCGAGCGGACCGGGGCCACGGACCGGCTGGTCTCGGTCGCCGAGTGGACCGTCGGCGAAGCGCGGGCGAAGCCGCTGCTGCGGGCCCTGCTCACCGGCTGCTGGAGCGAGCGGCTGCCCGTGCCGAGGCCCGCCCGCCGGGGAGCCCTGCTGTCCAAGGCGCCCGCCCAGCGCCGCGCCGACGCAGGGCTGCCGTCCCCGGCCGACCTGGTCGCAGCCGTACGGGACCGATCGGTGGCCGCACTGGAGAAGGGGTCTCACCCCGGCCGTACGAGGGAGGAGTCGGCCGAGCTCGCCCACCGCAGCGAACTCGCGGTGCGACTCGCGCTCTCGTATGTGATCGCGCCCGTCGGCGAAGGGATCGGGCCGCTGGTGCGCGCGGCCGTCGGCGGAGCCGTCAGTGCGACGAGCCCGACAGCTGCAGACCAATGACGCCGACGATCACCAGCGTGATCGAGACAAGCTTCAGGGTGGAGACAACGTCGCCCAGGAAAACCATTCCGTAGACCGCGGTGCCCGCCGCTCCGATACCCGTCCACACCGCGTACGCGGGCCCCACGTCGAGCTTTCTCAGCGCGAGCGTCAGAAGACCGAAGCTGCCCAGCGCGAAGGCGGCGAAGGCGATGGTCGGCCAGAGCCGGGTGAAACCGTGCGAGAGCTTGAGGCAGACGGCGAAGCCCGTCTCGAGGAATCCGGCGACCACCACAAGCAGCCACGCCATGATCTGTGCCTCCCGCATCAGTCGGTGACTGCTTCGTCGCACTTGGTGCGATTATGCACTTACCAGGTGCAGCGGGCCGCAAACGTGCGCGAGTCAGTCGCCTTCGCGTCGCTCGCGGGTAGCGAGCAGTCGCCGCAGCGAGTACAGCCGCGCCGGATCCGCATGCCCCTCGGCCACCCAGTCGTCGAGCGCGCAGTCCGGCTCGTCATGACTGCATGCCCGCGGACAGCCTTCCGTACCCGGTACGAGGTCGGGGAAAGCGAGGATCACCCGGGACGGGTTGACATGGTGCAGCCCGAAGGAGCGCACCCCCGGGGTGTCGATCACCCAGCCGCCCTCCGCGGCCGCCAGCGGGAGCGCGAGCGCCGATGTGGTGGTGTGCCGGCCGCGGCCGGTGACCGCGTTGACGACGCCGGTGCTGCGGCGGCGCTCCTTCGGTACGAGGGCGTTGACCAGGGTCGTCTTGCCGACGCCGGAGTGGCCGACGAACACGGTGGTCCGGCCCTTGAGGTGCTCATGGACCCGCTCGGCGGCGACGCCGTCCACGAACTCGTCGTGGGTCGTGACGATATGAGGGACGCCCAGCGCGCCGTACTTCTCCAGCAGCTCGTCGGGCGAGGCCAGATCCGACTTGGTCAGTACGAGGAGTGGCGTGAGTCCGCCGTCGTACGCCGCGACGATGCAGCGGTCGATCAGGCGGGGGCGAGGTTCGGGGTCGGCGAGCGCCGTGACGATCGCCAGCTGGTCGGCGTTGGCGACGACCACGCGCTCGTAAGGATCGTCGTCGTCGGCAGTCCGCCGCAGGACGGATTTCCGCTCCTCGATGCGCACGATGCGGGCGAGGGTGTCCTTCTCGCCGGAGAGATCGCCGACGATCCCGACCCGGTCACCGACCACGGCGGCCTTGCGGCCCAGCTCGCGGGCCTTCATCGCCATCACGACGCGGTCGTCGACGAGACAGGTGAGCCGGCCGCGGTCGACGGTCAGGACCATGCCCTCGACCGCGTCCTCGTGCTTGGGGCGGATATTGGTCCGGGGGCGGTTGCCCTTGCGGTTGGGGCGGACGCGGATGTCGTCCTCGTCGGGGTTCTTGCCGTAGCGGCGCATCTCGTCAGGCCCCGAGCATTCCGGCCCACATCCGCGGGAAGTCGGGCAGGGTCTTGGTGGTCGTCGCCACGTTCTCGATCTGCACGCCCTCGACGGCGAGTCCGATGACCGCGCCGGCCGTGGCCATCCGGTGGTCGTCGTACGTATGGAAGACGCCGCCGTGCAGCGGGCGCGGGCGGATGTGCAGTCCGTCCTCGGTCTCCGTGACATCGCCGCCGAGCTCGTTGATCTCCTTGGTCAGGGCCGCGAGCCGGTCCGTCTCATGGAGGCGCAGATGGGCGACGCCGCGCAGCGTGGAGGGGGAGTCGGCGAGCGCGGCGACGGCCGCGATGCCGGGCGTCAGCTCGCCGACCTCGCCGAGGTCGGTGTCGATGCCGTGGATACGGCCGGTGCCGGTGAAGGTCAGACCCACATCGGTCAGCTCGCAGGAGCCGCCCATCTCGGTGAAGATCCGGCGCAGCGCGTCACCGGGCTGGGTGGTCCGCTCGGGCCAGTCGGGGATGGTGACCCGGCCGCCGGTGATCAGCGCGGCGGCGAGGAACGGCTGGGCGTTGGACAGGTCGGGCTCGACGGTCAGATCGCGGCCGAGCAGGGCGGACGGCGAGACCCGCCAGACATTGGGCTCGCCGCCGGTCTCCGGCTCGTCGACCTGGGCGCCGACGGCGCGGAGCATGTCGACGGTCATCCGGATGTGAGGCATGGAGGGCAGGGTGCCGCCGACGTGCCGTACCTCCACGCCCTGGTTGAAGCGCGGGGCGGACAGCAGCAATGCCGAGACGAACTGGGAGGACGAGGACGCGTCGATCCTTACCGACCCGCCGTCGAGCGCGCCGCCGCCGTGCACGGTCATCGGGAGCGCGCCGCGGCCGTCGTCGTCGATACGGGCGCCGAGGACGCGCAGGGCGTCGATCACGCCGTCCAGAGGGCGCTCGTAGGAACGGGGGTCGCCGTCGAAGCGGACCGAGCCGTCGGCGAGGGCGGCGACCGGGGGCAGGAAGCGCATGACGGTGCCGGCGTTTCCGACGTCGACCGTGGCCGGACCGTGCAGCCCGGCCGGGATCACGCGCCAGGTTTCGCCCTCGCCGTCCGCTCCCACGCCCTCCTCGATGCCGACGCCGAGGGCGCGCAGCGCCTCCGCCATCAGATAGCTGTCGCGGGAGCGCAGCGGGCGGCGCAGCCAGCCTGGCTCGGCGGCGAGTGCGGCCAGCACCAGAGCGCGGTTGGTGACCGATTTGGATCCGGGCACGGTAACCGTCGCTTCGACGGCCCCGGTCGCGTAGGGGGCGGGCCAGAGGGCGGGGTGGACGGAGCTTTCGGTCATGGCCATCACTTTAGTGGCTCGGCGAAGAGCCGGATCTTGATCAAATGCGGCGAAATAGGGGCGTAACCAAGGAGTGGTAGAGGGCTGTGCCGGCCTTCGGCGGTCGGTTCAGAGGCCCAGCAGCCAGCGGCCGCCGCCGATCAGGGAGCAGAGCGACACCGCGTGGAAGAGAAACAGCCACATCGCGGGCGGTACGTGCGTCAGCCGGGAGAGCTGATCGGCGTCCGAGTCGGGGGCTCCGCCGTGCCGGCGCTTGGACTGCAGCTCGAAGGCCGGTCGTACGCCGCCGAGCAGCAGGAACCAGACCGCGGCGTAGGCGAAGGCGGCCTGTACGCCGGGTTCTGTCAGCCAGGAGACCAGCAGGAATGCGGCGCCCGTGAGGATCACGGTGAGCGCTCCGTACGCGTTGCGGATCATCACGAGCATCGCGATGAGCAGGGCCGTGGCCAGCCAGAGGAGCAGCGTGATGTGGTGCGCGGCGAGCAGCCAGGCGCCGCCGAGACCGAGCAGGGGCGGTGCGGTGTAGCCGGCCGCGGCGGTCAGGATCATGCCGAGGCCGGTCGGCTTGCCGGCGCTGACGGTGAGGCCGCTCGTGTCGGAGTGCAGCCGGATGCCGTCCAGACGGCGGCCTGTGAGCAGGGCCACGAGGCCGTGGCCGCCTTCGTGGGCGATGGTGACGGCGTTGCGGGACAGCCGCCATATGGGGTGGGGGGCGACGACGGCGAGGGCGACGAGACCGGTGGCGATGACCAGCCACTCGTCCGGGGCGGGCTGATTGCCGAAGACGCGGTCCCACAGGTCGGCGGCGGGCTGGGTGCTGGCCATTTGTCGGGCGGCTCCTCGGGCGGCGGGCGGGAGTGGCAGTGTGGCACTTATGTGCGGACGGTATGCAGCGAGTCGTAGACCCGAGGATCTCGCCGGACTCTTCGAGGTCGAGAAGTGGGAGCCGGAGGAGACCCTGGCGCCCGACTGGAACGTGGCCCCCACGAAGGAGGTCTACGCGATCCTCGAGCGCCCTGTGAAAGACGCGGGTGATCCTCGTCCGGTTCGCCAGCTGCGGGCGCTGAAGTGGGGGCTGGTGCCGTCCTGGGCGAAGTCGCCGGAGGGCGGGGCGCGGATGATCAACGCGCGGGCGGAGACGGTGCACGAGAAGCCGTCCTTCCGCAGGCCCTTCCTGACCCGGCGCTGCATCCTGCCGGCGGACGGCTATTACGAGTGGGTGACCGGGGCGGAGGAGCGGGAGCTGGAGGCCGAGGGCAAGAAGAAGCGCCCGCGCAAGCAGCCCTACTTCGTGACGCCGGCGGACGGGTCGGTGTTCGCGATGGCGGGGGTGTACGAGTTCTGGCGCGACCGGACGCTGCCGGACGACCATCCTCAGGCGTGGTGGGTGACGTGCTCCGTGATCACGACGGAGGCGGAGAAGGGGCCGCTGGGGGTGGCGCCGGCGGACGGGCCGCGATCGCTGTCGGACATCCACCCGCGGATGCCGCTGATGCTGACGCCGGACCGGTGGGACGCGTGGCTGGACCCGTCGCAGAGGCAGCTGGAGCGGGTACGGGCGCTGCTGGAGCCGCCGCCGGAGGGGTTGATGCGGGCGTACGCGGTGACGACGGCGGTGAGCAATGTGCGCAACAACGGGCCGGAGCTGCTGGAGGAGCTGTCGGGCCCGGAGGAGAGCACGCTGTTCTGACCCGTCTGCGCGCCTGGCCCGTCTGGCCCGTCTGGCCCGTCTGACCCGTCTGACGCGCCTGACGCGTCCGGCCCGTCTGACCCGCTTGACCCGCCGCTGCGCGGGGCCGGGTCCGCCCTCCTCCCGCCCCGGCGCGGCAGGATGGACGCGTGAGTGGACTTGAGATCGTGGAGACCGGCGCCGGTGATGCCCGAGTCACCTGGGTGTCCGCCGCGCGGGCTCGGCTTGTAGTGACCCTCAGTCATGGGGCCGGGGGCGGGATCGAGGCGCGGGATGTGCAGGCCCTCGCCCGGGCGCTGCCCGAGGACGGGGTCACCGTGGCGCTCGTCGAGCAGCCGTGGCGAGTGGCCGGGAAGAAGGTCGCTCCCGCGCCGAAGACGCTGGATACCGGGTGGCGCGGGGTCTGGCCCGTGCTGGAGAAACGCGGGCTGCCCGTCGTCGCCGGAGGCCGCAGTGCCGGGGCACGGGTCGCCTGCCGGACCGCGCGGGAGCTCGGGGCGGCCGGCGTACTCGCGCTGAGCTTCCCTTTGCATCCGCCCGGCAGGCCGGAGAAGTCCCGCGCGGACGAGCTGCTGGGCGCGGGCGTGCCCACCCTCGTCGTACAAGGGGGCAACGATCCCTTCGGGCGGCCGGAGGAGTTCCCCGAGGGCGACTACGAGCTTGTGACAGTGCCGTACGGCGATCACGGGTTCGCCGTGCCGAAACGTGCCGGGATCAGCGAGGAGGAGACCCTGCGGACGATCACGGACGCCGTCCGGACCTGGGCGCGCGGCCTGTGGGAATGATGCGCGTGCGCGCACTGTTGTGGCGGATGTCGAGACGTCAGTCAACAGAGCTTGCAGTAGGGAGTCCGTCTCATGGGTTCGACCATCTGCCCGAGCCGCTCGAACGCCGCTGACCTGGAGTGGACGGTGCTTTCCGCGGCCAAGACCGCCCCTGCTCGGGCGGCGGGCGGAGCGGATCGTCGTCTATCCTCCGATTCGAGCGGGTCCGCATTCGGCCTCGCCACAGCGTTGGAGGAGGTGGGTCCGGTCACTGGGACCGACGCAGGGACCGACGACGGCCAGGCGGAGCAGTCCGAGGAGACGACCGTCGAGCGCAATGCCCGTTTCGAGCGGGACGCCCTCGGCTACCTCGACCAGATGTATTCGGCTGCGCTGCGCATGACGCGCAACCCCGCCGATGCCGAGGATCTTGTGCAGGAGATGTACGCCAAGGCGTACGGCTCCTTCCACCAGTTCCGCGAGGGCACGAACCTCAAGGCGTGGCTGTACCGGATCCTTACGAACACTTTTATCAACTCGTACCGCAAGAAGCAGCGCGAGCCCCAGCGCAGCGCTGCCGAGGAGATCGAGGACTGGCAGCTCGCCCGCGCCGAGTCGCACATGTCGACCGGGCTGCGCTCCGCCGAGTCGCAGGCCCTCGACCACCTGCCGGACTCGGACGTCAAGGCAGCACTGCAGGCCATCCCCGAAGAGTTCCGCATCGCGGTCTATCTCGCGGACGTAGAGGGCTTTGCGTACAAGGAGATCGCGGACATCATGGGAACACCCATCGGGACGGTGATGTCCCGCCTGCACCGCGGCCGCCGTCAACTGCGCGGCATGCTGGAGGATTACGCCCGCGAGCGCGGGCTCGTCCCGGCCGGTGCGGGGGAGTCGAACAACGCGAAAGGCTCGGGCTCATGAGCTGCGGAGAGCCGCACGAGACGGATTGCTCAGAGGTCCTGGACCATCTCTATGAGTTTCTCGACCACGAGATGCCCGACGCCGACTGCACCAAGTTCGAAGTGCACTTCGAGGAGTGCTCGCCGTGCCTGGAGAAGTACGGTCTCGAGCAGGCCGTGAAGAAGCTGGTCAAGCGTTGCTGCGGCCATGACGACGTGCCCAGCGATCTGCGGGCCAAGGTCATGGGGCGCATCGACCTGATCCGGTCCGGTCAGGCCGTGCCCGACCACGACGTGACGGTCACCGGCGCGGAGCTGCCGGGCGTCGCCACCCAGGAGTAGGTGCCTGCGCAGTACGTACGCACATGGCGCGCCGCGGCTTTCGCGGCGCGCCTTTTTGCGGCGTGCCTTTCGTGTATAGCCCGCTGCATATATGCGCGTTTGCCTATACGCGACCTGTCACCCGTAGGTGCGAAAAGCTGACTACTTGCCGCCGCGGCACCCCCAACTCGCTAGCCTGGCGCTCCCTTTGAGAGAGGCGAGGAGAGGGCGGGACAGTGAGGGCCATACCGGCGGCGGCACGCGCGTACATTCTCGGCGCGGCGCTGTGTGCTGCGGTATGCGCACTGCCCGCGGTGCGGCACGCGGCCGCGGTCCCCTGGAGCGCCGTGCTGCTGCTCGCCGTGCTGTACGCCGTGTGCGAGATGCCCGCCCGCTGCCGCTACCTGGGGAACTCCGTGCCGGTGGGCGCCGGGTCCTTCTTCCCCGTACTGCTCGCCGGGGCGTTTCTGCTGCCGCCGGCCGCCGCCATGCTCGTCGCCGTGCCCGGCGCGCTGCTGGGCCGGATCGACCGGCGGCCCGCGGGCGTACGCCGGATCTGGCGGGCGGCGCGCCTCGCGCTCGCGACATGGGGCGCGGCGCAAACGTATCTGCTGCTCGCCGGGGAGCGCACGCTGCGGGCGCCGGACTTCCCGTACGCGCTGCTGCCCGCCGCGGCCGGGGCGCTCGTCTTCTGTCTGGTGCTGACCTTGCTCGACGGCGGCATCCTCGCCACCGCGGAACAGCTGCCCGTACGGACCGCCTGGCGCGGGCTGCTGCTGCGATCGCTGGCGCCGCACTGTGTGCACGGCCTCGCCGGGCTGATGATGGCGGTGCTGTGGCGCAGTCCGTACGGGCCGCTGTCCGCGCTCTTCGTGTTGCTGCCGATGTACATCTCCTGCTGGATCTTCGCGCAGTACCACCGGGAGCGTGCCGCGCATCAGGCGACGATCCGGGCGCTGGTGCAGGCCGTCGACATCAAGGACAAGTACACCCGGGGGCACAGCGAGCGGGTCGGGCGTGCGTCCGTGCTGATCGCGCGCGAGCTGAGCATGGATGAGGGTCGGCTCGAGCTGCTCCGGTTCGCCGGGATCCTGCACGACGTGGGCAAGCTCGGGGTGCCGACGCGGGTGCTGCGCAAGGACGGGCCGCTGACGCCCCAGGAGCGGCGGGTGATCGAGCTGCATCCGGAGTACGGGCACGACATGGTGCGCGGCATCGGATTCCTGGGGGAGGCGCGGGCGGCGATCCTGCACCACCACGAGCGGTTGGACGGGAGCGGGTATCCCTACGGTCTTGTGGGGCGCCAGATCCCGGAGTTCGCGCGGGTGGTCGCGGTGGCGGACGCGTTCGACGCGATGACGTCGACCAGGTCGTACCGGCGGGCGCGGCCGGTGGCGGTGGCGCTGGAGGAGCTGAAGCGGTGCGCGGGGACGCAGTTCGACCCGCAGATGGTGCGGGCGCTGGTGCGGGCACTGGAGCGGCACGGGTGGGAGACGGCGGTGACGTCGGACGAGGCGGGAGTGGGCGCGGGAGCCGGTGCCGGGTCCGGCGGCGGGGCCGCCGGGCGGGGCGTGAGCGGAAACGTCCCTCCGCAACCGGAGCAGGTACGTATGGCGGTGCCGGGGCGTGACACCGGCACCGCGGGCAGACCGGGGTGACCACCTCGCCGGGGAACCTCGTCCGCGTCGTCTACGCCGCCGCCGCGCTGCTCACCGGCGGTGCGCTGGGCGGGACCCTGTGGCAGGGACTGGACCAGCCCGGGAATGCCCTCGCCTTCGGGGCGTTCATCGCCGTCGGGGAGCTCGCCCGGTGGGGGTCTCAACCCGGGGTGGGGGTACCTCCCATGCGCTTGGCGCCATGGGGGAGGGAGCCGGCGCCTCTGGGGGCCGCGGGTGCGCTCGCCTACGCGCTGCTCGGAGAGTGCGCGGGACGGCCCACCACGCACGGGGTGCTGCAGGTGGTCGCCGTCGTCGTCGCGGCCGCGCTCGCCGGGGCCGTACCGCATGTGGCGCGGGGGAGCGGGCCCGCGCTCGACCATGTGGCGCGGCGGGTGCTGACCGTCGGGTTCGCCGCCGTCTGCTTCCAGCCGCTCTACAACTCGGGGGAACTGGCGCGCTGGGTCGGGCACGGTGCCTATTACGCGCTGTTCCTGCTCGTGCTGCTCGTGCTGACCGCCCTGTGCGACGCCGTCCTCGCCGCCGCGATGCTGCACGCCCGCACCCGGTTTCCGTACGGCCCTCTCCTGCGCGACGAGCTCAGAGCCCTGCTCGGCATAGGCTCCGCGGTCTGCGCCACCGGAGCCGTGATGGCTCTCGCCGTCGCCGTCGCCGGACTCTGGGCGCTGCCCGTGTTCTGCGTGCCCCTCCTCCTCGCCCAGCTCTCATTCCGGCGGTACGCCGCGGTCAGGACCACCTACCGGCAGACCATCGTGTCCCTCGCCCGCGCCACCGAGATCGCCGGGTACACCCAGCCGGGCCACGCCCGCAGAGTCGCCGCGCTCAGCACGGCCGTCGGACGGGAGCTCGGGCTCTCCGGGCCCGATCTGACCGTCCTGGAGTACGCGGCGCTGATGCACGACATCGGGCAGCTGTCCCTCGTCGATCCCGTACCGGAGGGGGCCACCGCCACCCTGCCCGTCGCCGAGCAGCGCCGCATCGCGCTGCTCGGCGGGGCCGTCGTCCGCCAGACCGGCGTCCCCGCGGCCGTCGCCGTCGTGGTGGAGATGCAGGCCGACCCGTACCGAGAACAGCCGCTTCCCGCCCGGATCGTCCGGGCCGTCAACGCATACG
The DNA here is from genome assembly GCF_042888505.1 of Streptomyces sp. NPDC002870. NCBI lineage: Bacteria > Bacillati > Actinomycetota > Actinomycetes > Kitasatosporales > Streptomycetaceae > Streptomyces > Streptomyces sp. NPDC002870. Next base: position 112,823 of record NZ_JBIAPW010000002.1, read on the forward strand.
ACGATCTGGCCGGGGGAAGCGGAGGAACAGCGGGCGGGGCGCTCAGCGCACTCGAGCAGCTGCGGCTCGGCACCGGGCGCGACTACCAGCCGGAGGTGGTCGAATCCCTCGCCAGAGTCCTGGCACGAGGCGGTCTGGCCCCCGTCCCACCTGGGTAACCCATGGGTAATGAGCGAGCCTCCGACTAGGCATGGTTGGATGCGAAAGAAGGCAAACAAGCATGCGTCCGGGGGCAGTGACCCGAGCGACCGGCAGGCGGGAATCGTGAGGATCTTCGGGAAGGTACGGCATCGGCCCTCCGCCTCTTGGCGGCAGGCCACCGACCGCGCGTTCACGCTGATCGGCGACGGCCGGTACGAGGACGCGGGCGCGCTGCTGACACGGGCGGCGGACCTCGAGCCCTGGCTCTCCGAGTCCTGGTTCAACCTGGCGCTGCTGCACAAGTTCCGGCACGACTGGGAGCAGGCGCGCGCCGCCGGTCTGCGGGCCGTCGCGCTGCTGGACAAGGAGACGGGCGCTCCCGACTGGTGGAACGTCGGGATCGCCGCCACCGCCCTGCAGGACTGGCCGCTGGCCCGCCGGTCCTGGCAGGCGTACGGACTGAAGGTGCCAGGCGCGGCCGCGGCCAATGGCGAGCCGGTCGGCATGGAGCTGGGCAGCGCGGCGGTACGCCTCTCGCCCGAGGGCGAGGCCGAGGTGGTGTGGGGCCGCAGGCTCGACCCGGCCCGGATAGAAGTGCTCTCCATCCCGCTGCCGTCCTCCGGGCGCCGCTGGGGCGAGGTCGTCCTGCACGACGGCGTGCCCCATGGGGAGCGGACCACCTCGGCAGGACCTTCGTACCCCGTATTCGACGAGATCGAGCTCTGGGCGCCCTCGCCCGTACCCACCTGGGTGGTGCTGCTGGAGGCCGCGACCGAGGCCGACCGGGACGCCCTGGAGCAGCTCGCCGCGGACGCCGGATTCGCCGCAGAGGACTGGTCCTCCTCGGTGCGGCTGCTGTGCCGGTCCTGTTCCGAGAGCCGGATGCCGAGTGCCGAGGGCGAGGGCGAGCACCTCGACCCGCACGACCACAGCGAGCCGGGCCATCCGGGGCCCCTCGGCCACCGCACCGCGGGCGATCTGTGGTCACCGGAGCGCGAGTGCGGCATCGCTGCGCCCGCCGGGCTTGTCCGTGGGCTGCTGGACGGCTGGGTCGCCGACAGCCCGGACTCCCGTGAGTGGCGGGATCTCGAGGAAGTCTGCTGATCCCTGGCCTTAGGCTGTACGGGATCGGATTCGGGATTTCAGGAAGGCGCAGAAGCGGACATGGCGCAGCAGCAGGCGGGCGAGCAGGTGAACGACGACTTCGTCGTCGACACGGAGGACTGCGAGGAGCGTGAGCTGGCGCACCGCGAGCGAGGTACGGCGCGCCCGATCACGGTCGTCGGCAACCCGGTGCTCCACAAGGAGTGCAGGGACGTCACCGAGTTCGACGGCAAGCTGGCGGCGCTGATCGACGACATGTTCGCGAGCCAGAAGGCGGCGGAGGGCGTGGGCCTGGCCGCCAACCAGATCGGCGTGGACCTCAAGGTCTTCGTGTACGACTGCCCGGACGACGACGGCGCACGGCACACCGGTGTCGTCTGCAACCCGGTCCTGGAGGAGCTGTCGCCGGAGCTGCGCGTCCTCGACGACTCCAATGAGGGCTGCCTCTCGGTGCCGACGGCGTACGCCTCGCTGCCTCGTCCCGACTACGCGGTGGTGCGCGGGCAGGACGCCGAGGGCAAGCCGATCCGGGTGCGCGGCACGGGGTACTTCGCCCGCTGCCTGCAGCACGAGACGGATCATCTGTACGGGTACCTGTACATCGACCGGCTCTCCAAGCGGGACCGCAAGGACGCGCTGCGGCAGATGGAAGAGGGCACGCCGCGCTACGAGACCGTGCCGAACGACTGAGTTCCGGATGTGCCGAGGGGCCCGCTCACGCCGAGCGGGCCCCTCGGCGTGTTCGCCGCCATTGGGCGGACAAATGACGCCGGACCGGGGCCTGTTGACGCGCGTCGACCGTCCCGTCAGTCTCTGCCGTACACCGCACACACGGTATGGAGGCTCGATGTTCCGTCGTACCGCACGACTTCTGTTGTCTCTTGTCATGGTCATGGCCGCCGCCTTGGCGGGGGTCGTGGCGACGGCCGGCACCGCCCAGGCGGACGGCTGCTACACCTGGTCCCGCACGCTCTCCCAGGGCGCGTCCGGCGCCGACGTCACCCAGCTGCAGATCCGGGTCGCCGGATATCCCGGCTACGGCGGGGTGCTCGCCATCGACGGCGACTACGGCCCGGCGACCACCGCGGCGGTCAAGCGGTTCCAGTCGGCGTACGGGCTCGGCGCCGACGGCGTCGCGGGGTCCGCCACCTTCTCCAAGCTCTACGCCCTCCAGGACGACGACTGCACGCCCGTCCACTTCACCTACGCAGAGCTCAACGACTGCAACAGCACCTGGGCCGGCGGTGCCGTGAGCGCCGCGACCGCCAAGTCCAACGCGCTGCGCACCATGTGGAAGCTGGAGGCCATGCGGCACGCACTCGGCGACCAGCCGATCACCGTCACCAGCGGCTTCCGCTCGCACGCCTGCAACGACGCGGTCGGCGGCGCGGCGGGCAGCCGGCATCTGTACGGTGACGCGGCGGATCTGGGCGCGGGCCCGCACTCCCTGTGCAAGCTGGCTCAGCAGGCCCGCAACCACGGCTTCAACGGGATCCTGGGCCCCGGCTACCCGGGCCACAGCGACCACACGCACGTCGACCACCGCGCCAGTCGCTTCTGGTCGGCGTCGAGCTGCGGCATCTGAGCGCTCGGGTCAGGCGGCCCTGCCGGGGGCGACCGGTCCGCGGAAGGTCCTGCGGTAGGCGTTCGGCGTGGTGCCGAGCGTACGGAGGAAGTGGTGGCGAAGTCCGGCCGCGTTGCCGAATCCGGCGCGGCCGGCGATCGCGTCCACCGTCTGGTCCGTCGTCTCCAGCAACTCCTGTGACAGCAGCACCCGTTGGCGCAGCAGCCAGCGGTAGGGCGTGGTGCCGGTCTCCTGCTGGAAGCGGCGGGCGAAGGTCCGCGGCGACATATGGGCCCGGGCGGCGAGCTGCTCGACGGTCATCTCGCGGTCCAGATGCCGCTCCATCCAGGACAGGACGTCCCCGACCGTGTCGCAGGGGGTACGCGGCAGCGGGCGGTCGATGTACTGCGCCTGGCCGCCGTCGCGGTGGGGCGGAACCACCATCCGGCGGGCGATCTGGTTGGCGACCTCGGGGCCGTGCTCCTGGCGTACGACGTGGAGGCAGGCGTCGATCGCCGCTGCGGTGCCCGCCGAGGTGATCACCGCTCCCTCGTCCACGTACAGCACATCGGGGTCGACGAAGGCCCGCGGATAGCGCTGGGCCAGCGCCTGCGCGTGCCGCCAGTGGGTGGTGCAGCGGCGGCCGTCGAGCAGTCCCGCGGCGCCGAGGACGAACGCGCCGGTGCAGACGCTGAGCACCCGGGCCCCGCGATCGACAGCGCTGCGCAGGACGGCGAGCAGCTCGTCGGGGTATTCGCGGGTGGGGTACGAGCCGCCGGTGGGGACGGCGATGAGATCGGCGTCCGCCAGCCGTTCGAGGCCGTAGGGAGTGCTGATGGTGAACCCGGCGTGGGTGGGCAGGGTGGGACCCTCGGCGGAGACGGCCGCGAAGTCGTAGACCGGCAGGCCGTCGTCGCTGCGGTCGTAGCCGAACACCTCGCTGAGGACGCCGAGTTCGAAGGGATGCACATCGGTCAGGAGGACGGCAGCCACATTTTTCAGCATGGAACCAGTGTGGCAGTAATTCGATGATTTATGACAGTCCTGCCACTGATTTCTTTGGCGCGGGAGGACGACAGTGGACGTCATGAACACATTCCTGGAGTACCTGTTCGTGATCGCCCTCTACGCGCTGATCGCCCTTCCTGGCCTGGTCGGGTACGCGAGAGACCGAGCCGTCGATCGCCAGCTGCGTCAGGCCGAGCTGCGTCAGGCGGGGCTCCGTCAGGCGGGGCAGCCTGAGGCACGGCGCCGCTCCGCAAGCCCGAAGTCCAGGGCCTGGTCCCGCCCGGACTTCGAAGCACCGGCGGTCAAGGCCCCGTGCCACTGAAACGGCCGGGCGGGTGCCAGAAAGGCACCCGCCTGCCGTGCACCAGCAAGATCAGAAGTCGTCGTCGAAGCCGACCGAGCCCTCGACCGCGACCTGATAGGCGGAGGGGCGGCGCTCGAAGAAGTTCGTCAGCTCCTGGACGCCCTGCAGCTCCATGAAGGAGAACGGATTCTCCGAGCCGTACACCGAGGCGAAGCCCAGCCGGGTCAGCCGCTGGTCTGCGACGCACTGCAGATACTCGCGCATCGACTCGGTGTTCATACCCGGCAGACCGTCGCCGCACAGATCGCGGCCGAACTGCAGCTCCGCCTCGACCGCCTCCTTCAGCATGTCGGTGACCTGCTGCTCGAGTTCGTCGTCGAAGAGCTCAGGCTCCTCCTTGCGGACCGTGTCCACGACCTCGAAGGCGAAGTTCATGTGCATGGTCTCGTCCCGGAACACCCAGTTGGTGCCGGTAGCCAGGCCGTGCAGCAGGCCGCGGGAGCGGAACCAGTACACGTACGCGAACGCGCCGTAGAAGAACAGCCCCTCGATGCAGGCCGCGAAACAGATCAGGTTCAGCAGGAACCGGCGGCGGTCGGCCTTCGTCTCCAGCCGGTCGATCTTCTCGCCCCCTTCCCCTTCGAGGGCGGCCATCCACTTGAAGCAGAACTGGGCCTTCTCCCGGATCGACGGGATCTCCTCGACCGCGTCGAAGGCGGCAGAACGGTCGTCCGGGTCGGGGAGGTAGGTGTCGAGCAGCGTCAGATAGAACTGGACGTGCACCGCCTCCTCGAAGAGCTGGCGACTCAAGTACAGCCGCGCCTCCGGGGAGTTGATGTGCTTGTAGAGGGTGAGCACCAGGTTGTTGGAGACGATCGAGTCGCCCGTCGCGAAGAACGCGACCAGCCGGCCGATCATGTGCTGCTCGCCCGGCGAGAGCTTGGCGAGGTCGGCCACGTCGGAGTGGAGGTCGACCTCCTCGACGGTCCAGGTGTTCTTGATCGCGTCGCGGTAGCGCTCGTAGAAGTCCGGGTAGCGCATGGGGCGGAGAGTCAGCTCGAAGCCGGGGTCGAGCAGGTTCTTGCTGAGCGCGATCTTTTCTGAGCTGGGCATTACTGGCAGGCCTCGCAGGACTCGGGGTTTTCCAGGGAGCAGGCGACGGCGTCGGGCTCGGCCGCCTGCTGCACGGGGATGGGGGTGGCGGACTGAGCCGCGCGCGCGATCCGTGTCGCCGGGCGGGAGCGCAGGTAGTACGTCGTCTTCAGGCCCTGCTTCCAGGCGTACGCGTACATCGAGCTGAGCTTCCCGATGGTCGGCGTCTCCAGGAACAGGTTCAGCGACTGCGACTGGTCCAGGAAGGGCGTGCGGGCGGCGGCCATGTCGATCAGGCCGCGCTGCGGGATCTCCCACGCCGTGCGGTACAGCGCGCGGACGTCGGCCGGGATCCAGCTGAAGCCCTGCACCGAGCCGCTGGACTCGCGCAGCGCCTCACGGGTCTGCGCGTCCCACACGCCGAGCTTCTTCAGCTCCTGCACCAGGTAGGCGTTGACCTGGAGGAACTCACCGCTCAGCGTCTCGCGCTTGAAGAGGTTGGAGACCTGCGGCTCGATGCACTCGTACACGCCCGCGATCGAGGCGATGGTCGCGGTCGGCGCGATGGCGAGGAGGAGGGAGTTGCGCATGCCGCTGTCGGCGACGCGGGCGCGCAGCGCGCCCCAGCGCTCCGGCCAGTTGAGCTCGACGTCGTAGTGGTCGGGGTGCAGCACGCCACGGGCCGCGCGGGTCTGGGACCAGGCGGGCAGCGGGCCGTTGCGCTCGGCGAGGTCGCAGGACGCCTCGTAGGCGGCGAGCATGATCCGCTCTGCGATCTTCGTGGAGAGCGCCTTCGCCTCTGGCGAGTCGAAGGGGAGGCGGAGCTTGAAGAAGACGTCCTGTAGGCCCATCGCACCCAGGCCCACCGGACGCCACTTGGCGTTGGAGCGGCCGGCCTGCTCGGTCGGGTAGAAGTTGATGTCGACGACCCGGTCGAGGAAGGTCACGGCGGTACGGACGGTCTCGTCCAGCCGCTCCCAGTCGATGCCCCCCGACGCGAGCACGAACGAACCGAGGTTGACCGAGCCGAGGTTGCAGACGGCCGTCTCCCCGTCGTCCGTCACCTCCAGGATCTCGGTGCACAGGTTCGAGGAGTGGACGACCTTGCCCGGCTCGGCGGTCTGGTTGGCCGTGCGGTTGGAGGCGTCCTTGAAGGTCATCCAGCCGTTGCCGGTCTGCGCGAGCGTACGCATCATCCGGCCGTACAACTCCCGCGCGGGGATGGTCTTGCGCGCGAGCCCCGCGGCCTCCGCCTTGCGGTACGCCGCGTCGAACTCGTCGCCCCACAGATCGACCAGGTCCGGCACATCGGCGGGTGAGAACAGCGACCAGTCGGCGTCGGCCTCGACGCGGCGCATGAACTCGTCCGGGATCCAGTGCGCGAGGTTGAGGTTGTGCGTTCGCCGCGCGTCCTCACCGGTGTTGTCGCGCAGCTCCAGGAACTCCTCGACGTCCGCGTGCCAGGTCTCCAGGTAGATCGCGGCGGCGCCCTTGCGCCGGCCGCCCTGGTTCACGGCGGCGACCGAGGCGTCGAGGGTCTTCAGGAACGGCACGATGCCGTTGGAGTGGCCGTTGGTGCCGCGGATCAGTGAACCGCGGGCGCGGATGCGGGAGTACGAGAGGCCGATGCCGCCCGCGTGCTTGGAGAGCCGCGCGACCTGGTGGTACCGGTCGTAGATCGAGTCGAGCTCGTCCAGCGGGGAGTCCAGCAGATAGCAGGAGGACATCTGCGGGTGGCGGGTGCCGGAGTTGAAGAGGGTGGGCGACGAGGGGAGGTAGTCGAGGCGGCTCATCAGCCCGTACAGCGCGGCGACTTCGTCCAGGGCGCGCGCGGAGGCGTCCTCCGCCAGCCCGCAGGCGACGCGCAGCATGAAGTGCTGCGGGGTCTCGATCACCTGGCGGGTCAGTGGGTGCCGGAGCAGATAGCGGCTGTAGAGGGTGCGCAGACCGAAGTAGCCGAAACGGTCGTCGGCGTCCTGGTCGATCAGCGCGTCGAGACGGGCGGCGTGCAGCGTGACGAACTCGGCCGTGCGGTCGGCGATCAGGCCCTCGCGGTGGCCGACCGCGACCGACGCGGAGAAGGACACCGCGCCCTGCCCGGCGGCCTCGTCCGCGATGTGACGGGTCAGCAGGCGGGCGGCGAGCCGGGAGTAGGCCGGGTCCTCGGAGATCAGCCCCGCGGCGGCGTCGGTGGCGAGGCCCCGCAACTCGGCCGCGTCCGACCGGGCGTTGCGGCCGCGCAGCGCGGCGGCGGCGACGCGTCCCGGGTCGGTGTCCGGCAGATCGGCAGTCAGATCGGTCAGGGTCCGCAGAAGCGCGGTCCCGGGGCCGTCGGCAGCCTGCTCCTCGATGCCTGAAACCGGATCGGCTGGCGCGATGGTCACGTGGTGCTCTCCCTCGCTCGGCTCTGGGCCGGCGGGGGAGGGGGAGGGCCGCGGGCGTACGTACCCGGAAATAGGCAGCGCACCGCACGGCATCCACCGACCCAACCGCGAGGCCCGGACGTCTCGGCACCCGGTTCGGTCGAGCCGGATGCACCGTCGGCAGGTCTTCGGACTGATGGGTACGACAAAGCGCACCACAGCACACCGTTGCGGGACAGTTCCGGATTCGCACCGGATTCCCCTGCGGCGACAGCGAGCATGAGCATACATGTGGGGGCCGCTGGATGCGGCACCCCCCACATGTTGTGTCGTGACGGGCTACAGCTCCAACGCGTACGTCAGCAGGGGGAGTCCTGGGATGGGCTCCCAGTCCCGGTCGGGCGAACGGACGAAGCCCAACCGCTCGTAGATCCGGTGGGCGGCGAGCATGGTGGGCTGGGTCGACAGCAGGAGCCGTTCCACGCCGTCGACGGCCCGTGCCTGCTCGATGCAGGCCCGTACGAGCGCCTCGCCCGCACCACGGCCCCGCCCCTCCCGGGCGACCGCCAGCATCCGGAACTCGGCCTCGCCCTCGCGCGCGATGTCGGCCCAGGCGCTGCCCGGGGCGGCGAAGGTCACACCGCCGAGCAGCTCCCCCTCGTGCACCGCGACGAGCACTTCCGCGCCTTCGGCCCGGCGCCCCACGGCCCGCAGCTGGTGGAGGTACTCGTCGTCCTCGCCGAAGTCCAGCAGTCCGTCGTCGAGATAGGCCCGTGCCGTGATCTCGCCGAGACGCTCGTACTCCTCGGGCGTGGCCTCCCTGATCGTGATGTCCATGCTTCGAAGTGTGCACCAGGGGTACGACAACGGGCCGCCGTATTTCCGTCACCGGAAATGCGGCGGCCCGTTGTGCGCGTAACCGTTCAGCAGCAGCGGAACCCTTCGCGCGGATCCGCTTCCCGTGCGTCCGTGCGCTTGCGTTCGAACTCGCGCCGGGTCATGACCTCGGTGGCAGGGTCGCAGGATCTGGCGTGGGCGACGTACTTGTCGTACACGCTCTCGCCGGACACCTCGCGTACGTACCAGCGGATCCAGTCCGCCGCCCGCCGGATGCTCGTCGCCGGGCTCACGGCGAGCCGGTCCCGGCCGGCACGCCGTCCTCGGCGCGGCCGTCGTCGGCGCGGCCGTCCTTGCGGATGCCGCCCTCGGGGCCGACCCCCGCGGCCACGAGCTCGGCCTTCTCCTCCGCCGTGGGGAACAGACCGGCCGGTGCCACCAACTTCGACTCGGTGAACGGGACCTCGGACAGTTTGACGCTCGCGGGGTCCCTGACGGCCTTGACGCAGACCCGTGCCGCATCCGCGATCACCACGATGATGAGGAGGGCGAAAAGGGCGCAAAGCACGCCGTCCACCGTGGAGTTGGTGACGACGGTGTGCATCTCGTCCATGGTCTTGGCGGGCGGCAGCACCTCGCCGGAATCGATGCCCGCCTGGTACTTGTCCCGCTGGGCGAAGAAGCCCACCCGCGGGTCGGCCGAGAAGATCTTCTGCCAGCTCGCGGTGAGCGTCACGGCGGCGTCCCAGGCCAGCGGGACGGCGGTGACCCACGCCCACTTGAGGCGGCCGGACTTGACCAGCAGCGTGGTGCAGACGGCCAGTGCCACGGCGGCCAGCAGCTGGTTGGCGATGCCGAACAGCGGGAAGAGCTGGTTGATGCCGCCCAGCGGGTCGTGCACGCCGACCCAGAGGAAGTAGCCCCAGCCGCCGACGACGACCGCGCTGGCGAACCAGACGCCCGGCTTCCAGCTGACCTGGCGGAAGGGCTTGTAGACGTTGCCCAGCATGTCCTGGAGCATGAAGCGGCCCACCCGGGTGCCGGCATCCACAGTGGTGAGGATGAACAGCGCCTCGAACATGATCGCGAAGTGGTACCAGAACGCCTTCATGCCGGCGCCACCGATGACCGCGGAGAATATCTCCGACATGCCGAGCGCGAAGGTCGGTGCACCACCGGTCCGCGACAGCAGTGAGGCCTCCTCGACGTCCGACGCGGCCTTCGCCAGCGCGTCGGGCGAGATGGAGAAGCCGAAGTTCGTCACGGCCTCGGAGGCGGACTGGACCGTTGTCCCGACCACGCCCGCAGGGGAGTTGATCGCGAAGTACAGACCGGGGTCGATGATGCAGGCCGTGATCATCGCCATGACGGCGACGAAGGACTCGGTCAGCATGGCCCCGTACCCGATCATCCGGATCTGGGTCTCCTTCTGGACCATCTTCGGGGTGGTGCCCGAGGAGACCAGCGAGTGGAAGCCGGAGAGCGCGCCGCACGCGATGGTGATGAAGACGAACGGGAACATCGATCCGGCGAAGACCGGCCCGTCGCCGCGGCTCGCGAACTCGGTGACGGCGGGCATCTTCAGGGTCGGCAGGGCTACGAAGACGCCGATCGCGAGCAGCGCGATCGTGCCGACCTTCATGAAGGTCGAGAGGTAGTCGCGCGGCGCCAGCAGCATCCACACGGGCAGTACGGAGGCGAGGAAGCCGTACGCGATCATCCACATGACCAGCGTGCCCGGCGCCAGGGTGAAGGTTTCGGCCAGCGAGGACTCGGCGACCCAGCCGCCCGCGACGATGGCGAGGAGCAGCAGTGCGACACCGATGACCGAGACCTCGGTGACCTTGCCCGGACGCAGCACCCGCAGATAGACGCCCATGAAGAGGGCGATCGGGATGGTCATGGCGATGGAGAAGACACCCCACGGGGAGTGCGCCAGGGCGTTGACGATCACCAGGGCGAGCACGGCCAGCAGAATGATCATGATGGCGAAGACGGCGACCAGCGCGGCCGCTCCGCCGAAGGGGCCGATCTCGTCACGGGCCATCTGGCCGAGCGAACGGCCGTTGCGGCGGGTGGAGAAGAACAGCGTCACCATGTCCTGCACCGCACCGGCGAAGATCACGCCGACGATGATCCAGATGGTGCCCGGCAGATAACCCATCTGCGCGGCGAGCACGGGGCCGACCAGCGGGCCCGCGCCCGCGACCGCCGCGAAGTGGTGCCCGAAGAGCACCCGGCGGTCGGTCGGATGGAAGTCGATGCCGTTATTGAGCCGTTCGGCGGGGGTGGCCCGGTCCTTGTCGACCTTCAGTACCCGGTTCGCGATGAAACGTGAGTAGAAGCGGTAGGCGATCGCGTACGAACCGAGCGCGGCCGCGAGCATCCAGGCGGCCGAGATCTCCTCGCCCCGGGAGAGCGCCAGCACACCCCAGCCGGCCGCGGCCACGAGGGCGACGAGCGACCAGATGGCGATCGACCTCGGAGTGAGTCGTCTGAGTGGCGTGTTGGGTGGTGCTGACGGCTCTGGCATGTGCACGTCCCCTCGCTGATCACCTGTTGTAATGCGCAGGAAATCTAGGCGAGTGGTCCGCGTACAGTCACCCCCCGTCCGTATATCGGTACGGCAACAGTCTGATGTCAACCGTTCGGCCTGCAACTGCGCGGACGGTCCGACTCCTGGCGGTCCGTCAGCATCCGCTCGATTCCCGTCGGGACGCCACGGTCACGGCTCGCACCTCGCGACACCAGGAGTTCAAGCTCGGGAAGTGTCGGTGAGGAGCGGCCAGCGGATCTGCGTGGCGCACAGGGATACGAGGATTGCCGAGGCGGCAACGGCGCCCATGCCCCACACCAGGCTGCTGGCGCTCGCGATGAAGCCGATCATCGCTGGTCCTGCCAGCAAGCCTGTTGTTCCCATGGCGGCGACCAGAGCCAGTGCGTCCGAACCCTGTCTTGCTGCGGCCACATAAATACATGGAGTCACGGCTGCAGTGCCCAGTCCGACGCAGGCGAACCCGATCAATGCCGGCACCACGCCGCCGACCAACAGGGAAAGCGCCAGTCCTGCACCGGCCAGTGCGCTACCGACGCGGACAATACGTCCGTCGCCCCAGCGGGTGCGCCAGCCATCGGCGAAAATGCGAGCAAGCACCATCATGACTGAGACGACCGCGATGCCCATGGGCGCTATTTCTGACGATGCGTTGACAACGTCCTTCATGTAAAGCGCGGACCAGTCGTTCATGGCGCCTTCGGTCACGGTGCCGAACGCCATTGCGCAACCCATCCATACCGTCACGCGAGACGGCATGGTCAACCTGCGACGGTTCTCCTTCGGAGGCTGGTGGTCTTCCATCAGCAATCCCGATCGGGCGTATCCGACCAGCAGCAACAGAATGACGGTGGCCACACCAAAATGCGCCGCCAGAGCCGGGGTCAACATGTTCACGCCGGACGCGAGGAGTGCAGCGCACAATGCCCCACCGCTGAATGTCGCATGCAATTTAGCCATAGCGGTTCGCTGGTATTTGACTTCGAGAGCGGCTCCTTGCGCGTTCATGGCGACGTTCAAGGACCCGACGGCGATGCCGTCGCAACAAATGATCACAAGAGTGACCGGATAGCTCGGGGCCGCAGCCAACGCAAGCAGCAGCATGCCCAGGCAGAGTGCCGACAGAAATGCGAGGCGCCGGGAGCCCAGTCGCTTCATCAGTATCGCCACGAGCGGGAAAGATGCTGCCGCGCCCGCACCACAGGCCATCAACAACAGGCCCAGTTCCGCTTCGGTCAGGTCAAGCTGAGTTTTGATCGCGGGTAGCCGCGATGCCCAGGTGGCATACTGAAACCCAAGAAAGAAGAACAACGCTGCGATCGCCAACTGTGCCCGTCGGAATTGATCACGAACACGAAACATGTGAATCAGCCTACTTGTCTTCCGGTGATGCTACGGGCAGCGGACAGTCGGTTGGCTTCGACTTCTTGGTTCGCGGACTCCTCACACCGCCTTGGACATGTACACCGCGTTTGTGCCGTAACTCCTCGGGAGAGCGACCTCATGATGGGCCTTATATCCGTTCGCCGACCAGAAGATCTCGCTGCCTGCAACGGCGATCAAGGAGATGCGTTCATACATCTTTGATCTGGCCGTTGCTGTGAGGTGGTGCACGAGATGTTTTGCCAACCCTCTGCCGCGAAAAATTTCGGCGATGACGAGATCGTGCAGATGCAAGTTCCGCGAGTGGAAAACAGTCTCCTCCATTCGGGTTAGATCCGGATATTGGAACATCGGGTAGGGTAATGCGAGCAAGTAGCCCGCTATCTGCTGTTCGAAATCCAGCACAAAGCATGTGGCTGGCGAGGCGCGAGCTCTGGACTCCAGTGCGGCCCGCTCCTCCGACAGTGTGCTGTCGGTGTACGCACTGGCTTCCAGCGCTAAAATGCCGCTCCAGTCGCCGTCGGAGATGTGCCGTATGCGCACGTCGTGGCCCATCTATTCCAGGCCTTCCGGGTCGTTTCTGCCGTTGTTTTCGCCGTGTATCCACGTGTGCGGAAGTGGAGCGAAGCCATTGAACCCCTGTGTCGTGTAGCTGGTGGCATAGGCACCGCTGGAGAGTATCCAGACCGGATCTCCTGATGCGGCCGCTTTGGGCACCGATACTAGATTGTGCTCATGGGCGTAGGAGTCATCACTGTCGCAAGTAGGGCCCGCAATGACAGCCGGCACGTATTCTGTGCCAACATGAGAAGGAAACATCAGCCTGTACTGAAGCTCATCCATCTCATACAAGCCGTTGAATTTTCCACAGCTCAGGTACAGCCAGTATTGACGTTCACCGTTCATTTGTTGTCTCGCTGACAGCCGGGACACGTGTGCCCTAATTGCACCGTGGTCGGCGACTAGATAGCGCCCCGGCTCCATAATGAAGTCCAGGTGAGATCCCGACACCTCCCTGAGCTGCTCCATGCCCTCTCGGATCACGGCGAATATCTTGTCCATTGGAGGGTCCAAAGGCCTGCCCCGCGTGTCGAGATAACCGAGGGCAGGCAGGCCGCCACCGAGATTTATATGGTCCAGAAAGATTCCTCGCTTATTCAGGACCGCGAGCACGTCAGCGAGGTATTCGAAAGAATTTCGCCACGCTTTGGCCGTCATTTGCTGTGAGCCGACATGAACGGACAGGCCTGATGGTGTCAGGCCTGCTGCCCGCGCCGCTTCCATAACTAGTACTGCGTCGGTACCCGAGCATCCGAATTTCTGGCTGAGACCCCAGAGTGCCCCGTCCCCGCTGGTGGCCAGCCTGCAGAACACTCGAGCACCCGCGGCACGGGTTGCAATCGCCGTCACGTCTTCCAGGCTGTCGGTTGCAAAGTCCCTGACACCAAGACGATGCGCATCGACGATATTCCGGTCGGACTTGATGGTGTTGCCGTAATGTATCCTGTCGATCGGTACGCCGGTCCTGATTGCCTGCGCAATTTCATTGGGGCTCGCCGCGTCGAAGCCGGCGCCCTTTCTTGCCAGACAGGCAAGCACCTCGTCCACCGGACAGGCTTTCATCGCAAATCGGACGGAGATGCCGGGCAGCTCCCGTATCAACGATTCATATCGTCCTTCAATCCCTGCGAGATCGAAGATGATCTGGTCCTCGGAAGCGGCTGCCAGGGCCGCGCGCATATGTGTATTCACGTGCATGATGGTCTGCGTCCGGCTACCGGTGCAGTGGGTGGACGCTCGTGGCCCTGCTCGCGTGCATCAGCGGTTCCCACGCTTCCATCAGCAGCGCGAAGTCCTCGATGTCCTCCCGAGCTTCGTCAAGCAGTCGCCGACTGCGTGACGCCAGGATGTCGGCGAACTCGGCGTATCTGCCTCCCAGCTTTCGGTAGGAACGATCGAGGCTGTCCAGCCGCTGTACGTTCTCTTCCCTGTCCAACCGGGTACTTTCCCTGACGAATTCGACGATCGTGGACGCGCGGACGCGATGCCGATCGTCGAGCAGTGACTCGCTGGCCGCCGCCATCCTGCCGTAGATGAAATTGAAGTAGAGCATCGACAGGAAAAACTTCGTCAACCGCATCTGGTAGGCCATGAATCCAAAATCGGTTCTTCGCTCAGCGGTGTAGAAGTTCACGATGTTGCGGTTGTGCAGGACGCCAGGCAATTTGCCGTCGTAGACCAGGTGTATGAGGAAGTAATCGCTCCCGATGGTATTGGTCGCGGGCGGCAGTGGTACGCGCTCGTACACCTCATGATGGAAACTGATGTTGCACATGTCCACCCGCATGGGGTCGACGGTGGTCAGCGTCGAGTGATCGTGGATGAATGATTCGGCGCCGGCCCCCCTGAAGGATTCGTCGACCCACTGCCTTTTCTCATCTTCCGGCCACTCGCTGGGGGCCCACAGGCTTACGACGTCGTAGTAGATGTTGCCGTCGAGCTGATAGATCTCACTGATGTCCACGGACAGCTCACCCACAAAGGAACTGCCCACCAACGCAACTGGCTTGTCGGCATGCGCCGGGTCAAGCGTGGTCTCGGACACGCCATGTGCCGCTTCGGTCGCGCGTTTTCCGAGTGATGTGAGCTCGTGGTGAATGGGAAAGACAGGCTCACCATTCAGGACCTGATAGCTGCTGTCTGAATCCCTGCGGTGTATCGATCGACACCCGAGCGCGCTACCGATCAAGAATGCCCGGTTGGTGCAGGCGCCGTAGGAAACGTCGGCCGGGAGCATGAGATCGAGCATCAGATCCGGCTTGGCGGCGCCTGCCCGGTCGATAACCCTCTGCAGAAAGTTCCGCTGTTCCGCCTCGCCGAGATGGTGCACGATCACGTTCGGGACGCTGTACGCCTCGCTGACCACTTTGGCGTGCTCCGCAAACGCATGCTCGTCAGAAGAGTCCAGGATCAACAGGTGCACCTCGACATCGAAGTGTTTGGCGGCGTAAACCGCTTCCCCGCGCATGGCCGATATCGTGGCGGCGCATGCTCTGTTCGTGGGAAGGGTGAGACAGATTTTATGCATGCCGTAGTTCTCCGGCTGACTGTTCCGGTTCTTGCCCGCTCCAGCATTCGAGCCCCAGCAGTCTTTTGCCGAGGTCATTCAGCGTGGCAGTGCCGTACCTGAGGGATTCGTGCTTCTTCGCGTCGCCGACCAGCGTCTTGTTCCAGTCCGGTGTGCTGAGATGGCGCCATGAGTCGACCCGGGATCGTCTCAGTTCATGGTGTGACTCCAGAGCGGGCATCATGGAGAGGTACTGGACCGCTCGAACGCCGTTCTCCGAGGTGTTGCGTGCCACCCCATGTGCAAGCAGACCGTTCCAGATCAACAGGTCGCCCGCCTTGAGTGCTGGTCGGACCACGGGAAAGTCCTCCCGGTCAGCTTCTGGCCTCAAGGGATCTCGGTCCGCCGGCTGAACAGCCTTCCATTGGTCGAACTGACGGAACAACTCGGGCGCGCACTGGAAACCGCCCAGTTCTGGCTGGGTATCGTTCAGCGCGATGATCCCCTGGACTCTTTGTGGCGGCACACCGAGTGTGGTGTCGACATCCCAATGAAGCTCGATGTCAAACCCTTTGTCCGTGGGCGCGATAAGCGCGCGATCGCGGTTCTTGATGTTGGGCGGGTTGAGGTTGAGCCGGTCCAGGGTCACCCACAGCTCTTCACAGCCCCACACATCGGCGAACGCATCATAGACTCGCTGCGTCTGGCGGCTGTCCCATATGAGCTGGTGGTGGTATGCCTCGACGAATCCATAGATGTGCAGCTCTCTGTCCAAATCCGATCGGAATCGCTGATCTGAATACCAGCTGTCCGGCCGGGCTGGATCGAGCCCTTGGAAGTCCCATGTGAACTCCAGGAGACGTTCCGCCGCAGAAGCGGGGATCGCCTGCTCTACAACGACGTAGCCGTAAGTCTGCCAGAAGGCGAAGTCCTCTTCGGACAGCACTCGAAGCTGCCGTAAGTTTCGGAGATCCTTCAACGGTGTCTGCGCCAGATACGTCTCGCCGTCCGAGCTGAAATATGGGATATCCGAAGCGGCTCGATGCAGATATTGGTCAGGCGTCGGCATGCAATAGCTCCAAGGCTCGAATTTTTTGTGTGGCCAAGCGGACCGATCGCTCACCGCAGTCAGCGCGGAGAACGGCCTCGGCGCGACCGTCGTCGCCAACCGGGATCGATACGGTGCCGCCGACCAAGCGGATCGACTGGCCGACCCAGAGCACAGCGAGGTCACAGTCGGCTGTCGGTAAATCACGCCGCGGGAAGGCTGCCATGCAATGCGGAGTTCATCCGCACAACGGTGGATGTCACTGCCTGAAGACCGGGCAAACACGCGCACGGCAAGAAGACTTAGTTGGATCGCACTGTCGCGCCGGCCGGTCGCCCCGTGGGAACTGTGGTTCTCCGCGAAGACAGAACTGGGATTCCTCCCTCCTTGTACTCGGTGCTGGTCACACGTCGTAGACACCCGAGTTGGACTCGTGGTGTCGGCAAGCCGGCTCGCTACTCCGGCAAGGAGCCACGCCAGGGCCTTCACCTCGCCGAACGCGTGTTCCCACTAAGTTGGACTAGACCAACGCCCGGTGTCAACCCTGAAGTTGGGGGATCACGGGAAGTGTGCGGGTCGGTTGGGCTCTCGGGAATGGTCTGGACCTTTTTCCGGGATTGCGCAACGGGCCGGGGTCTTGATCCCTACAGTCGGATCAGGGGAGCCCGTCGACTGGTGCGCTCGCTGTACCCGCGTGGCCGGTCCGGCTGTGTGGCCCGGCTGCAGTGCTCCGAGGACTGACCGCTCTCACTTGAAGTGCATTCCTGATCGGGAGGATTGACCCCATGACGACACGACAGCGCACGATCGCCCTCGGCACACTGGGATTCGGCACAAGCGTCGACGAGTCGACCTCGTTAGAGATTCTCGATCGCTTCGTGGAATCCGGAGGCACCGTGCTCGACACGGCGAACAACTACTCGTTCTGGATCGACGGCGCGACCGGCGACGAGAGTGAAACGGTGATCGGGCGCTGGCTGGCCGACCGCAACGCCCGTGACAACGTGGTGATCAGCACCAAGGTCGGGGCGCGGCCGGCCGTTCCCGGCACCGGCCTGGAGAACGCCGAGGGCCTCTCCGAGAAGGCCGTCAGGGCCGCTTTCGACGAGAGCCTGCGGCGCCTTGGAACCGACCGCGTCGACGTGTACTGGACCCACATAGAAGACCGGTCCGTGCCGCTCGCCGAGACCGTGGACACGCTGGCCGACCTGGTGGAGACCGGGAAGGCCGGCGAGCTGGGGGCCAGTAACCACGCCGTCTGGCGGACGGAACGGGCCCGCACCCTCGCGGGGGTCCGGCCGCGCTACACCCACCTGCAGTACCGCTACTCCTATCTTCAGCCCCGCTTCGACATCCCGCTGCCGTCCTCGGCCCATGTGCATGTCACCGGGGAACTGCTCGACTACGTACGCTCGGAACCGGATCTTCAGTTGTGGGCCTACAGCCCACTCCTCTCCGGGGGTTACACCCGTGCGGACGTGGAGATCCCCGAGGCGTACGACCACCCCGGCACGCCCAAGCGGCTGGCGGCGCTGCGCGAGGTGGCCGAGGAGCTCGGAGCGACCGTGAACCAGGTCGTACTCGCCTGGCTCCTGGACAACGATCCGCCGATTCTCCCCATCGTCGGCGTCAGCAGGATCAGCCAGGTGGATGAGGCGATGGCCGCCCTCGACATCACGCTCGGCGACGACCAGCGGCGGCGCCTCGACGATGCCGGCGTCTGACACGTCGGCGGAGCGGACCGGGGGCCGGGGCCCGAGAGCCCGGCCGCCGGTCATTTCTTGAGGGACACGACCACGTCCTGACCCCGGTGGTCGGACAGGCCCGCCGGGTCCTCGAACTCGTAGCTGTGGACGCGCAGTCGGTCGTTCGTGAAGACCCAGTCCAGACGCCAGAGTGCGAGGCCCTCGCTGTTCCATGTTCCGGGGTGGACGGAGGTCGAGGCCGGGAGTGCGTCGTTGAAGGTGTCCCGCAGGGCGCGGAGGTCGCCCATGGCGGGAGTGGTGTTGAAGTCTCCCGAAATCAGCAATGGGTTGGAGTTGGCTGCGGCATCCTGTTCGAGCGCCGCGTAGTGGTCCCGGCGCTCGGCGTCGCGTTCCCGTACGGTGTGGTAGAAACCGCTGCTCAGCCAGTTGCGGTCGATGTCGATCTGCACTGGGATGTGCACGTTGTAGACGGAGACCACGCTGCCCCGGACGTTCAGGTCGGTGCGCAGCACTCTGCCCCGCTCGAAGACCTGCTGCCAGGGCGTGTCTGTGTTGATCCCCTCGGCCCGGCCGACCGCGGGCCGGGCGACGATCGGGTAGCGGGAGAGCGTGACGAGCTCCCCTTGGATCGCGATGTGGTAGTCGGGGAACTCCCTTCGGACCCGGGCGAGTTCGTCAATCGGCTTGGGCTGCTTGTGCTCCCAGGCGAGGTACTCCTGGAGCAGGTACACGTCGGCGTCCTTGGCCTTGAGGTAGCGGTAGAAGGCTTCCGAGTCGTCGGAGGTTTCCCAGTACTGGGTGTTCCACGAGAACACCTTCAGCGCGCCCTCGGGTGAAGGTCCCTGGCCGCCGCCCGGCAGCAGAGCGCCCCAGTGGATGCCTGCACGCGGAGCCCCGGACATCAGCAGCAGCAGGAGAACGGGGATCAGCCACCGGCGCACCGGCCTGGCCGTCGGGGCGACGGCGAGCAGCA
This sequence comes from Streptomyces sp. NPDC002870, assembly GCF_042888505.1. Taxonomy (NCBI): domain Bacteria; kingdom Bacillati; phylum Actinomycetota; class Actinomycetes; order Kitasatosporales; family Streptomycetaceae; genus Streptomyces; species Streptomyces sp. NPDC002870. The sequence goes on from NZ_JBIAPW010000002.1 coordinate 131,967, forward strand.
GTGCCGGCACGGCGAGGAAGAGCAGCGGCGGGGCCAGGTCCGGAACCAGCCACAGCCACCAGCGTCCGCTCAAGGCAAAGTTGAGGATCGTGAAGAGCGCCCAGAGCGCCGTGCCCGTGACGAGCACCCGAGTGGCCGGGGGCCAACGCCGCACGGCCGCCGCACAGGATGACGCCTCCGGCCCGGTGGGCGGAGGCGTCAGGGTGTCGGAGGGAGCCGTCATAAGGGCTTCCCCGGAGTCATGTCGTACATCCGTTTGAGGTACACGCGCACGGAGAGTAGCAGGGCCCTGAACCCTAATTCCTTGTTAACAGCTCCAGCAGCGGGGACCGCCCGCGCCGGACTGTTCGAGTGCGGGGCTGCGACGCCTTTCTGGACCCTGGCCGATGAGGCCTCCACTGAGAGCGGCGCGCGATCGTACTCGTGAGCTTCTGGCGCACGACGCCTTACGTCTTTCTGGCTGCGAGCCCTCGCGGGAGAGCGGTGCGTGCCCCGATGCTCATGGTGGTGGTCGCGTGGGCTCCGGGCGGACGCCTCAGGAGGCCCTGGCCTCGACGTCTCACAACAGAGCGGCGGCGTTCGGCGTCCTCGCGACTTCCACCATCGTCAACACTGCTTGCTTGATCACTCGTTGGTGCCGGTGGTGCGAGCCCACTACACGGAGACCTCTCGATACGCCCGAGCCGCCCGAGCTCCCGCATAGACCGAGGCCCGCGCGGTGCGCTGGTGCCACGAACGGCTAGTGAGGTGGCGGACCAGCCCGGTGGGCCGAGTCCTGGAATTAGGTCGCTGCGTGGCCCGCATGTGCTCGTGACCAGCACAGATACCGTGCCATGGGGAGGGAACATCTTGATCTACTGCGGAATCGACTGGGCCGAGAAGACACACGACGTCGCCTTGGTCGACGACAGCGGCGAGTTACGGGCCAAGCGTCACATCACCGACGACGCGGCCGGCTACAAGCTCCTGCTTGACCTGCTCGCCGAGTACGGCGACACCGAGGAGAACCCGATTCCGGTCGCCATCGAGACCTCTCGCGGCCTGCTGGTCACGGTGCTGCGGCAGGGCCAGCGGCAGGTATTCGCGATCAACCCGCTGGCCGCGGCCCGCTACCGCGACCGGCACAGCGTCTCGCGCAAGAAGTCCGACCCCGGCGACGCCCTGGTCCTGGCCAACATCCTGCGCACCGACATGCACGCCCACCGGCCCCTGCCGGGCGACAGCGATCTGGCCCGCGCCATCGCCGTCCTGGCCCGCGCCCAACAGGACGCCACCTGGAACCGCCAGCAGATGGCCAACCAGCTCCGCTCCCTGCTCCGCGAGTACTACCCCGCCGCCCTTGACGCCTTCGCGACCTGGCAGAACGGCCTGTGCCGGCCCGAAGCCCGCGAACTCCTCAAGGCCGCACCGACCCCGGTCAGGGCCGCGAAACTGACCCGTACCCAGATCATCGGCGCACTCAAACGAGCCGGCCGCAAACGCGGCATCGATGCCGAGGCCGAGCGGATCCGTGAAGTCTTCCGCGGCGACTTCGCCCACCAGCCGCCCCTGCTGGAGGACGCGCTCGGCCAGCAGATGCTCGCCCTTCTGGGCCAGCTGGAGGCCGCCTGCACGGCCACCGACGACCTCGCCAAGGCGGTGGAGGAGGCGTTCCCTCAGCACCCGGACGCTGACGTGATCCTGAGCTTCCCCGGGCTCGGCACCCAGCTCGGCGCCCGGGTCCTCGCCGAAATCGGGGACGACCGCACACGGTTCGCCGACGCTCGCGGCCTGAAGGCGTATGCGGGCTCCTCGCCCATCACCCGGGCCTCCGGCAAGAAGTCGAGCATCACCCGCCGGTGGGTCAAGAACGACCGGCTCAACCACGTCGGCTACCTCTGAGCGTTCTCCGCCATCACCGCCTCACCCGGCGCCAAGGCGCACTACCGGCGACGGCGCGACGAACACGGAGACTGGCATGCGGCCGCCCAGCGCAACCTCTTCAACCGCATGATCGGCCAGCTCTACCACTGCCTCCAGAAACACGAACTGTTCGACGAACAGACCGCGTTCCCAGCCCAACTTGCCGCCGCGGCTTGACACTTAGCCGCGTGAGGTGTCTCAGTGCGGGCGCGGGAATCCGTACGCGTGGAGTCAGCCGGCAATAAATATCGAACTGATATCCCACCAATATGCGGCGCCGCTGAACTGGCGGCATGAGGTTATCTGTGTCGGTCGTCATACCGGCCCACAACGCTGCTCGCACCCTGGGCGCCTGCCTGGATTCGGTCTATGCCCAGACCTGCCCGATCCATGAGGTGATCGTGGTGGACGATGGCAGCACCGACCGGACTGCCGACGTCGCACAGAGCTATCCGTGCACCCTGATCCGCAGCGACGGCAACCGCGGCGTGTCAGCGGCACGGAACGCCGGCATCGCCGCCTCCACTGGAGAGATCGTCTTCTTCCTCGATTCGGACGAGGCGCTCACCCCGGACTCGGTGGCGGGCGCGGTGGAGATCCTGCGCTCCGACCCGGAATGCGGCTGCGTGCACGGGGTGATCGCGCCCGATCCGCTGTTCGACGACGGCCCGGTCGAGCGGTACAAGGTGCTGCACGCCCACTGGTGGCGTGCACGCGGCGTCGGCGAGGTGGAGACCGCGTTCTTCGCCCAAGCCGCGGTCCCACGCAAGGTCTTCGAGCACCTGGGCGGCTTCGACGAGAGGCTGCGCGACTCGGAGGACCTGGAGTTCAGCGACCGGCTCGCGCCGCACTACCGGATCGTCCTTACCGACCGGATCGTGGCATACCACGACGAGGAGCACCGGCTGGCGCCGCTGCTCGCCGAGACGTTCCGCCGGGCGCTGCTGCTGGTGCCGGCGCTGGCCTCCGCACGCCGGGGCGGGCGGAAGAACCTGACCGCCAACAGCCCGGCTTCCGTGGCGGCGGCCGCCTTCGCCCTGGCGACACTACCGTTGGGCTTCTGGTATCCGGTCCTGCCCGCCATAGCGCTCCTGGGATTCTGCGGCGCGAACCTCGGGCTGCTGCGGTTTGTGGCCCGGCACCGGGGCCCGGGCTTTGTGCCGTTCTTCGCCGGTGTTCATCTGCTGCTCCACGGTGCCCTGTTGGCCGGGGCCGCGCTCGGCGGCGCCCGGATGCTCGGGGGGACGGCGGCGCGACGGCGGATCCCCGGCAGTACGGCGGCCGGGCGATGATGGACAAGCTGCGCAGACTGCTCACGCCGGTGATCGTCCTCGCCGCCCTGATCGGCGTGGCCCTTGTGGTCCGTGAAGAGGGCCTGGCGGCCGCCCGGGCGTTCGCCCGGGCGGACGCAATCCCGCTCCTGGCCGCGGCCCTGGCCACCAACGTCGCAGGGCTCGCGCTCGCGGTGCACGCCTGGCGGGTGCTGGTCCCCGGCGAGCATCCGATCCGGGGGCTGTACGCCGCGAAGATCTACTTCCTGGGTCAACTCAGCAAGTATGTGCCGGGACGGATCTGGGGCGTGATCACCCACGTCGCGCACGGCCGGGCGGTCGGGGTTCCCGGAGCTCAGATGACCTCGGCCTATCTACTGAGCGTGGCGCTGACCATCATCACCGGGGCGGGCGTCAGCCTGCTCGCCGCGCCCGCCGCGCTGCCGGACCACTGGCTGTGGCTGTGCCTGCCTGCCCTGTTCTTCCTCGCCTGCGTGGTGCGGCCCACCCTGGCCACCCGGCCTGTCACGGCCCTGGCCCGGCTGGCACGCAGGCCCGTGGAGCCCCCTCCGGACAGCGCGGTCCGACGGGCGATGCTCCTGGCTGTCGCTTCCTGGCTGGCATCCGGCCTGCATCTGTGGTTCCTGGTGTTGGCGCTGGGCGCGCCCGCGTGGGCCGGACTGTGGTCGGCGGTCGGCGCCTTCGCGCTGGCCACCGTCGTCAGCAGCCTGGCCCTGATAGTTCCGGACGGCTGGGGAGTGCGCGAGCTGACCATCACCGCCGCCCTGACCACCGTGCTTCCCGCATCCATGGCCGCCACCGCCGCGATCGCCAGCCGCGTCGTATGCGTCCTGGCCGAGCTCGGCAGCTCGGCCGTCGTTCTCGCCTGGGCCCGGCTCAGGTCCACCCCGATAGGAGACGCCCGTGTACACCCTTGACGACGCCGAACGGCTCGAAGTCGGTGAGGTGCACGACCTTTACCGGCGATACGTGAACAAGAGCCAGGTGTCGCTGATGACCTCGTTCGGGTTCGGCCGGGAGCTGGTCGACCACGCCGAAGGGGCCTACCTGACGCTGGCCGACGGACGGCGGATCCTCGACCTGACCGGCGGGGTCGGAGTGCTCAACCACGGCCACAACCACCCACGGATTCTTGCGGCCCGGGAACGCTTCGCCCGGGACAAGCGGATGGAGGTGCACAAGACCTATTTCTCGCCCTACCTGGCGGCGCTGAGCCACAACCTGGCCGAGGTACTGCCCGAGGACTTGAACATGTCCTTCCTGCCGAACTCGGGGGCCGAGGCGGTGGAAGGGGCGGTGAAGCTGGCGTACAAGTACCACAACGGCAAGCGCGGGACCGTCTTGCGTGCGGACTGCGCGTTCCACGGAAAACTGCTCGGATCCGGCGGACTGACCGGCCAGAACCAGTTCTCCTTCCCCACCATCCCCGGCATCGACACGTTCCAATACGGAGATCTCGAGTCGGTGCGGAACGCTGTCGCCGCCCACCCCGGGGACGTCTACGCGATCCTCATCGAGCCGTTCAGCGCCTCCACCATCCAATGGTGCTCCGAGGAGTTCCTGCGCGGGCTGCGCGAACTGTGCACGCGGAACAACATCGTGCTGATCTTCGATGAGATCTACAGCGGCTGGGGCAAGACCGGCTCCCTGTTCTACTTCATGCGTTACCCGGGCCTGGTCCCCGACGTGCTCACCACCTCCAAGTCCTTCGGCGGCGGCAAGTCCTCGGTCTCGGCGTTCGTCGCCCGGGAGCCGGTCTTCCGCAAGGCCTACGACAACCTCGGCGACGCCCTGCTGCAGTCGACCTCCACCACCTACTACGGGTTCGGCGAGGAGTGTGCCACCGCGCTGGAGGCCATCAACATCGCGGTGGAGGACGACTATCCGGCGCGTGCCCGGGAGATCGAGGCCGTGCTGGAACCCGGGCTCGCGCGGCTGGCCAAGGAGTACCCCGAGGCGATCGGCAAGGTCGCGGGCGCCGGCGCGCTGTGGGGAGTGTTCATCGACGGCGGCCCGAAAATCCTGGACCTGGTGGCGAAGCTGGCGCCCGGGGGGATGGCCCGCGACCCGAGGTTCAAGGCGAAGCTGGTCACCTGTGCGGTGATCAACGCCCTATACCAGGACCACGAGATCTTCGCCTACTACACCCTGAACGGCCGCAACCCCCTGATCGTCGGCCCCTCCCTGGTCACCCAGCCCGCCGAGGTGGAGCGAGCCGTTGACGCGCTCGGCGACGTCCTCGGCCGGGGCCTGAACCACCTGGTGGCGCGTTTCATCAAGCAGAAGGTGAGCTCACAATGGTGATCACGATCACCGGTGCCGCGGGCATGCTCGGCTCGCGGCTCACCGAACGGCTGCTGGCCGACGGCCATCAGGTCCGGGGGGTCGACCTGCGTCCCGGCCCCGGCGTGGAGTTCGTCGGTGACATCCGGGACCGTGCCGTGATGGACCGGGCCTTGGCCGGTGCCGACGTCCTCGTGCACTCGGCGGCCGCGCTGCCCAGCTACCCCGACGAGCAGATCCGATCGATCATCGTCGGCGGGACGGAGAACGTGTTCGCCGCCGCGAGCGCGGCCCGGACAGGCAGGGTCGTGCACATATCCTCCACCGCCGTATACGGCTTGCCCAAACTGGTTCCCACCCCGGAGGAGCATCCCCGGGAGCCGGTCGACACCTACAGCCGGGCCAAGGCCTCCGCAGAGGAGACGGCCGAGCGCTACCGCGACGCCGGGATGTGCGTGCCGATCCTGCGGCCCAAGACCTTCGTGGGCCCGGGCCGGATGGGTCTGTTCTCCATGCTGTTCGAATGGGCCGAGGAAGGCCGGAACTTTCCTGTGCTGGGCAGGGGCGACGTCCGAATCCAGATGTTCGGCATCGACGACCTGGTCGATGCAGTCATCACCGTGCTCACCGCGTCCGACGACGTGGCCAACGACACCTACAACCTTGCGGCGGCCGAATTCGGGACCCTGCGCGAGGACTTCCAGGCCGTCCTGGACGCAGCGGGCCACGGCAAGCGGGTCATCGGGCTGCCCGCACGCCCGGCGCTGACCATATTGGGCGCACTGCAACGGGCCAGGCTGTCGCCGGTGTACGGGCGCCTGTTGCACAAGCTGATGGACGACTCGTACGTCAGCATCGACAAGGCCAAGTCACGGCTCGGGTTCACGCCCCGGCTGTCGAACCAGGACGCGGTCCTGCACACCTTCGAATGGTGGCGCACCGTCCGCCACGACAGCCCTGGTGGCGGCTCGACCGGCCGGACCAGCCGGGACCCGTGGAGTCAGGGCCTGTTGTCCGCCGCGAAGATCTTCTTCTGAGGGGATGCGTCATGACCTTCCTGGGAGAAAAGACCGAGTCCGCCTCGGTCGGCACCACGCCGCGGCTCCCCGCGCCGCTCGCTCTGGTCCGGCCCGGCCAGTGGCCGAAGAACCTGCTCGTGGTGCCCTTACCGTTGCTCGGCGCGGACTGGCAGTGGGACGCGGCCGCCCGGGTGGGCCTCGCCATGGCCGCCTTTGTCCTGGCCTCGTCGCTGGTCTACGTGGTGAACGACATCGCCGACGTGGAACGGGACCGGCGTCATCCGGTCAAGCGGCACCGGCCACTGGCCTCCGGTCGTTTGAGCGTGCGGACGGCGGTGGCGCTGGCGGTGGCGGTGGCCGGGCTGCTCGCTCCGGTGCTGCTCGTTCTGGGGCCGGAAGCGGCATGGCCGGTGCTGCTCTATCTCGTCGTGAACGGCGCCTACAGCTGGAAGTTGAAGCACCTGCCGCTCCTGGACGTGTTCATCGTCGCCACCGGATTCGTCCTGCGCCTGTTGGGCGGCTATCAAGCGAGCGGCCACCCCGTGGCCGGCTGGCTGGTGCTCACGGTGCTGACGCTGTGCCTGGCGCTGATCCTGGGCAAGCGGCGGCATGAGCTGGGCGTGTCCGGCACCGGCCACCGCCCGGCGCTCGTCGGATACTCGGTCCATTTCCTGGATCTCGTGCTGGTTCTGTGCTCGGCGCTGACCATGGTCGGCTACCTGCTCTACCTCCGCACCGAATCGGGATTCGAGGGAGGCGCACTGCTCACGGCTCCGTGCGCGCTGTTCGCCCTGTTCCGCTATCTGCAGATCGTGATCGTGCAGAGCGAGGGCGGAAACCCCGTACGGACCCTGCTTCAGGACCGCGTCATGATCACGAACTCGTCGCTCTGGGCCGGGCTGCTGCTGGTCTGCCAGCTCAACTGAACCGACCCATGTCAACCCTTTCTGAATCAAGGATTCGAATGGCTGAACCCCTCGTGTCGGTGGTCGTTCCCATGTACAACGACCGCCGCACCGTCGACCTGTGTCTGCGATCAGTGCTGGCACAGGCCTATCCCAATGTGGAAGTGATCGTTGTTGATGACGCCAGCACCGACGACTCCGCCCACCTGGCCTCAGCGCACCCCGTCAACCTGGTGCGGGCCGCGCGGAACGGGGGCCCGGGAGCCAGTCGCAACCTGGGCGTCCGGAACGCGAATGGCGAGGTCATCTTCTTTCTGGACGCCGATCTGACCATGCACCCGGACGCGGTAGGGGAGGCGGTCGAGTTGTTCCGCGAAAACCCGTCGTACGGCGCGGTGTTCGGCATACCCGACAAGGAACCCCTGTTCGCCGAGACCCTCGTCGGGCAGTACCGGATCCTTCAGTACTACTACTGGCGCAAGAGCGCCGAAGGCATGGTCAGCGGTGGCTTCTACGCCCTGGGTGCGGTCCGCCGGTCGGCCTTCCTGGAGGCCGGCTGGTTCAACCCGGCGCTGCGGCAGACAGAGGAAATCGATCACGCCGAACGGCTGGCCGCCCGATACCCCATGCTGCTGACATCCCGGATCCGCGGCCGGTTGTCCGACGAGAGCCGAATGTGGCCACTGCTGCGTAAGGCGTTCGTCCGCAGTCGGCTGCGGGTGCCGTTCTACCTGGACCGTGGCCGAGCGATGCAGGGGATGGAGACCGGTGGGCGCGCACTGGCCTCCGTGCTGGCCGGACTGGCCGTCGCGAGCCTGCCCCTGGTCCTCCGGTGGCCGGCGGCCGCTGTGGTCTCGCTGCTCGCGCTGGCAGGTTCCGTACTGGCCGATCTCGGGCAGTACCGGTTCGTACGGAAGGAACGCGGCCTGAGCTTCCTCGCCTTTTTCACCTTCGCGCACCTCATGGTCAACGCGGTCGTGGTGGCCGGACTGGCGGTCGGGCTGGTGCAGTTCGCGGCCAGCCGTCGTTTCCGGCGGATGTACATGCTGGAGGGCACTTCGTGACGATCGAGGACACGACGGCCCAGGACACGGAGGCCGAGAGCGCGAGTGCCGACGAGCAGCCGAGCCGTGCCCGTCGGATCGCCCGCGTCTTCCGGCTGTGGTACGGCCGGATCTTCGTCGCCCTGGCCGGGCTCTGGCTCTTGTACGCGGTGGTCCGGTGGCTGGTGAGCGGGCGATGGCACTGGGCCATCCTGCTGGATTCGGCACCGCCGGTGTTCCTGATGGGGATCCCGGCCCTCCTCCTGCTGGGCAGCGCCGCCTCCTGCGGCCGCCGCCGGCTGTGGTTCGCCGGGATCTCACTGACCGCGCTGCTGCTCGGCCTCACCACCGGCTCCGGGCTGAACTGGCCGGCCCTGTGGCGCGACGAGGGCGCCGTCCCGCCAGGAGCGCTGCATGTGGTGTCGCTGAACACCCAGTACTGGTCCATGGCCACCGGCGAGGACCGGCTTTACGATCTCGTGCACCGGGAGCGGGCAGACGTCTATCTCTTCCAGGAACACGTGGGTTGGAAGCCCGGCCTCGGCGAGGAGGGGTACTTCCGGCTCGACGACGACGAGAAGCTGCGCGCCGAGTTTCCCGGCTACCACATCGCTCGGCGGGGCGAGTTGCTCACCCTGTCCCGCTACCCCATCGTGGCGCAGCCGCCAGTAGGTCCGGGCGCCGCGATCGACGCGGACCCCTCCACCCCCTTCAACCGGGTCTTCGCCCGGGACAAGGTGATGCGCACCGATCTGCGGGTCGGGAGGAAGATTTTCAGCGTCTACAACGTCCACGTCACCGTGCAGCTGGCCCCCGACAACCTGAACCCATTCTCAGGCTTCGACTTCGACTCCTACTTCCGCCGCAAGTTCAACTGGCGCCAGGAGGAGTTTCGCGGCCTGGACCAGGACATGGCCCGCAACCCCCACCCGATGCTGATCTCGGGTGACTTCAACTCCACTGCGGCGATGCGCGACCTGGACCGGCTGCGCTCCAGGGCTGATGACGCGATCCGCGCCAACACCGACTTCCTGCCGCTGAGTTGGAAGTTCCCCGCCCCGGCGGGGTTCGAGTGGGACAGCGTGTTCAATCGCGCGTACCCGTTCTGGCGCGTGGACTGGAGCTTCACCGCCGGCCCGGTCGAGGTGCACCGCTACAAATTCCGTCCCACCGATGGCATATCCGAACACCGAATGCAGGACCTGTGGGTCTCCCTTTGAAGAGTGGACGTCGTGCGGCGCGGTGCTGCTGCAATCGATATGCGGCTTCAGCCCAGCACATCTCGACGCTGCCGCACGACCCGTCCGCACTTCGCCACCACGATGCGCGACCAGGGCGCACCGGTCCGCCGGATCACAACCTCATGGACAGAGCCGAACATTGGTCTCGCGCACATTCACCTTCTCAAGGCCCAGCAGGATCGCCTCTTCGAGATCGCTCAGTTCCTGCCCGGGTTCGATGCCCAGCTCCTCGACCATGGTCAGGCGGAGCTTCCGGTAGACGGCCAGGGCCTCCGCCGTGCGGTGTGACCGGTAAAGGGCGAGCATGAGCTGACCGTGCAGATGCTCCCGGAACGGGTGCTCGGCGGCCAGTTCGATGAGCTCGCCGATCAGATCCTCGTGCCGTCCGAGGGCGAGTTCCAGCCGCACGCGCTCTTCGATGGCGCGCAGGCGTCCCTCCTCCAACCGGCGCGCGCCGGACTCCAGCGCCGGGCAGGACAGGCTGGCCAGGGCCGGGCCGGTCCACAGGGCCAGCGCGCGGTGTATTTCCAGGACGGCCTCCGCTGTCAGGCCATCCGAGGCTAATGACCGCGCGTGGCTGACCAGAGTGTCGAACACCGCGGCATCGAGGTCTGAGTCGGCCAACCGGAGGCAGTAGCCGGACCGGTAGGTCTCGATCAGTTCCGGCGCGCCGGCCTCGGCGAAGGCGCGCCGCATCATGGAAACGCAGATCCGGATCTGCGTACGAGCGCTCGCGGGCGGAGACGTGCCCCACACCGTGTCCACCAGGCGGTCCAGTGGAACAGCCCAGTTGGCCTCCAGCGCCAGGACGGCCAGGATGATGTGTGTTCGTCTCCCCCCGAGAGGTACTGGAACTCCGTTGACGGCAACGCGCGGCGGGCCGAGGACATGAACGAGCACTGTGAAGACTCCCCCGTCTATATCTTCCAGGTAGCCGTCAGTGCCGTCCGGTGAACCCGCTCCCCGGCTGAACCGGCTGCTCCCGCCCTCCACGTGGCTTGACCCCAAGTCACGCCTGGGGGAGGGGGGTTGACTTGACTGCCTAGATCACGTTGGTAGCTTGGTATAGGCCAATAGGAGTGTCAAGGGAGTTCTGGCCGCGGGGCGTCGGGTAGCCCCGGCGGCCCCCACCCGCCTATTGTCTAGACCTATTGACACCGCTGGGCCGGCGATCTTACTGTCTCCGTCGCTGCTTGTGCCAAGCAAACGATCAGGGATGGGGGATCCGTGAACAGTGCTGGTGAAGTTCCGAACATCGACGTGGCGGCTCCGCGGAATCGGGATGGTCTTCCGGTGGTGAGCCTCGATCAAGCGCACTCCCCGCAGAAGGTGTTAGCACACGGAAACCTGCTGAAGAGCTTCGTGGAAGGCTCCGAGATCAAGCCGGTACACATGAGGATCGGCATCATGGGCGCCTGCAATATGCGGTGCAATTTCTGCAACTTCCACTCTCCGAACGAAGAACAGTTCTATGACCTGTTCTCGTTCAAGGACTCCATCGCCACGGACAAGGCCGTCACGCTGCTGCGGGAATTCGCAGAGAACGATGGGCGTGCGGTGACCTTCTGCGGGAGCGGTGAGTGCACCATTCATCCGGGGTACTCCGAGATAGCCCGGGCCGGACACTCCGCCGGCTTACGCCTCGGGCTGATCACCAATGGTTCACGCCTCGGCCGCCCTGCGGTCGCCGACTGCGTGGCGGCAACCCACACCTGGGTGCGGATCGGTCTCAACGCGGGGACGGAGGCCACCTTCGACGCGATCACCAGAGACCGTGAGCACACCTTCACCTCTTTCCTGGGCTCGGTGGGCCGACTCCGGGAGGCCGCCGTCGATCCGGAGTTCCGCATAGGGTTCAACTATGTGATCACCAAGCAGAATTACCGGGAGATCCTCGAAGCCGCCCGCATCGCGCGCGAGTCCGGTGCGCACTACGTACGGTTCGAGCCGGAGTTCTACAGTGCGCTCGGACACGAGACCATCGAGTCCGTGATGGCGGAGGTCTCCCAGTCCCTCACCGAGGCCGCAGCACTCTCCACCGACGGCTTCGAAGTGTCGGTGCCCAAACTGGACCGTGGTCCGATGGACCAAGTGGAGGAGGTCGAAGGGGACTTCGAGCGATGCCACTACAGCCGGTTTGTCACCGCGGTCGGCGCGGACGGCAACCTCTATCCGTGCCCCCAGGTCCACTTGAACAGCCGCTATCTGATCGGGAACGTTCTCGAGCAGGGCTACGCCGGAGTGCTGGAAGGCGGGCCGCGCGCCGAGTGGGAGGACTCCAACCCCAGGCGAACCGACCTCTGCAAATCATGCTTCTACCGGCCCCAGAATGAGCTCCTCGAACTGCTCAAGCGAGGCCAGATCAAGCTGGACGAGGCGCTTGACGCATACGCGGTCGAGGTACCCAGCACCCTGCACGCGGACTTCGTCTGATGCAGACCAACCATGTACGCCGGCTGCTGGCTGCCGACCCGTCGCTGCGTTGTGCCCCAGGGGCCGCTCAGCACGCCGCCTGGTCCCACCGCCTCCGTACGGTGGTGGAGCGACTGGCCCGCGTCGACCGGGCACCGCTCGCCGCCGAGTCCGGAGAGCCGGTGGTACGCCATGGACTCCAGCGCCTGGCAATGTCCTTCGATTCGCCGGTGAGGGGCCGGTTCCGCGGCACTCTGCTGGCGCCCGACGGCAGTGGGCGAAGGCCGGCGGTTCTGGTGTGCGGTGGGAAGAACGCGCGCCTCGACCAACTCACCGGTGGGGTGAAGCCGGACCATCCGGACCGCAACGTCGCGCAGCAGCTGGCGCAGGCCGGCTTTGTCACCCTCACATTCGAGTACGGCATCAGCGGCGGCCTCGACGCGGACCGGCTGGCCTCGCGGGACGAAGGGGGGCTGCTGGCTCATGCCTTCGCGCTCACAGGCCGGTCCCTGTTGGGCGCCCTCGTCGGTGATGCGCTGGGTGTACTCGATGTGCTGTCCGCCCATCCGCTTGTGGATCCGGACCGCATCGGGCTGTTCGGCCACAGCTTGGGCGCGGCCGTCGCCCTGCACACCGCACTGCTGGCACCACGGCCGCTGCCGGTCTGCGCGGCAAGTCACCTCGGCAGCTATCCGGCCCTCTACGAGAGGCTGCTGACGGGCCATGAAGGGGCCGTGCTACCCGGCATCCTGGAGTACGCCGATCTGCCCGATCTTTACGCAGCCCTCGCCCCGGCGCCCCTTCAGCTGCAGTACGGGACGAGCGATCCATACCTGGAAGCGGCCGATGCCAGGGCCGCCTCGGCAGCGGTCGGGGCGGCCTATGCCTCGGCCTCGGCCGGCAGCGAGGTCGGCATCGAAGTACTCGAACTCCCCATGGGACACGGCACCCACACGGGCCACGCAGAGGACTTCTTCACCCGTGCGTTCTCCGGGCCCGTCGGCCGCACCGCGGACGTCCCCGCCCAGCGCATCCACTTCGATGTCGCCGACCGGCGGACCGTGCTCGACCGTGTCGACTCCGCGATCGCTTCGGGCCTGCTCACCCAGGGCCCGCAGGTGGCCCGCTTCGAGGAACTTCTCCAGACCTGGACCGGTACCGGCGGGGCCGCCGTCGCATCCGGCTCTGCGGCCTTGGAGATCGCGCTGCGCATCCTCGATGTGGCAGGCCGCACCGTGCTCGTACCGGTGAACACCTTCTTCGCGACCGCTGCGGCCGCAGCGCGCGCACAGGGCACGGTGCGGTTCGTCGACGTGGAACTCGACGGGCTCGGCATGGACCCCGACGCTCTGCGGTCCGCGCTGTACCAGTACCCGGATACGGCAGCCGTCCTGCCGGTCCATATCGGCGGCATCGTCTCGCCTGCGGTCGACGACGTGCTCGAGCTGTGCGGGCAGCGCGGCATCCCCGTGGTGGAGGACGCCGCGCACGCCCTCGGAAGTGCGCTCGGCGGCCGCCCGGCGGGAAGTCTCGGCCGGTTCGGCGCGTTCTCCTTCTTTCCCACCAAGGTCGCGATCAGCGGCGAGGGCGGACTGCTGACCAGCGCTTCATCCGACGATCTGGAGCAGGTACGACGCTGGCGCGACCATGGCAAGAGTGCCCAGGGGTCGACGCTGCACGACCGGCCCGGGAGCAACTGGCGGCTGAGTGAACTCCATGCTGCCGTAGGCACGGTGGACCTGGAGCGCTTCGCAGACACCCTCGCCGCCCGCAAGGTCGCCGCCGCCCGTTACGATGCGCTGCTCGACGGGGTGTCCGGCATCAGGGCGCACCGCGTACCGGCCGGTGCGGCGAGCAACTACTACAAGTACATCGCCTATCCCGACCGGCCCGTCGACCGGGCACTGCTGAAGAAGCGGCTGCGGGAACGGCACGGAGTCTCGCTGGCCGGAGAGGTCTACGACCACCTGCTGTGCGACCACCCCTACTTCGGGGGGCGCGGAGAGCCGGCCGCAGGCAGTGAGCCCTTCGGGCGAGGCCGCTGGTTCGCCCGTCACCACATCGCGCTACCGCTGTATCCCTCGCTCACGGAGGCCGAGCAGATACGAGTGGTATCCGCGCTCCGCAGCGAGCTGTCGTGACGCCGGCCGTCAGCGCCTTCCGCAGAGGGGAATGGCACACCTCCCTGGATTCGGTGCACCTTCCCGGACCTACTGGAACGTGTGTCGCTCTTGTCCCGGAGATCGTGGCCGACGCCGACCGGAAACGGTGGGGAGCCGTCCGGCCCGGCCTGCCCGCATTCGCCCCGGCCAAGCGGCGTGAACTGATCCTCAGCGCCTTGGAGTTGTTTCATTCCGGGAGCGTCACCGTGGGGGGACTCGGCCGGCAGAACGCCGATGACTTCCGTGTGTCGCTGTGGGAGACCGCCGGGCTGCCCGCCCCTCTGGTCGACCGCTGGAGCACCACGCTGCGCGCGAGCTTGATACAGCGGGAAATCCCGGTGTCCGACGAGGCATTGGCCCTGGTGTCCCTGCCCGGAAACACCTTCACCTGCCTGGACTCCGTACTCGACCAGGCCGAACGCTCGGCGGGCGTATGGGTGCGCCCGAGCCGCCGTGAGCCGCTCTCCGCTGCTCGGCTGGTCGCCGCCCTGCTGGCCGTGGGCTGGCCGCCGGACCGCCTCGGTTTCTATCCGGCCGGGCATCGCACACTGCACGGCCTCGTCCGACGCACGGACCGGCAGATCGTCTACGGCGGGGCCGGGCTCGCCGCATCTGTGCGCGACTCCGCATCCCTCACCCTGCACGGGCCCGGCCGCGGCTGTGCGTTGGTGCCCCCGGGGATGGCGGTGGGCGAGGCCGTCGACTGGCTGCTGCCTCTGATCGCGGCCGATTCGGGCCGGTTCTGCAGCAATGTCCGCACCGTCGTCTGCGCGGATGAACCAGAACCGCTGGCGTCCGCGCTGGCCGCGGCGCTCGACGCGATCCACCCGGACCCGGGTAACCGGGACTGGCCGCTCACCGTCTTCCGTGAACCGGACTCGGCACAGCAGGCCGCCGGGTCCGTATCGGGCCGGATGCGCGCCGGGGACCGTCTCCTCACCCGCAGGCCCCCGATCGTCCGGGAGGCGGGCGGCGGCACCTACGCACTGCCGCAACTCGTGCTGCTCGGCAGTGATGCCATCCGCTCCGGGCTCCACCCACTGATCGGGCACGAGGTGCCGTTCCCGTTCAGCACCGTACTGCGGGCCCGGGGCGAAGTCGCGGCGGCCATCGCGGACGAGTCTCTGTTCGTGTACCGCGGGGCGCCGCACCGGACGGGAATCGAGGACTCCCATGACGGCTGACCGGCAGGTCACCTTCGGAACGCTGCACAACACCCTGCGCCGGCGGGTGCCGGAACTCGCCATGGACATCGACACCTGGACGCGACGCATGATGCGGTGGCATTTCGAGCCGGAGACCGGGTCCCCGTTCTGGGTGACGCGGCGCCCGTCGCTCGGGTTCGACCCGCTGAAGGACATTGACGGTTTCGCGGCCCTGGAACTCTTCGGGCTCTTCGACAAGGCCGAATTGCGCGCGGCGCGCGCCCGTGACCTGCGCCCGCGTGGCTATCAGGACCGCCCCTTCCGGGTCTTCGAGACCGGCGGGACGACCGGTGCGCCCTGCCGGATCGTCAACGTGACCCGGCTCGCTTACGACGTGGAGATCTACCGCACCGTGCTGGAGGCCCGTGGTGTCACCGGCGGCGATGTCCTGGCGATGACTCCGAGTGGCCCCCATGCGTACGGCCACTTCGTGGAGGGTCTCGCAGACAGCTGGAACGGCGCCGTGTACGCCATCGACTTCGATCCCCGCTGGGTGAAGACCGCGCTGCGGTCCGGAGGTGAAGCGGAGGCATACACCGGCCATTTGGTCGACCAGACGCTCAACCTGCTGTCCGTGGAGCGGCCGGCACTGTTGTTCACCACCTCCCGGCTGCTCCTGGAGCTGGCCATGAGGCTGCCGCGCCCTCTGCACACGTACGGCGTACGGGCCGTCTGCACGGGCGGCACCTCGTGCACCGCCGCCGAGGCGGAATTCCTGCGGCAGGAGCATTTGGCGGGGCTGCAGTGGATCGATACCTACGGGAACACCCTGGTCGGGCACGCTCTGCAAGCCGACGCGGTGCCCGGAGAGCCCGATGTGCCGGGCGGCACCGGATGTTCGTACCACTTGCCGCCGCCCTTCGCGGTGATGAAGGTCGTGGATCCGTCGGACCCCTGGCGTGAGTTGCCGGTGGGGCAGCGAGGCCGGGTGCGGGTCACCACGCTCCTGGAGGACCTCTTTCTGCCGAATCTGCTGGAACGGGACAGCGCGATCAGGACCGGGCCGCATCCATGGTTTCCCTGGGACGGAGTGGCGGCGGTGCAGCCGTTTCTCGAGGACTCCGCCGGGGCCGTGGAGGGCGTCTACTGACGCGCCGAGGCTCACGTACCCACCGCATCGAAGGATCCACCGTGAACCTCTCGTCGAATGATGTGCCCATACCCTTCTCGCCCGAGCTCTTCGGCCCTCTTAGACCCAGCGCGTACCAGTTGTCCGACCCCGCCGCACTGCGGGAGCGGCTGCACAGCGACGGATATCTGTACCTTCCGGGAGTGCTCGACAGAGAGGAGGTGCTGCGGTTACGCGGTGGGTACTTCTCGCAGTTCCCGTCCGGCTATCTCGCTGCGGGCAGCCGATCCGAGGAAGGCGTGTTCTCCGGCCGAGTGCCCCAGGGGCTGCCCGCGTACGGTGTGGCCGGACACCCCGCGCATTCCTTTGTGCGTTCGGCCGCCTTCCACCGGTTCCTGAACAATCCCCGACTCTCCGGGCTCGCGGGGAACCTCCTCGGTGGCAGCGTCGAGATGCTGCCCCGCCGCATTCTGCGTCACTTCCATCGCGGCTTGGGCCTCGCCTCCCGTGCCCATCTCGACTTCGATTACATGAATGAGGGCTCATCCAGGGTGCTGACCCTGTGGATCCCTGTCGGCGACTGCCCGCCGCAGACCGGTGCGCTGGTCTATCTGGAGGACTCGCACCGTCTGCGGCCCGAGGAGTACGCCGCCCTGCGCGACACCACGGACCGCCCCGGCGACCGACGTCCGATCTGCCATGATCTGGAGCTGACCGCTCGTCACCTGGGCCGACGATGGCTGTGGGCTGATTTCGCCGCCGGGGACGTCATGGTTCACCTGCCGCAGATCATCCACGCCTCCCTCGACACGACAACCAACGCCATGCGCCTGTCCGTCGATGTCAGATTCGTCCGCTCAGGCGATACACCGGACCGGCGCTGGCTGCGGTCCTGGTCGGCGGACGACGGCGCCTGACCACCCTCTGTCCACCGCCGATTGGAGTGCGAACGTGTCCGAAGTCTCCGAACTGGACTGCTCAAGGCTCGCTCAACGCCTCACCGCATACGCTGTGCTGGCACACGACCCGGCGGTGCCCGGCATCGCCGCGGACTACTGGGAAAAGAGCGAAACCCACTACCGGACCGTCGACGGCACGCTGCGCACGTTCATCGCCAAGGCGCCCGACGCGGAGCGGCGGTATCAGGAAGTCCTCGCGTCGCCCACGTCCACCGGCCCGCAGCACGCCCTGCGCGAGAGCCTCACGAGCCTGCTCGAAGAGAGCCCCGCCGATGCGGAAGGGCTGGCAGGTGCCGTGGCGGAGGCCGACCAGCACATCTGGATCGACTACCACCTCGGCACGGAGAGCGGCGGCGACCGGACGGTCGGCACGGCAGCGGCCACGGAGCCCGCACCGAGCCGGGAACCGGCCGAAGTCCGCATCGTGATCCCTTTCCGGGACCGTGAGAGCGGCCTGCGCACCCGAAATCTGCTGGCCTGTCTGCAGGCTCTCGAGGACCAGGAAGGCGGCCTGGCGCACCGGGTGACGGTGGTGGAGTCGGACACGGAGCCCCGGACGCGGCAGCAACTCGAACCTCTCGTGGACCGTTATGTCTTCGCTCCCAAGGAGGGTTTGTTCAACAAAGCTTGGGCGGTGAACGTCGGAGCCGTCGACGCCGCCTCGGATGCCCCGTATCTGTGCGTCCTGGACGCCGACATTCTGGTGGACCGCGCCTTTGTCGCCCGTAACGCCGCGCGCCTGCGCGAGGGCGGACACGGCATCCATCTGCCGTTCCGGTGGTCGCTTTCGCTCGACGAGGCGTCCACCCGGCATGCGATCGGTCTGCGTACCTCAAGGGGCGACGCCGATGTGCCCGATGCGGTGCTGCGCGGACTGCTCCTGCGGGAGCCTCCGGGCGGCTGCGTATGGCTGCGTACAGAGATCTTCCATGCTGTGGGTGGTTTTGACGAGCGGTACGAGGGATGGGGCGGCGAGGACGACGATGTGATCGCCAGGCTGACCGGGGCCGCGCCGCTGAGGCGCTTCGACGACCAGCTCCTTCATCTCAACCACCCCAGGCCAGAGATGACGCGGGACGATGGAGTGCCGTTCAACGCCGGTATCGAACCGCTGAGCTGGCACTCGGGCTTCGGGTACGGCGACCCGGGGAAGTTCACTCCTGCCAAGGCCTGACGGGCTGCCCGCCGGCCGCGTCCGAGCGGCCCGCGGCCACGATGATCTCGTCGACAAGGCGGGCCTCGGCGACCGGGCAGGCCGGGAGCCCGCCGGTTTCGGCGGCCTTCGCGAAGTCGGCGATCAGCGGCTGATGGGGGTTGGCCGCGGGTGGCAGCGTCAGCCCCACCGCGGAATCGGGGCTGTCCAGGCGCAGCTGCCCGGAGTCGAGCGGGTCCAGGGTGATGGTGCGGGCTCCGCAGGTGACGGTGATGAGGTCAACGGGCGGCTCGTCGCTCCACTCCATCAGACAGTGCGCGCGCATTCCCGAGGGCCAGCGCAGGACGAGTTCGGCTCGGCGCTCCGCACCCAGGGGAAAACGCCGACTGAGCCGACCCTGCACTTCGAGCGGGCGGCCGAAGAGCGTCAGCAGCAGGTCGAGCCGGTGACTTCCGGCATCGGCGAGCACCCCGCCGCCCGACACGGCAGGGTCCGTCCGCCAGCGCATGGGGTGTTCTGGTCCCGGAGCAAAGGAACAGCGGAACCGCACTTCCACGTGCTCGGCCCCAGACCCGGCGAGTTCGCGGCGCAGCCGACGGACTGCGGGGGCAAGCCTGCGGTAGTACGCGACGCCCGCGCACCGCCCCGCGGTGACAAGGTTCCCGCCCGGGTGAAGCCCACCGGCCAGCGGCTTCTCGACCAGTACATGGAGCCCGGTCCCCAACGCGGCTTCGGCCAGCGGAACATGGTGGACAACCGGTGTGGCGACATAGACGGCGTCAGCCATCCCGAGCAGGATGTCCGGATCGCTGCCGGAGGCGGCGATGCCGTGCTGCTCGGCGGTGCGGGCCGCCCGGCCCGGGTCGCGCCCCCACAGGGCTACGGGCTCCTCGCCCAGAGCCCGCAGAGCCGGCAGCACCCGGCGCACCACGACGTCGCCATATCCGGCGATGCCCCACTTCACGCGTGGTGCCTCCGGGTCACGGGACGATCGCCACCTTCAGCGTCTCGGGCGGCGGGCCGTCGTACGGAGCCCGTCCGGTGTCGGGGTAGAGGGAGCGGCTGGCGGAGAGCTGTTCCATGGCCTTGGGGAGCTCCTCCAGGGCATACGTATGGGTGTGGATGTCCCCGATCTGCAGAGTTTCGGTACGCGTGCGGGCGAGGCGTTCGGCGACCGTGCGAGCTTCCTCGCGGGCGGTGTCCAGCGGCTCCGCGGAGCTGTGGACTCGCAGCCCCTTCCGCTCCCAGGCCACCAGGTCGACGGTGACATGGGTATCCACATGATGGGTGCCGAGCATGACGACAAGACCGTTCTGCCGCACCAGCCCCACGCAGGCGTTGAGCGTCGTGGGGGTGCCGACGGCATCGATGGCCACATCGAACCCGGCCCCGATGGCGGTGAGTTCGTCGGCGCTTCCGAGGACACGGTGGACGGAGTCGGCTCCGGACCGGGCGGAGCGTTCGAGCCGCCAGGCGTCGAGATCGACCGCGGCGATCTCCGAGGCTCCGCGCTGTGCCGCCATTCTCAGCGCCATCAGGCCGACCGGCCCCTGCCCGATGATCACGACACGGTCGCCGAGCCGGATGCCGCGGGTGGCATGCACCGCCAGGGGCAGCAGCTGCAGGATCGAGCCGTGCTCGAAGGGGACGGAGTCCGGCAGGGCGCCCACGGATATCTCGCGGGCCAGGGCAAACTCCGCGTAGCCGGTGGTCAGTGGTGTGCGCACGAAGACGCGCTGTCCCGGGGCCACCCGGGTCACTCCGGGGCCGGTCGCCTCGACCACCCCGGCGATCTCATGGCCGAAGCAGCCCTGGGCGCAGTGTTCGCGCAGCCCGAAGTAGTGGAAGTACGCGAGGTCGCTGCGGTTGCAGACCGTGCAGGACCGCACACGGACCAGTACCTCCAGCGGTCCGGGCGCCGGCACCGGGGCGTCGGTGACCAGCCTGATGTCCTGTCGGCCGACCAGCTCATACCGCCGCATGGTCCTTCTCCTCTGTTCGCGGAAGCCCGATTCTGCGGGCGAGTGGACAGGCCGCGGCGGCCACGGCGAGGGCTGTCGCGAACACCGCGGCGAAGGCGGGCGTGTCCTGCCCCGCATGGGTATGTGCGGCGTTGAACAAGGCCCCGCACAGGCCGATGAGCAGCACACTGCACAGGCTGTCCGCGAGCTGCAACGCGGCCGAGTTCACGCCTTGTTGGTCGCGTCCCGAATGCTCGAGGGTGAGTATTCCGACACCGGGCAGCAGCAGTCCCATGCCGAATGCGGCGATGACGAGACCGGCGCCGGCCGTCGGCGCGGGGAGGGTGCGCAGCACCCCGGACAAGGTCAGTGCCGCTCCGGCCAGATGGATCACCGCCCCGGTGAATACGACGCGCTCGCGTGACCACCGCAGCTGTGGACGGCCCTGGAGCCAGGATGCCCAGGCCCAGGTGAGTGCTGCCCCGGTGAGTGACATCCCGGCGGCTGTCGGCGACCACCGGCGCTCGTTGACCAGCATCAGCGGGATGTAGGACTCGATGGTGAAGTACGCGCCTGCGGAGACTCCGCGCAGCAGTATCAGAGAGGGGATGCCGCGCCCCGCGGTCAGAGTTCCTGCGGGCAGCAGCTTCCGCAGACCGAAGGCGATCAAGCAGAGCCCGGCCACGGCCAAGGTCGCCGTACGCTGGGAAGGTTCGGCCCCCGTGTACTGGAGGAGCGCGGCTCCCACGGCCACCGACACGGCCGGCACGGTCTTGGAGCCGGCCGGCTCGGAGAGTTCGCCGGAGCCCGGGCGTAATCGCGCCAGCGGGCGGGCCAGCACCGCAAGGGCGAGCAGGGTGAGCAACGCGATGCCGTGGAACACCCAGCGCCAGGAGTGGTGTTCGGTGACCGAGCCCGCAACCGCGGGACCCAGCATGGACGGCAGAATCCAGCAGGCCGTGATCAGGGAGAACATGCGCGGCCGCAGCGCGGCCGGATAGGCGTGGCCGACGACGACGTATAAGGCGACGGTCACCGCACCGCCACCGAGACCCTGGATAAAACGCCCTGCCAGGAAGGGCAGAATTGAGCCGGAGAGGCCCGCGAGCAACGAGCCCCCCGCGAAGCACAGCATTCCCGCGTACAGCGCGGGGGCGGGTCCGCGCCGGTCGGCCCAGCCGCCTGCGAGGGCGGTGCCTATGATGCTCGTGGCCAGGAAACCGCCGAACGCGAGGCTGTAGAGCGGAAGTCCGCCCAGGTCCTGGACGGCGACGGGCATGGCAGTGCTCAGGGCGAGTCCGGCGAAGGCGACCAGGACGAAGGTCGCGCCGACCGCGAGGGTGCAGGATCGGCGGGACGGGGAGAAAAGCCCCTGCGCGTCCGGTCCGGTCATTCATCCCCCGTAGAAGTGAGTGATGGCCGTGCGTCCCGCTTCAGCGGTGGGCCACCGGGAGGCTTCCATAGCTCGTTCGGGTGAGTCAATCAAGTTGTGAGGGTTCCTCAACAGGCGTTTCGCCGAGCGGGATTCGGCCCTATGGGTGGTTCGTACCCCCTTGACACCCCCGATTGGTCTACGCCAATATTCCATTGGCCTGTACCAACTTGTCCGCCGGTCGGATCGGCTGGCCATGTGTCTTCGGAGGTCCCGCCATGGCGTCAAGCAGTCACCCGGAATTGGAGCGGCTTGCCCTCTCTGTGCTCCAGCCGGGGTTTGTGGGGACGACCGCACCCGACTGGATACGCCGCCGGATCGCCGGAGGACTCGGCTCTGTCGTGCTGTTCGGGCGGAACATCGTGGACCCCGAGCAGGTCGCGAAGCTCACGGATTCACTGCGGGCCGAGAACCCCGACCTCATTGTCGCCATCGATGAGGAAGCCGGCGATGTGACCCGGCTCGAAGCGTGGACCGGGGCCTCGCGGCCCGGAAATCTCGCCCTGGGGGCCGTCGATGACGTCGAACTCACTGAGTCGGTCGCGCGCGATATCGGACGTGAACTCCACGCGGTCGGCGTCTCTCTGGACTACGCGCCGAGTGCGGATGTCAACTCCAACCCCCTGAACCCGGTGATCGGCGTCCGCTCCTTCGGGTCGCGCACCGACGTCGTCTCGCGGCACACCTCCGCATGGATCCGGGGCCTTCAGGCGGCAGGGGTCGCCGCCTGTGCGAAGCACTTTCCCGGGCATGGTGACACGGCTGTCGACTCGCACCACGGCCTTCCCCAGGTGAAGGCGAGTGCCGAGGAGATCGCGCGGACAGCGCTCCCGCCGTTCATCGCGGCGGTGGAGGCCGGTGTGCGTGCGGTCATGACTGCCCATCTGCTCGTACCGGCGTACGACGCCGACCTGCCCGCCACCCTCAGCCACCGCATTCTTGTGGAGCTGCTGCGTGGGGAACTGGGCTTTGACGGCCTGATCGTGACGGACGGCATCGAGATGGGGGCGGTCGCGGACCGCTACGGAATCGACGGAGCGACCGTCAGGGCCGTCGCCGGCGGCGTGGACGCGGTGTGTGTCGGTGGCGAGAGCGCCGAGGAGTCCATCGTCGACCTGCTCTCCGGGGCGCTCACGAAGGCGGTGCGCGACGGAACGCTTCCCGAGGAGCGGCTGGTGGAGGCGAGTACGCGAGTACGCGAGTTCGCCGCCTGGTCGGGTGCGCGGGCAAGGGCCGTGACGCGTGATCCGGCCAAGTCCGACATCGGCCTTGTCGCGGCCAGGCGAGCGGTGCAGGTGCGGCGGAGGCCAGGCGCCGGGAGCGAGCTTCCGGTCGCGGGCGCCCTGCACGTCGTGGAACTGTCCCCGGTGATGAGCCTCGCGATTGACGGCCAGACCCCCTGGGGGGTGGCTGGCCCCCTGCACGACCTGAAGCCCGGGACCACCTCCGTCCGCCTGACGGAGTCCGACCTTTCCGGTGCGGAAGACCTTCCGGAGCGGGCAGCACTGGCTTCCGCCGCGGACCGGGCACTTGTTGTCGTGGTGCGCGACGCGGCCCGGCACCGTTGGATGTCCGACGCCCTGGCCCGCTTGCTGCGGCTGCGTCCCGACGCGCTCGTGGTGGAGATGGGCGTCCCCACGGCGGACGCGCTCGGCGCCGTACATCTGGTCACGCACGGTGCGACCCTGGTCTCCGGCATTGCCGCGGCCGAGGTGCTGGTCGGCTGAGCCGGAAGGTGACCGGCGCAGGTCGGCCGAGCCGAAGGTGACCTGCGCCGGACCCTCAACGGGTCTACTCCACCGGCCTCTTCAGATTGGCCACGAACTTGTACCGGTCGCCCCGGTACACCGAGCGCACCCACTCCACCGGCTCGCCCTGGGCGTCCAGCGAGTGGCGCGAAAGCATCAGCATCGGCAGACCCACGTCCGTCCCCAGCAGCCCGGCCTCGCGCGGGTTCGCCAGCGAGGTCTCGATCGTCTCCTCGGCCTCGGCCAGATGGACGTCGTACACCTCCGCCAGCGCCGTGTAGAGCGAGGTGTACTTCACCAGGCTGCGGCGCAGTGCCGGGAAGCGCTTCGCGGAAAGGTGCGTCGTCTCGATCGCCATCGGCTCGCCGCTCGCCAGCCGCAGCCGCTCGATCCGCAGCACCCGTCCACCGGTCGAGATGTCCAGCAGTCCGGCCAGGGTGTCGTCGGCCGTGACGTACCCGATGTCCAGCAGCTGCGAGGTGGGCTCGAGGCCCTGGGCCCGCATGTCCTCGGTGTACGAGGTCAGCTGGAGGGCCTGCGAAACCTTGGGCTTGGCGACGAACGTGCCCTTGCCCTGGATGCGTTCGAGGCGGCCCTCGACGACCAGCTCCTGCAGCGCCTGCCGCACCGTCGTACGCGAGGTGTCGAACTCCGCGGCGAGTGTGCGCTCCGGCGGTACCGGAGTGCCGGGCGGCAACGTTTCCGTCATGTCCAGCAAGTGGCGCTTGAGCCGGTAGTACTTGGGCACGCGCGCGGTACGGGTCTGTGCCCCGCCCTCGGTCTCCGTACCGCCCCCGTCCTTGGTCATGGCCCGCCTTCCCGACTCCTGTGCTGCTGCCGTCACCGGCTCCTCCGTCTGTTGCGGCTCACATGGTGGCACGCTCCGGTCACGGGTCGTCGCCCTCCCTGTCAGGTGTCGGTCCGATAACGGACGCGACAGCCTTCTTATACACCCTTGACACCCCTAAAGGTCTAGGCCAAGCTCCCGGTACTGGTCTAAACCATTAAAGGCCAGCTCCCAGCCCCTCGAGTAGACCTCGGCGTATCTCTTTGCGGTGGGCAGGGGTTGCAGGCATCCCTGAGGAGGGTGGCGTGAAGCGCAAGCTCATTGCGGCGATAGGCGTCGCGGGCATGGTGGTCGGTCTTGCTGCGTGTGGCGATTCGGACAAGGGCGGGGACAAGGCCGGCGGCGACGCGAAGGAACTGACGGTCTGGCTCACCGTCGACGCCCAGAACAACTGGCCCGACCTGGTCAAGGCGGCCGACGCCGCCATCGTCAAGAAGCACCCGGGCATCAAGATCAAGCACGAGTACTACGGCTGGCCGGACAAGAACGCGAAGCTTGACGCCGTGCTCGCCACGGACAAGGCGCCGGACGTTGTCGAGATGGGCAACACCGAGATGCTCGGCTACATAACGAAGGGCGCCTTCGCCGAGGTCGACCCGAAGAAGTTCGAGCAGTCGGATGCGTGGCTGGACGGCCTCAAGGAGTCCACCCAGTACGAGGGCAAGACCTACGGTGTCCCGTACTATGCCGGTGGCCGTGTGGGCACGTGGCGCAAGGACATCGCCGCCGAGGTCGGTGTGAAGACCACCCCGAAGACATATGCCGAGCTGACAGCCGCCCTCGACAAGATCCAGCAGAAGAAGGGCGACAAGTTCAGCGCCTGGTACCAGCCTTCGCCGGACTGGTACGCCGCGACGTCCTTCGTGTACGACGCCGGTGGCTCCATCGCCAAGAAGGACGGCGACAAGTGGAAGGCCAACCTCTCCTCGCCCGAGTCCCTCAAGGGCCTCAATGAGTACAAGTCGATCCTCGACAAGTACATGCACGGAGACAAGACCAAGGACGAGTCCGACCGTCCGGTCGTCTTCGGGCAGGGCAAGTCCGCGACCATTTTCGCCGCGGCCTGGGAGGGTGGCACCGCCGCCGACCCGAAGAACGACAAGGTCGGCAAGCTCGCCGACAAGCTCGAGAACTTCGTGGTGCCCGGCCCGTCCGGCAAGCCCCTGCCCGTCTTCCTCGGCGGCTCCGACCTTGCCATCCCGGTCAAGTCCAGGGCACAGGACGTCGCGGCCGAGTGGATCAACGCGTTCACCGGCGCTCAGGGTCAGAAGGGGCTGCTCGCCAAGGGCAACCTGCCCAACAACAAGACGGACCTGGCGACCCTGAAGAACGATCCGAAGACGGTCGTCCCGGCCACCGCGGCCGAGTCCAGCTGGTTTGTGCCGATGGCGCCCGGCTGGGGTCAGGTCGAGAAGGCTCAGATCCTCAAGACCATGCTGCAGGAGATCGGCACCGGCAAGAAGTCGGTCGCCGACGCCGCGAAGACCGCGGACGCAGCGATCGACAAGGTCATCAACACCAAGTGACCTATGGGCAGGGCCCCGTCGAATCGACGGGGCCCTGCCACCCGTACCGGGAGAGGGACCGCTGAGGAGCACGGGATGAGTGCCGCAGAGACAACCACCGCCAAGGTGCCGCCGACGCGGCAATCACCGCCGCTGGGCACCGGCGCCGCCGTGCCTCCCAAGCCGGGCAGAAGGCCGACATCGGGTGGGGCCGGAGTTCCCTGGCTGCTGCTCGCGCCCTGCCTCCTCGTCCTGCTGCTGGTTCTCGGCTATCCGCTGGTGCGGCTCGTCACCCTCTCCTTCCAGAAGTTCGGGCAGCCGCAGTTGTGGGGCTTCGAGGACCCGGAGTCGGTCGGCTTCGGCAACTTCTCCAAGGTTCTCGGGGACAGCGAGTTCTGGACCGTCGTCGCGCGGACAGTGGTCTTCGCCGTCAGCGCCGTGGTCCTGACGATGGTCATCGGCATGTTGATCGCCCTGCTGCTTCAGCGGGTGTCCGGCTGGGTCAAGGTCCTGATCAACATCGCGCTGGTGGCGAGCTGGGGCATGCCCATCATCGTGGCAACCGCGATCTTCAAATGGCTCTTCGACGCGGACTACGGCGTGCTCAACTGGCTGCTGTCCAGGCTTCCCGGCGTCGACATGGTCGGCCACAACTGGTTCGCCAGCGGCCCCCAGGGTCTCGCCGTGATCATCCTGCTGGTGGTCTGGGGAGCCGTGCCCTTCGTCGTCATCACGCTCAGCGCCGGCCTCACCCAGGTGCCCAAGGAGCTGGAGGAGGCAGCCCGTCTCGACGGCGCCGGCGCCTGGGGTGTCTTCCGCTGCGTCACCCTGCCCATCCTCAAGCCCATCATCGTCATGCTGACGACGCTGTCGGTGATCTGGGACATGGGGGTCTTCCCGCAGGTCTTCGTGATGCGCAACGGCCACCCCGAAGCCGAGTTCCAGCTCCTGACGACGTACTCGTACGACAGGGCGTTCGTCGTCAATGACTACGGCACCGGGGCGGCGATCGCCCTCGTCACCGTGATCCTGCTGCTCGCCGTGGTCGCGGTCTACATGCGCCAGATGCTCAAGATCGGAGAAGTCGAGTGAGCGCAGTGAACGTACAAAGCGGCGTGACCTCGACCAGCGCGGCTCCCGCTGCCCGCCGCCGCCGCAACAGCAAGCTGGGCTGGAATCTGCTTGGCCTCCTTGTCTTCATCACAGCGGGCTTCCCCGTGTACTGGATGCTGAACACGGCGTTCAAGCCGGCCAAGGACGCCATCGACCCCAACCCGCACTTTTTCCCCAACATCTTCACGCTGGCGAACTTCCGGCGCGCCCTGGACATCGCCGACTTCTGGGGACCGGTCGGGCGCAGCCTCGTCGTGTCGCTGGTCGTGGTCGTCATCGGTATCGCCGTCGGCATGCTGGCTGCCCTCGCGATCTCCAGATTCGCCTTCCGTGGGCGCAAGATCGTGATCGTCGGCATTCTGGCGGTCCAGATGGTCCCGTTGGTCGCCATGATCATCCCGGTTTTCCTGCTGTTGAACGACCTCGGTCAGTACGACAAGCTCAGTGGCCTGGTCATCACGTATCTGACCTTCATCCTCCCCTTCACGGTCTGGACGCTGCGCGGCTTCATCGTCAACATCCCGAGGGAGCTGGAGGAGGCGGCGATGGTCGACGGCTGCACCCGCACCGGCGCATTCATCCGTGTGGTCTTCCCGCTGCTCGCCCCGGGCATGGTGGCCACCTCGGTCTACGGCTTCATTCAGGCATGGAACGAGTACCTGTATGCGCTGATGCTGATGAGCCAGCAGAACCAGACCGCGACCGTCTGGCTCGGCAACTTCAGCACCAAGAACGGCACCGAGTACGCCCCCATGATGGCCGGCGCCACGATGATGGCCATCCCCATCGTGATCCTTTTCCTCCTCGTTCAGCGCAAGATGGCCGCGGGTCTGACGGCCGGCGCAGTGAAGGGATGACGCCGTCCACATGACGACTCTCGTACGCAGCACAGACACCCTGACCCGCGACGCCCTCGCCGTCCTCCAGCCGGGATTCACCGGCACCACCGCACCCGACTGGCTGCTGCGCCGGATCGGCGAAGGCCTCTCCGCAGTGGGCCTGTTCGGCCGCAATATCGTCACGCCCGGTCAACTGTCGGCGCTCGTCGCGCAGTTGCGGGCCGAACGGGGCGATGTGCTCGTCGCGATCGACGAGGAGAGCGGGGACGTCACACGCCTCGAGGTGCGTAACGGATCTTCCTTCCCCGGGAACTACGCGCTGGGGGTGGTGGACGATACCGACCTCACCCGGGCCGTCGCCCGTGAACTGGGCCGCCGGCTCGCCGAATGCGGGGTCGACCTCAACTGGGCACCCTCCGCCGACGTCAACTCCAACCCGAACAACCCGGTTATCGGCGTACGGTCGTTCGGCGCCGACACCGCTCTCGTCGCCCGGCACACCGTCGCGTACATCGAAGGTCTCCAGGCCGCGGGAGTC
Source organism: Streptomyces sp. NPDC002870 (assembly GCF_042888505.1). NCBI lineage: Bacteria > Bacillati > Actinomycetota > Actinomycetes > Kitasatosporales > Streptomycetaceae > Streptomyces > Streptomyces sp. NPDC002870. Next base: position 160,595 of record NZ_JBIAPW010000002.1, read on the forward strand.
GCCGCGTGCACCAAGCACTTCCCCGGACATGGCGACACCAACGTGGACTCGCACCACGCAGTGCCTCAAATCGATGTGGATCTCGACACTCTGCGCGCCCGTGACCTGGTGCCCTTCCGCGCGGCCATCGCGGCGGGTTCCAAAGCGGTGATGAGCGCGCACATTCTGCTTCCCGCGCTCGACCCGGACCGCCCGGCGACGCTGAGCCCGCAGATCCTCACCGGCCTGCTGCGCGAGGAGTTGGGCTACGAGGGCCTGATCGTCACCGACGGCATGGAGATGCAGGCCATCTCGGCGGTGTACGGCATCGAGCACGGCTCCGTCCTCGCGATCGCCGCGGGAGCCGACGCGATCTGCGTCGGCGGCGGCCTGGCCGACGAGGAGACCGTACTGCGACTGCGCGACGCGCTGGTCACGGCGGTACGGGACGGCGAACTGCCCGAGGAACGGCTGGCCGACGCGGCGGCGCGGGTACGCGCGCTCGCCGACTGGACACGGCGGGCCAGGTTGGCCGCGGGGGAGTCGGGCGCGGCTTCGGAGGCGGGGGTCCCCGTGGCGCAGCCGGGGGAAGGGGCCGCGCCCGGCGCCGACATCGGGCTGGTCGCGGCGCGCCGGGCGGTGCGGGTGACGGCGGGACAGCTGCCGTACGAGCCGGTGGCGGTCGCCCCCTATGTCGCCGCCTTCACCCCGGTCGCGAACATCGCGGTGGGGGACGAGACCCCGTGGGGGGTGGCGGCAGAGCTGACGGCGATGCTGCCCGGCACAGGGACCGGCACCTACGACAGCGCGACCACCTACGACGGCAGGACCGGGACCTCCGGCTTGGTCGGAAATGTGCTGGCTGCCGCGGCGGACCGTAGGATCATCGCTGTAGTACGCGACGTTCACCGCCACCCCTGGATGGCGGACGCTCTGGACGCCCTGATCGCCGCCCGGCCCGACACGGTCGTGGTCGAGATGGGCGTGGACCGGGCGGAGCCGAGGGGCGCCCTGCACATCGCGACCCATGGCGCCGCTCGCGTCTGCGGACGGGCCGCCGCCGAGGTCATCACCGGCAAGGGCGCCGGGGTCTGACCGACGCGGACCGTGCACGAGGAATGCCACCAGGAGGAGGCACCCCGCATGTCCGAACAGCCGGGCCGGATCATGGCCGGTGAGATGGCAGAGCAGCCCGCGGTGCTGCGGCGCATCCTTGAGGAGGGCGCGCCGAGGATCCGCGAGGTGGCGTCGGCGATCGCGGCGCGCAGTCCGCGGTTCGTGCTGCTGACCGCGCGCGGCACGTCCGACAACGCCGCGCTGTACGCGAAGTACCTGCTGGAGATCCAGCTGGGTCTGCCGTGCGGACTGACCTCCATGTCCACGACGACGGCATACGGCGCGCGGCCCGACCTGACCGACGTCCTGGTCATCACGGTCAGCCAGTCCGGCGGCTCACCGGACCTGGTGGCCTCGACGAAGGCGGCACGCGAAGCGGGCGCGATCACGCTGGCGGTCACCAACAACCCGGACTCCCCGCTGGCGGCGGTCTCCGAATTCCACATCGAGATCCTGGCAGGGCCGGAGAAGGCGCTCCCGGCGACGAAGACGTACACCGCGTCACTGCTGGCGCTCTATCTCTTCGTGGAAGGGCTGCGGGGCGGCGACGGCGCGGCGGCGAAGGTCCTGCCGGACCTGGCGGCGCAGGTGCTGTCCCGCCAGGACGAGGTACGGCAGCTGGCGTCCCGCTACCGCTTCGCCGAGCGGATGGTCATCACGTCGCGGGGGTACGGCTACCCCACGGCGAAGGAGGCCGCGCTGAAGCTGATGGAGACGAGCTACATCCCGGCGCTCTCGTACTCCGGCGCGGACCTGCTGCACGGCCCGCTGGCGATGGTGGACAACATCTCCCCGGTCATCGCGGTGGTCACCGACGGCAAGGGCGGCGAGGCCCTCCAGCCGGTCCTCGACCGCCTCCGCGACCGCGGCGCGGACCTGGTGGTGGTCGGCCCGTCCCCCAAGGTCGAGGCGGCCTCGGCGGGCTTCGTCCTCCCGACGGACGGGGTCCCGGAGGAGCTTCAGCCGATCCTGGAGATTCTCCCGCTGCAGCGCCTGGCGTACGAGGTGACGATCGCCCGCGGCCAGGACCCGGACGCGCCGAGAGCACTGGCAAAGGTCACGGAGACACGCTGACGGGGCGGAGCCCGCGCGGCGAAGGCGCAATCAGAAGCAGCCGCACGCACCCGCGGGCCGCGGCGCCTGACGGGACCCTCAGCCCGTCCGGCACCGCAGCCCGGAGTTGCTCCGGCCGGCAGGTGTGCGGTCCCGCGCGGCCGTATCGGAGGTCTCGGCGCAGTCAGGGCAGAGAGCGCCGGGTACCTCGTTCCACCCTCCTGTGCGGGGAGGATGGAGGCTTTGACACAATCATTGTGGACTAGACCATTCTCGGCTGTCCATCCATCTGCAGAGCTTACTTCTCGGCCCGTCCTCCAACACGGCCGGGCAACTCAACTGGTTCACCCCGCAGGTAGGCTCGCAGATGTGCCCTCCATGAACGACCTCGTACGCCAGCACACAGCCCTCAGTGAATCCGACCTCGAGTGGCTGCATCTGCTGGTCTCGGAGTGGCAGCTGCTCTCCGACCTCTCCTTCGCCGACCTCGTCCTGTGGGTTCCCACCCGCGACGGCACCCGCTTCGTCTCCGTCGCCCAGATGCGCCCCAACACCGGGCCCACCTCCTACCAGGACGACATGGTCGGCCATCTCGTTCCCCGGGGCCGGCGCCCGTTGCTCGACGCCGCGCTCGACGAGGGGCGGATCGTGCGCGAGGGCGACCCGGAGTGGCGTGAGGAGGTTCCGGTACGGGTCGAGTCCATCCCCGTACGCCGCGAGGGCCGCGTTCTCGGCGTCATCGCCCGGAACACCAACCTCCTTACCGTCCGTACACCCAGCCGGCTCGAGCTCACCTACCTCCAGAGCGCCTCCGACCTCGCCCAGATGATCGCCGCCGGCTCCTTCCCCTTCCCGGGGCAACAAGTCGACATGGACGCTTCCCCGCGCGTCGGTGACGGGCTGATAAGGCTCGACGCGGACGGTGTCGTGCAGTACGCCAGCCCCAACGGCCTCTCCGCGTACCACCGGCTCGGCCTCGCCTCCGACCTCGTAGGACACCACCTCGGTCAGATCACCGCCGAACTCGCCCCCTCCCGCGGCCCCGTCGACGAGGCCCTGGTCAAACTCGCCAGCGGCTACGCGCCCCGTGAGACCGAGGTCGAGGGCAACGGCGGTGTCATCCAGCTGCGCGCCATCCCGCTCAAGCCCAAGGGCACCCGGATCGGCTCCCTCGTGCTCTGCCGCGACGTCACCGAACTCCGCCGCCGCGAGCGCGAGTTGATCACGAAGGACGCGACCATCCGGGAGATCCACCACCGGGTGAAGAACAATCTCCAGACGGTCGCGGCCCTGCTGCGGCTGCAGGCCCGCCGGATGGATTCCGTACGCGGCCGGGAGGCGCTCAACGAGGCGGTGCGGCGCGTCGGTTCTATCGCGATCGTCCACGAGACCCTCTCCCAGAACCTGGACGAGCGCGTCGAGTTCGACGAGATCGCCGACCGGGTCATCGCGATGGTCGCCGAGATCTCCCCGGGCAAGGTCGAGTGCCGCCGTACGGGCCGCTTCGGCATCCTCGACGCCGAGGTGGCCACCCCGCTCGCCATGGTCCTGACCGAGGTGCTGCAGAACGCCCTGGAGCACGCCTTCGCACAGGGGGAGCACGGCTCGGTCGAGGTCTCGGCCGTACGGGGCGATCAGCGCACGGACAGCCGGCTGCTGATCACCGTCCAGGACGACGGGCGCGGGCTGCCCGAGGGCTTCGACCCCCAGCAGACCGGCAATCTGGGGCTGCAGATCGTACGGACTCTGGTGGAGGGGGAGTTGGGCGGAACCTTCGACATGGTTCCGGCTCCCGGGCGGGGCACCAGGGTTGTCCTCGACGTACCCGTACAGGCGCAGAAGCCGTAGCCACAGCCGTAGTCGGCCGGAAACAGCCAGCCGTAGTCGGCCGGAAACAGCAGCGAGCCCCGGACCGTATGTTCACGGTCCGGGGCTCAGAGCTTTGTGCGCTTCGGGGTACTGCGCGCTGCGGCTCGGGAGGCGGTGAGTGCGTACTCTCTGTACGCGCCGCCAAGCTCAGGCTCGTAGCAGGGGGCGTCAGGCGCTGGCGTTACGCGCCCGGTTGCGAGCGGCACGACGCTTCATAGCGCGGCGCTCGTCCTCGCTGAGGCCACCCCAGACGCCGGAGTCCTGGCCGGACTCGAGCGCCCACTGCAGACACTGCTCCATGACGGGGCAGCGACGGCAGACGGCCTTGGCTTCCTCGATCTGCAGCAGCGCAGGACCAGTGTTGCCGATGGGGAAGAAGAGCTCGGGGTCTTCCTCGCGGCAAACGGCGTTGTGACGCCAGTCCATGGCTGCTACCTCTCCTTGGTATTACATGCGGGTTGCTTGTGAATGTGAACGCTTTCACGAATCCCCCCGCAAGGGAAGGGCCGACTGCCAGCAGCACTGGCGTGGTCCTGTGGTTTGAGGAGGGGTTCTGGCGGTCTGTGGGGCCGATGTTGCGGGCCGTCCCGATCGCCATGTAGAGATTCGCAAACCTCGGCGGCGGATACAACCCCTTCCGGAAACTTTTTTTTGATTCCTCGGTGTCGGCTAGGTCACAGCCGTACTTCTATGGGGTGGAGCCCAGCCCATACGTTCGAGTTAAAGGCCTTTCGGCTCTTCCGCTCACACAATCACACGCAGTGCACGGCGTACGCCTGTGAACGTCACGCTCGTGCGTAGCCCCAGGTGGTCACCGTCCATCTGGAACGGGAGGGGAACCTTCGAATTCAAGGTGAAGTCGGTGAGGTCATGCAGAGTGACCGCGTGCTTGCCGTGCGGTCCGCGCTCGGGGCTGGAAGTGAGCAGCTGAGTCGCATAACGGGCCACGGCGGAGGTCGACATCTTGGACAGTGCGACGACGTCCAGGGCGGTGTCGAAGGAGGCCTCCGGGGACGCGTACACCGGGCGATTGCCCAGGTAGGTCCAGGGGGAGGTGTTGCAAATTATGGACAGCACCAGTTCGGTGACCGGGTCCTCGCCCGGGCGCTCCAGGGTGATCGGGCCGTTCCGGCGGTGCGGCTCGTCAAGGAACTGGCGTACCACCTGGCGCATATAGAGCGCGTGCGTGGACCGCTTGCCGCGCTCCCTCTGTTGTTCGACTCGTCCGATGACGCTCGCGTCGAAGCCGAGTCCGGCGCAGAACGTGAACCAGCGGGAGGGGACCGCCTCGTCTTCGGTGCCCGGGGTGCCGGCCGCGAGACCGAGTCCGACCGTCCGCTCGGTCTGGTCGCGCAGTGCGTCCAGGATGGCGCCGGTCGCCTCGACAGCGTCGTTCGGGAGACCGAGGGCGCGGGCGAAGACATTCGTCGAGCCACCGGGGACGACGGCGAGGCGGGGGAGGCGGTCGGGGTCGGGGCCGTGGTGGAGCAGACCGTTGACGACCTCGTTCACGGTGCCGTCGCCGCCGAGGGCTACGACGAGATCCGTGTCGTCGGACTCCGCGGCCCGGCGGCCGACGTCGCGGGCGTGCCCGCGGTACTCCGTGTTCACGACCTCCAGCTTCATCTCGCTGGCGAGGGCGTGTATGAGTACGTCGCGGGTGCGGGCACTGGTGGTGGTTGCTGCCGGATTGACCACGAGAAGTGCGCGCATGCGCAGCAGCGTACCCAGTGGGATTTACCTGGCCCAGCCCAGGGTTCCGCACGACGGCTACCCTGCTGGGGTGAGCACTGACCAGACCCCCCGCCCTGCCCGCCTGACTGCCGCGGCCGCGGTGTCCGGACTGGAAGGCCTGGCGCTGGTCGCATGCGGCGTCTACATGCTCGTGATGGGCCTGCTCGGCCGGCCGGACAGTCCGTCACAGGCGGAGACGGGCGGAGTGACGTTGATCGCACTCGGCGTGATCCCGCTGGCCGCGGCGCGTGGCCTGCTGGGACGCCGCAGCTGGAGCCGCGGCCCGGCGATCATCACGCACCTGATGGCTCTGATCCCGGCCTGGACGCTGCTGCGCGCGTCCGGAGCGCTGATCTTGCTGGGCATCGCGCTGGCGGCGGTCGCGGTGACGGGCCTGGTGCTGCTGGTGAACCCGACGACGACCGAGGCCCTGGGCATCCGCGGCCCCGCGCGCGACGCGTAGCCGCTCGCGCGGGGGCGGTACTTCCTCCCGGTGGAGAGGGCCGCCCCCACGCCGCGGTCACTCCCCTGCGGCTACTCCTCCACCAGGAGCTTCTCGCGGAGCTGTGCCAGCGTGCGGGCCAGCAGGCGGGAGACGTGCATCTGGGAGATGCCCACCTCCTGCGCGATCTGCGACTGCGTCATGTTGCCGAAGAATCTCAGCAGCAGGATCCGCTTCTCGCGCGGTGGCAGGTCCTCGAGCAGCGGCTTCAGCGACTCGCGGTATTCGACGCCCTCCAGGGCCTCGTCCTCCGCGCCCAGTGTGTCCGCCACCGCCGGGGACTCGTCGTCCGTGTCCGGGACGTCCAGGGACAGCGTGGAGTACGCGTTCGCGGACTCCAGACCCTCCAGGACCTCCTCCTCCGAGATGCCCAGGCGCTCCGCCAGCTCGTGGACCGTGGGGGAGCGGCCGTGCTGCTGGGACAGTTCCGCCGTCGCCGTGGTCAGGGCGAGCCGCAGTTCCTGGAGGCGGCGCGGGACCCGGACCGCCCAGCCCTTGTCGCGGAAGTGGCGCTTGATCTCGCCGACCACCGTCGGCGTCGCGTACGTCGAGAACTCGACGCCCCGATCCGGATCGAACCGGTCCACCGACTTGATCAGGCCGATCGTGGCAACCTGCGTCAGGTCGTCCAGCGGCTCGCCGCGGTTGCGGAAGCGCCGCGCCAGATGCTCGACCAGCGGCAGATGCATACGCACCAGCTGGTTGCGCAGCTCCGCCCGCTGCGACGAGCCGTCGGGCAGCTTGCGCAGCTCGATGAACATCGCCCGCGCCCCGCTGCGGTCATGTGGATCGTGGTGCTGCTGCTCTTGCACGTGCTCGCTCATACGGTCCGCCCTCCCCCAGAGCTTCGCCTGGGAGGTACCCACCTGCGCCTGCTCCGCCGCGGCCGTCCGGCCGTCAAGTCCGTCCACCGGGTGCGGCCGCGCCTGCTGTTCCGGGATGCCCGTCACCGCGGGTGGCTCGTTCCGCACCGGACCGTCCCCGTTCCTCACGCCGGCCCGGGTCCCGCGCCGCGCTGTTTGTACAGGCTGATGGTGACCGTACGGTCATCGGCGACCGACGAGTCGACCTTGCCGGCCAGTGCCGAGAGCACCGTCCAGGCGAAGGTGTCACGCTCCGGCGCCCGGCCGTCCGTCGTCGGCGCCGAGACCGTGACCTCGAGCGAGTCGTCGACGAGCCGGAACACGCAGCTGAGTACGGAACCGGGGACGGCCTGCTGCAGCAGGATCGCGCACGCCTCGTCTACCGCGATCCGCAGATCCTCGATCTCGTCGAGGGTGAAGTCCAATCGTGCTGCGAGGCCGGCCGTGGCCGTACGCAGCACGGACAGGTAGGCGCCCGCAGCGGGCAGCCGGACTTCCACGAAGTCCTGAGTCCCGGGCTCGCCTGCGATCTGGGACACCCTCACCTCCAAGGTGGCACAAGCTCTTTCGGGGCTACGGGAGGGGAGATCCCGAAGCCGTCGCTACGTAGTCGTTGCGTCTGTACGTAGCCGGTACTGGCCCGGCGACGCTATCGCGATCCATAGTGCCCTGTCGCCGGGACCCCCAGTCGATGGCTGTCACTCATGGTAAGCATACGAGCACACACAGTGGCTAGAGGTCTGCGTCACCCAATTACGAGGAACCGGCGGAGGGTTGACGTACCCACGCGTCAGACGATCGAACCGTCGACAAAGCACCAACGCCACCTTTCACCCGGTTCGAAGCTCCGCATCACCGGGTGCCCGGTCTGCGTGAAGTGCGCGGTGGCATGCCGCATGGGCGAGGAGTCGCAGCAGGCCACGAGGCCGCAGATCAGGCAGAGTCGCAGCTGTACGGGGTGGCTGCCGGCCGCCAGACACCCCAGGCAGGTCTCGCTCTGCGGGACCGGTTCGGGGTGGGGCAGTTCTGCTACATGCGGGCACTCGCTCATGATTGCCAGATTACGACGCGGGTGACCGACGTACGGACGGACGTGAGGGACGGCGAGATGGACGCACTGCCACTGGTCGGGCTGATCGCGGCGAGCGCCGCCATCGCCGGGGCGGCCCGCAGGACACCGGTGCCGGCGCCGCTGCTGCTGGTGACCGTGGGGCTGATCGGCGCGTATGTGCCGGGGATGCCGGACTACACGCTCGACCCGCACATCGTGCTGCCCCTGGTGCTGCCGCCGCTGCTGCACACGGCCGCGCTCGACAGCTCGTACCTCGATCTGCGGGCGAATCTGCGGCCCGTCGCACTGCTCTCGGTCGGCTACACCCTCTTCGCGACCGTCGCCGTGGGCTATCTCGCCTATCTGCTGGTGCCGGATCTGCCGCTGACCGCCGCGCTGGTGCTGGGCGCGGTCGTCGCCCCGCCGGACGCGGTCGCCGCGACCGCGATCGCCCGGCGGCTGGGGCTGCCGAGCCGGGTCACGACGATCCTGCAGGGCGAGTCACTGGTGAACGACGCGACCGCGATCACCGCGTACAAGGTGGCGCTGGCCGCGGCGGTCGGCGAGGGCGCGAGCTGGGCCGGCGGCATTGGGGAGTTCGCGCTGGCGTCGCTCGGCGGGATCGGCGTCGGCCTGGTGCTGATGGTGCCGATCCACTGGATGCGTACGCATCTGAAGGAAGCGCTGCTGCAGAACACCCTCTCGCTGCTGATTCCCTTCGTCGCCTACGCCGCCGCCGAGCGCGTCGGGGCGTCCGGCGTGCTCGCCGTGGTCGTCGTCGCGCTCTACCTGGGGCACCACTCCTGGCAGGTCGACTTCGCGACCAGGCTGCAGGAGGGGGCGGTCTGGAAGATGGTCGCGTTCATCCTGGAGTGTTCGGTCTTCGCGCTGATCGGGCTGCAGCTGCCGTTCGTGGTGCAGGGCCTCGGCGGCTACTCGGTGGGCGAGACGCTCTGGTACGCGGCCGGGGTCTTCGTCGCCGTAGTGGCGGTGCGGTTCATCTGGGTCTTCCCGGCCACCTTCCTGCCGCGCGCTCTTTCGCCGCGGATCAGGAAGCGCGAGCCGGACACCAACTGGACCGCGCCGATGATCGTGGGCTGGGCCGGGATGCGCGGAGTCGTCTCGCTGGCGATCGCCTTCTCGATCCCGCTGACCACGGCGGCCGACCAGCCGTTCCCGGCGCGGAACCTGGTGCTGTTCCTGACCTTCACGACGGTGATCGGGACGCTGGTGATCCAGGGGCTCACCCTCCCGGCGCTGATCCGGGCGCTGAAGGTGCCCGGGCGTGACCCGCAGGCCGAGACGCTCGCCGAGGCGCAGGCGCAGAGCCAGGCCTCGCGGGCGGCGGAGCAGCGGCTGGAAGAGCTGCTGGCGGACGAGCGCAATGCGCTCCCGCAGCCGCTGGCGGACCGGCTGAGGAACGTGCTCGAGAGACGGCGGAACGCCGTGTGGGAGCGGCTCGGGGCGGTGAACCCGGTGACCGGGGAGTCGGCGGACGACACGTACCGGCGGCTGGCGCGGGAGATGATCGGTGCCGAGCGCGAGGTCTTCGTACAGCTGCGGGACCAGCGGCGGATCGACGACGAGATGATGCGCACGCTGCTGCGCCGTCTCGATCTCGAGGAGGCGGCGGCCTACCGGGAGGAGGCCTGAGCGGTGATGACGGCGGCGACGGCGGTGCCGGGAGGGAAGGCGCCTTCGGCGGCGAGGGTGGTCAGGCCGTAGAGCATCTTGGCGACGTAGACACGCTCGACGGGGAGCTGGTGGCGGGCCTCGAAGTCGTCGGCGAAGTCGTCCAGTCCGGGGGCGGTACGGGCGTATCCGCCGAAGTGGAAGCGGTCGTCGAGTGCCCAGTCGCCGACCGGTCCGCCGAAGGCCTCGTCCTGGAGGCTGCGTATCTCCGTGGCGAGGAAGCCGCCCCTGAGGACGGGGAATCCGATTGCGTGCTGCCCGGGCGCGAGTCCGGCGGCGAGTCCGGCGAGGGTCCCGCCGGTGCCGCACGCGACGGCGACGACGTCCGCGAGGTGGTGGAGTTCGCGGCCGAGGGCGGCGCAGCTCTGTGCGGCGAGGGCGTTGCTGCCGCCCTCGGGGACGACGTATACGTCGCCCGGGACCGACCGCAGGATCTCGGCCAGCGTCTCCGGTTCGTCCTTCGCGCGGTACGTCGCACGGTCGACGAAGAGCAGGCGCATACCGTCCGTCGCGCACTGGCTCAGGGACGGGTTCAGGGGGCGGGAGGCCAGTTCGTCGCCGCGGACCACGCCGATCGTCTCAAAGCCCAGCAGGCGGCCCGCCGCGGCCGTCGCGCGGAGGTGGTTGGAGTACGCGCCGCCGAACGTCAGGAGCGGGCGGCCCGCCGCCGCGTGGAGGTTCGGCGCGAGTTTGCGCCACTTGTTGCCCGGGAGGTCCGGGTGGATCAGGTCGTCGCGCTTGAGCAGGAGACGTATGCCGTGCCGACTGAAGCGCTCGTCCTCGACCGGCTGCAGCGGCGACGGCAGTCGCGGCCGCAGGGCCGTGGTGAGGTCGAGCGCTTCCCGGGTCACCCACCCATTGTCACGTCAGGCCGTCTTTCCCGTCGGGCGGTCCTGTCACGTCGGGCGGTCACTTCAGACGTTCGTGGATGCGTCCGCGCATGGCGTTCATCGTGAAGCCCCGGGGATCGACCTTTCCCGGCTGCCACTCGAGGTGGCCGATGACCGAGCGCTCGTTCCAGGCGTGGCGGCGGCAGATCGCCGCGGCCGCTTTCTCGATCGCCTCCAGCTGGACGGCCGGCCACGGATCCTCGCCGTCGCCGAGGTTCTCGCACTCGAAGCCGTAGAAGTGGCGGTTTCCGTCGGTGTTCGCCTCGTTGTCCGGGGGGAGTGCCTTTTCCGCGATGACGGCGCGCAGCACGTCGTCGTCGCCGAGCCCGGCGTGGTTGGCGCGGCCGTAACCGACGAGATGGACCTTGCCGTCCTTGGCGATGACGCCGTGGCACAGCGGCCCCGGCAGGCCCGCGTAGCCGTCCCGGCAGATGCGCACGGTATTCGCGGTGCCCTGGGTGACGGTGTGGTGGATCATCACGCCGTGGACCGGGCCCCAAGGGCCCATGTGGTTGCGGTTGTGCGTACGCCAGTCGCCGACTTGGACGACCGTCAGGCCTTCGTCGCGCAGTGCGTCGAGGAAGCTGTTCGCGGACATGGGTGAGGACATGACCGTCTCCTTGTGAATACGGGGGAAGTGAGCGCAATGCGCCGTACCGCGCTTTTACCCCGAACTCCCTTGGCTGGACCATCTGTTCGTACGGCGTGCGAGCCGATCCGGTCAGCCGCCGGAGTCATAGACCACCGTCCGCGCGCGGCGCCACCTGCCCCGCCGACGCTGAACTAGTCCCATCCGTTTGTGTAATGGCGTGTGCACTCAGTGTGATGGAAGGCTTTCGGGTGCAGGTCAGGACCGTGATCGAGAGGGAGTCACATGTCGGTTGGTTCGGTTGACCCGGTTGGTTCCGTCGGCGACGAGGTCCGTGAGCAGCAGGCGTCGAAGCAGCAGAGTCTCGGCACGGCCGCCGCGCGGAACCTTGCGACAACCACCAAGTCCGCCCCGCAGATGCAGGAGATCACCTCGCGGTGGCTGCTGCGCACGCTGCCCTGGGTCCAGGTGCAGGGCGGCACCTACCGCGTGAACCGCCGCCTCAGCTACTCGGTGGGCGACGGTCGCGTGACATTCGTGCAGACCGGCGACCGGGTGACGGTCATCCCCGCCGAGCTCGGCGAGTTGCCCGCCCTGCGGGAGTACGGCGACGAGGCGGCGCTCACCGAGCTGGCGAACCGTTGCGATCAGCGGGAGTTCAGGGCCGGCGAGGTGCTTGCAGCCGCCGGCAGCGCGGCGGACCGCGTCTATCTGCTGGCGCACGGCAGGGTCGAGCAGATCGGCACCGGTCCGTACGGCGACGAGACGGAGCTCGGCGTCCTCGCCGACGGGGCGTACTTCGGCGATCAGTCGCTGCTGGACCGCGAGGCCTCCTGGGGATACACCGCGCGTGCCGCGACCGCATGCACGGTGCTCGTGCTGACCAGGGACGATGTGCTGAACCTCGCGGAGCGCGTCGACTCGCTCCGCGTACATCTGGCCGGTCTTTCGTCCCTGCCGCAGCAGCGGACCAACAAGTACGGCGAGGCGGCGATCGACCTGTCCGCGGGCCATGTCGGCGAAGCCGTCGTCCCGCACACCTACGTCGACTACGACGCGGCGCCGCGCGAGTACGAACTGAGCGTGGCCCAGACCGTGCTGAAGGTCCACAGCCGTGTCGCCGACCTCTACAACCAGCCGATGAACCAGACCGAGCAGCAGCTGCGGCTCACGGTCGAGGCGCTGCGGGAGCGCCAGGAGGACGAGCTGATCAACAACCGCGAGTTCGGACTGCTGAACAACTGCGACTACGGACAGCGGTTGCAGCCGCACGACGGCGCGCCCAGCCCCGACGACATGGACGAACTGCTCTCCCGGCGGCGCGGGTCGAAGCTGTTCCTGGCCCATCCGCGAGCCATCGCCGCCTTCGGGCGCGAGTGCAACAGCCGCGGTCTGGTGCCCGACAGCGTGGAGGTGGCCGGCCACCATGTGCCCGCCTGGCGCGGTGTGCCGATCTTCCCGTGCAACAAGATCCCGGTCACCGAGGCCAGGACCACCTCGATCATCTGCATGCGTACGGGCGAGGCCGACCAGGGCGTCATCGGACTGCAGCAGAGCGGCATCCCGGACGAGATCGAGCCCAGCCTGTCCGTGCGCTTCATGGGCATCGACGAGCAGGCGATCATCTCGTACCTGGTCACGGCCTACTACTCGGCGGCGGTGCTGGTGCCGGACGCGCTCGGCGTCCTGGAGAACGTCGAAGTGAGCCGCTGGCGGTGATCCGGCCCGGCCGGGGGCGCGGCATCGCGCCGCGCTCCCGGCCGCACCGCTCCAGCCCGTGCCCGGCCGGCGCCCCGTCGGCCCCCGGCGTGCCCAACACCTGGAAAGGGCTTCCCAGATGACCATGTCGGAGACCGTCGAGGCCCGCGAGGCCGTCGCCCTCATGGAACGCAGCCGCAGCGCCGTCAATCCCCAACTGCGTACGGCCATCGAGTCGTTGCCCGGCTCCATACGCCGCGTCGCGATGTACCACTTCGGCTGGGAGCAGGCCGACGGCACCCCGGCGGCCGGCTCGGCGGGCAAGGCCATCAGACCCGCGCTCGTACTGGCCGCGGCCCGGGCGCTCGGCGGTGACCCGCGGCAGGCGGTGCGGGCGGCGGCCGCGGTGGAGCTGGCGCACAACTTCACGCTCCTCCACGACGACGTCATCGACGAGGACCCCACCCGCAGGCACCGCACCACCGCCTGGACGGTCTTCGGTACCCCGGACGCCATCATCGCGGGCGACGCCCTGCTCGCCCTCGCGCTGCGGCTGCTCGCCGAGGACCGGCACCCCGCGTCGGCGGCCGCGTCGGAGCGGCTCGCGGCGTGTGTGATCGAGCTCTGTGCGGGACAGCAGGCGGACTGCGCCTTCGAGGAGCGCGCGCCGCACGAGGTCTCCCTCGACGAGTGCCTCGCCATGGCGACTGCCAAGACCGGTGCGCTGCTGGGCTGCGCCTGCGCGCTCGGCGCGCTGTACGCGGGCGGGGGCGAGGAGGAGGCCGCGGCCATGGACGCCTTCGGGCGGGAGGCGGGGCTCGCCTTCCAGCTCATCGACGATCTGATCGGGATCTGGGGTGATCCGGCGCGTACGGGCAAACCGGCCGGCGCCGATCTGGCGTCCCACAAGAAGTCCCTGCCGGTGGTCGCCGCCCTGACCTCCGGCACCGCGGCGGCCGCTGAGCTGGCCGAGCTCTACCGCGGCCCGATGACCCCCGCAGCCGTGCGTCTCGCCGCGGAGGCCGTCGACCGGGCGGGCGGCCGCGACTGGGCACAGCTCCAGGCCGCTGACCGGATGGCCAGGGCCGTCCATGAGCTCGCCCGCGCGGTTCCGGACCTGACGGCGGCGGGCGATCTGCTGGCCCTGGCGGAATTCGTCACCCGCCGCAGCCGCTGAGACGGCAATGCGGCCCATGTGCCTTGAGCCGCAAGCGGGTTGAGACGCTCGCCGGAGAAAGGGCCTTGCGCAACCACTACGTCTGAAGCACTATAGGCGGAGTGGTTGCGCCTCGGTGTCGGCGGCCACGCTCGTATCCCCTGACGAAGAGGACCGGTTTGCGAAAGCTCAGCTACTTCATCGCCGCGTCGATCGACGGCTTCATCGGAGCCCCGGACGGCAACGCGGACTTCTTCACCCATTTCGCGGTGGGGGACTTCCTCGACTACCTCAGGACCGAGTGTTCGGACACCCTGCCGACCCCGGCCCGGCAGGCCTTGGGTGTCGACGACGCGCCGAACACCGAGTTCGACACGATCATCCAGGGCCGGGCCAGCTACGACCTCGCGCTGGACATCAAGGTCACCAGCCCGTACGCCCATCTGCGGGAGTACGTGGCGTCCCGCAGTATCAAGGAGTCGCCCGACCCGAACGTGGAGATCGTCTCCGGCGACGTCGCGGCCAAGATCCGGGAGCTCAAGCAGGAGGACGGGCTCGGGATCTATCTCTGCGGGGGCGCGAACCTCGCCGGCCAGCTGCTGGACGAGGTCGACGAGCTCGTCATCAAGACCTATCCGGTGATCCTCGGCTCGGGAATGCCCATGTTCGCCGCGGGGTTCCGCATAGCGGACTTCACGCTCGACTCCGTCCGCGCCTTCGACAATGGCGTCCTCGTCAGGAAGTACCACAGGAAGCACTGACCGCAGGACTGTCCGGCTCGCCCATACCGCCATATCCTGGGGGTATGGGCAGCCAAGGACGCGAGACCGTCCGCAGCCCGCAGGTCGAGCACCGTTGCCCGGCGTGCGGAGAGCCTGTCGGCACGGTCATCAAACGACGCAAGACGCTCGGCGCATACGTTCCGGTCTGGGAGCCGGGCCCCTGCCGCAATCCCGACTGCGCACGGAGCGATGCGAGCCAGAGCGCAAAGTCCCCTGAGAAATCCCCCGAGAAGTCCGGCGAGAAGTCCGGCGGTGAGCCCGGCGGTGAGCCCGCCGAGAAGTCGGCCGGTGAGTCCGGCGATGAGCCCGGCGGGGAGTCCGGCGGGGCGGTCGGAGCGCCCTGAGGGATCCCGGCTGTTCAGCGGAACAAGTCGTACCGCTACAGTCCGCGCCATGTCATCGGAGTCGACGGAAGTCTGGGCGGGCTGGTACCGCGACCGCGCGGGCGCGGAAGCGGTAACGATCGCGGCGAGCGGGCGGCAACTGCGCACGCGCATAAGGGATGTTGAGTACGAAGGGGCGACATTCGCCGCCCTCAGGGCAGTGGGCGCGTCCGGGGTGCTGTCGTCCTGCGTACTGGAGTGGGACATGCCGCTGCCCGTCCACTCGGACGGCACGGTCCAACAGGCCACGCTCAGCTGTCTGTTGACGCTCGGCGAGCCGCAGCAGGACGGGTCGCTGGACCGGGCGGACCTCAATCTGACCCTGCACTACGGCGGGGCGGCGTACGAATCCGGTGTCGCCGGGGGCGACTTCGGCGACGCTCTCGGCAGCATCCAGAAGCAGCTGCCGCCCGGCGCGGAGTTCTCACTGCGTACGCCGGTGGGCGCCTGACGAGCCGTGCCGGGCGCCCCCTTCGGTCAGCGCAGGCCGTCCCAGCCCCAGCGCGGGGTCGGACCCGGGTCCCCGAGGTCCGTGCCCGCCGGGTCGGCCGAGACCTCGCGGGCGATCTTCGTACCCCAGTCGAAGTACTCGATCACCCGGCGGCGCAGCAGTTCGTCGTCCGGGAGCTCCTTCGCCACCGCGGCGGTCATCAGCTCCATCCAGCGCAGCCGCTGTTCTTCGGTGATCGACAGCCCGAGGTGCGCGCGGAGCAGAGCCTGGTGGCCGCCCAGTTCGGCGGTGAAACGGGCCGGGCCTTCGAAGACCTCGGCCAGCCAGACGGCGACATGCTCGATGTGGGTGGGCGTGAAGTCGGCGAAGACGGGGGCGAGCAGCGGATCGGCGAGGACGGCCTCGTAGAAGGTGTGACTCAGCCGCCGCAGCGCCTCGTTGCTGCCGACGGCCTCGTACAGAGTCTCGGGACGCTCACTCGGTCTCGTCATGGCACCCACACTATGCGCAACACGGACTGGGGGCCCTGAGCCGGGCGTCAGCGGGCAGCAAGCAGTGAACGAGCCTGCTCCCGCGCGGCGATGAGGGCCGTCGGGGAAGACGTTCAGGACGTACGCGGCCAGGGCGCCATCGTGGAGCAGCAGGAGCGTACGGCCGAGCGCTTCGTAGTCCGCCGCCGGGTCGGCCTCCCGCGCCAGACCGGTCAGGAGCGGGGGCATCCACGCCTTCTGACCGGTGATGATCGCGTACGCCGGGTGGTGCGAGTCGCTGATCTCGGCGTGCGCGTCGACCATGCTGCAGCCTCTGGTGCTGTTCTCCCCGGCCCACTCGCGGGCGGCGTCGAATACCGCCACGACGCGCTCCGCCGCCGTCGGTCCCGAGCAGGGCTTCGTGAGGCGGGAACGCGGCCGCCACATCGTCGGTATTCTTCCGCACGGAGTTGGATCACCCGGATGGTGAGCCGCGGAGAGGGAGACCCTGTGGCGACAGGCAAAGACCGTTCACGGATGATCGCCACCGAGGGCGGTCACCGGGTGACGCCCGCCGAGCTGTTCTTCGACCTGGTCTTCGTGTACGCGATCACCCAGGTCACCGCGTTGATGGCGGCCGACCCGACGCCACTGCGGCTGGTCGGCGCCATGGTGGTGCTCGCCCTGCTGTGGTGGTGCTGGTGCTGCTTCGCCTGGCTGGGCAATGTGGTGCGGGCCGACACCGGAGCGATGTTCATCGTGCTGGTCGCGGTGATGGCGGTGGTACTGGTCGTCTCGCTGACCGTACCGGAGGTCTACGACGACGCTCCTGGCGGCCTGTCCGCGCCGCTGGTGTTCGTGCTCTGCTACGGCGCGGTCCGGATCCTGCATCTCGTCTCGTACTGGGTCGCCAGCCCGGGCGACGAGGCGCTCCATGTCACGCTCCGCCGCACCGCGCTGCTGTCGGTGGCACCGCCGTTCGTGCTGCTCCTGGTCGGCAGTGCTCTCACCGGCGTCGCACAGGTACTGGTGTGGCTCGGCGCGGTGGTGATCGACTACGGCGGGATCTACATCACCGGAGCCTCTGGCTGGCGGGTGGCCTCGCCCGGGCACTTCGCCGAACGGCACGGCCTGATCGTGATCATCGCGCTGGGCGAGTCGATCGTCGCGATCGGCGTGGGCGTCTCCGGCCTGCCCATATCCACCCCCATCCTGGCCGGGGCCGCCACGGGCCTGCTGGTTGTCGCCGGGCTGTGGCGTCTGTACTTCCGCCAGGTCACCGAGACCGCCGAACACCGGCTGAGCACCCTGCAAGGCGATGACCGCACCCGGCTGGCGCGCGACGTCTACACGTTCCTGCACCTGCCGCTCGTCGCGGGGATCGTGCTCACCGCGCTCGGCATGAAGAAGGTGCTCCACCAGGTCGCCGACAGCGAGCACTACGACCTCTCCGAGCCCTTGCACGGCGTGGAGGCATGGGCGCTCACCGGCGGCGTGGGCGTTTTCCTGCTCGCGGCGGCGGCGATTCTGCTGCGCACCGGTGGGCGCAGGTCCCTCATCCTCAACCTCGGCGGGCTGGGCTGCCTGGCCGCGGGCGCGGTGGTCGTGCTGCTTCCCGCCCTGCTCGCGCTGGCGCTGCTGGCCGTGGCGGTGACGGGAATGGTGGTCCTGTACAGCCGTAAGTCCGGGGCCGCGGAGGCAGGTGCGGCATGAACGGGCGAGGCTTCCTGGCGGTGACGCCGCAGTACAGCCCGACCCGTGAACTCCTGTCGGCAGCGGCCAGACAGCGAGGGATGGATGTGGAGGTGCTACCTGCGCACGCCGGAGCAGGTGCTCTGGGAGAGCGGCAGGGCGGGCACTACTACGGCGGCCCTGCCTTTGCCTTTGCGGCGGGGGCAGTCGACGATCTCGCGGTCGCGCTGCTGGAGCCGACCGACGCATGGCTGTCGGCGCTGCCCGCTGCGTACACCCGGCGGAACATCGCTACCTCGACTCTGGGTGCGGCACGCTAGCTGTTGGCTGCACCCGAGAACGGGGCCACCGAGGAGTGGGCCGTCGTCGAGGCGAACATGGCGTGGTTCAGCACCTGCTACGCCGCCGACCCGGACAGGGCCCTGGATGTCGTTCTGCGTTCTGCCGGTCCGCGGGCGCAAGTGGCCGAGCGGGACCGCCCGTTCCGGCGCGACCGCCGCCTGTGAGAGCCCGCGGGACGAGGAGGCGCTGCCAGGGGCAGGGCCCGCAGACGCCGACAGCACCCGGCTCCGCGCGGATCCCGGGTGCTGTCGTACGTAAGCGAACATGCGCAAAGACGTGACCGGGAAGGTCAGGCCTTCTTCGTCTCCCAGAAGATCTTGTCGATCTGGGCGATGTAGTCCAGCGCCTTCTGGCCCGTCGCCGGGTCCGTCGACGCCTTCGCGGCCGACAGCGCCTTAAGGGCGTCGTTGACCAGCTGGTGCAGCTCGGGGTACTTCTCGAAGTGCGGCGGCTTGAAGTAGTCGCTCCACAGCACCGAGACGTGGTGCTTGGCGAGCTCCGCGCGCTGCTCCTTGATGACCGTGGCGCGGGCCCGGAAGTGCGGGTCCTCGTTGGCCTGGAACTTCTCCTGGACGGCCTTGACCGACTCGGCCTCGATACGGGCCTGGGCCGGGTCGTAGACACCGCAGGGCAGGTCGCAGTGGGCGCTGACCTTCACCTTGGGGGCAAACAGGCGGGAGAGCATTGAGCTGTCCTTCCTCGTGATCGTCTTCTCAGGTGGGACATTACTCCGTGAGGGACGTGTTTTCGCGAGTGCCCCCTAGGGCTTAGGACAAAAGTCCGGGGTCAGTATGGGGCTGTTGGCCGAACGTACCGTGGGACTCGGAGGTGGCGGATGACTGAGCAGGGGCCGGAGCCGAAAGCGCCGTTCGGAGTCGCCGAAGTGACTGGTCCTTCCATGTACCCGACGCTCAAGCACGGCGATCAACTGCTGGTCCATTACGGCGCGGAGGTGAAGGCCGGCGACGTCGCCGTGCTGCGCCATCCGCTCCAGCAGGATCTGCTCATCGTCAAGCGGCTCGTCGAACGGCGCGAGGACGGCTGGTGGGTGCTGGGGGACAACCCGGGGGCCGAGGGGGACAGCCGGCTGTTCGGCACCGTGCCCCATGACTTGCTGCTGGGGCGGGTACGCGGCAGATACCGGCCGCTCGCGGAGGGTCAGCGCTCCGTGCGCGGGGTCGCCTCCTGGGCGTTCTCGGCGCTGCGGCCCGTGCTCTGCGACCGTTCCGTCTCCAGGCGTTTTCGGGCGCGGTAGGCGGCCACATTGGCGCGGGTCGCGCAGCGGTCCGAGCAGTAGCGGCGGGAGCGGTTGGTCGAGGTGTCGAGGTAGGCGTTGCGGCACGGCGCCGCCTGGCACAGGCCGAGCCGGTCCACTCCGTACTCCGTGAGATGGAACGCGAGGCCCATCGCGGCGATCGCGGCGTACCCCGCCGTCGCGTTCGAGGGGTGGTCGGCCAGGTGCATGTGCCACTTCGGGCGGCCGTCCTCGTCCCGGTGGTCGTGGCCCGAGATCTGCGGGTTGACCGGGAACTCCAGCAGCAGTGAGTTGAGCAGGTCGACCGCCTGGGTCTCGTCGCCCGCGTCGGCGGCGGTGAAGACCGCGCGCAGCCGACCCCGTACCGACCGGAAGCGGGTGACGTCGGCCTCGGTGGCACGGCGCGCTGCCTGTGCGGACGGGCCGAAGAGTTCCCGGACGGCCTCGACCGAGGTGAGCGAGTCCTTGCTGCGGGCCGGCTCCTCGGTGTTGACCAGGCGCACGGCGTAGTCCGAGTAATGGGCCAGTTCCACTTGTAGTCCTTACCGCGGCGTTCTAATGTCGACGTAACAACTGCTACAGCTTCGAGGGTATTACGGACGGGAGGGTTCCGGTGTCGGAGACGGTGACAGGGACGGATACCAGTACGGGTACGGATACGGATACGGGAGCAGGAGCCGACTGGCGGGCCTGGCAGGAGAGCTGGGACCGGCAGCAGGAGTGGTACATGCCCGATCGCGAGGAGCGGTTCCGGGTGATGCTGGACATGGTCGAGGCCCTGGTGGGCCCCGAGCCGCGGGTGCTTGATCTCGCGTGCGGTACGGGAAGTATCACGGACCGGCTGTTCCGGCGGTTCCCGAAGTCCACCAGCACGGGGGTCGATCTGGATCCCGCCCTGTTGACCATCGCCCGGGGCCACTTCGAGGGCGACGAGCGAGTCACTTTCGTCACGGCCGATCTCAAGGACCCCGACTGGGTGACCAAGCTGCCGTACGACTCGTACGACGCCGTGCTCACCGCCACCGCGCTGCACTGGCTGCGCAGCGGACCGCTGACCGCGCTGTACGGCCAGGTCGCCGGGGTCGTGCGGGACGGCGGCGTCTTCATGAACGCCGACCACATGATCGACCGCACCACCCCGCGCATCAACGCCGCCGAGCGCGCTCACCGGCACACCCAGATGGACCGGGCCAAGGCTGCCGGCGCGCTCGACTGGGCGGACTGGTGGGCGCTGGCCGCAAAGGATCCCGTACTCGCGGAGCCGACGGCGAAGCGCTACGAGATCTACGGCGAGCACGCGGACGGGGACACGCCGTCCGTGCACTGGCACGCGGAGACGCTGCGCACGGCCGGGTTCGGGGAGGCTCGGGCCGTGTGGGCCTCGCCCTCCGACAACCTGCTGCTCGCCCTCAAGTAACCGCGCGGGGACGCGAAAGGGCGGTACGGACACCCGGTCCGTACCGCCCTTTTCGTGCCGCCCTTTTCGTACCGCCTAAAGCACCTTCGAGAGGAACGACTTCGTGCGGTCGTGCTGCGGGTTGGTCAGTACGTCGCGCGGGTGGCCCGACTCGACCACCACGCCGTCGTCCATGAAGACCAGCGCGTCGCCGACCTCCCGTGCGAAGCCCATCTCGTGTGTGACGACGATCATCGTCATACCGTCCTCTGCGAGGCCGCGCATGACGTCGAGGACGTCACCCACCAGCTCGGGGTCGAGGGCGGAGGTGGGCTCGTCGAAGAGCATCAGCTTCGGCTCCATCGCCAGCGCGCGGGCGATGGCGACGCGCTGCTGCTGGCCGCCGGAGAGCTGGGCGGGGTAGTTCCTGGCCTTGTCGGACAGGCCCACCCGGTCCAGCAGCTGCTCCGCACGGGCACGGGCCACCGCCTTCGCCTCGCCGCGCACCTGGATCGGCGCTTCCATGACGTTCTCGATGGCCGTCATGTGCGGGAAGAGGTTGAAGCGCTGGAAGACCATGCCGATGTCGCGGCGCTTGAGGGCGACTTCGCTGTCCTTGAGCTCGTAGAGCTTGTCGCCCTTCTGGCGGTAGCCGACGAGCTCGCCGTCGACGGCCAGCCGGCCTGCGCTGATCTTCTCCAGGTGGTTGATGCACCGCAGGAAGGTCGACTTACCGGACCCCGAGGGGCCGATCAGACAGAACACCTCTCGCGGGGCGACCTCCAGATCGATGCCCTTGAGGATGTGCGCGGGGCCGTAGGACTTGTGGACGCCCTCCGCCTTCACCATGGCGCTCATGCGACGCCTCCCTTCGGACGGCCGAACGCCAGATTGGCCTTGATCTTCTGCCACGGCGTCGGCGGCAGCTGCCGGAGCGACCCACGGGCGTAGTACCGCTCGACGTAGAACTGGCCGACGCTGAAGACGCTGGTCAGAGCCAGGTACCAGACCGAGGCCACCAGCAGCATCTCCATGACCGCGAACGACGTGGAGCCGATGTTCGTCGCTGCGCGCAGCAATTCGGTGTACTGCACCGCGGAGACCAGTGACGAGGTCTTGAGCAGGTTGATGAACTCGTTCCCGGTCGGCGGCACGATCACCCGCATCGCCTGCGGGAGCACGATCCGCCGCATGGTCTTGCCGGCGGGCATGCCCAGCGCGTGTGACGCCTCGGACTGGCCCTCGTCGACCGACTGGATGCCGGCCCGGACGATCTCGGCCATATAGGCGCCCTCGTTCAGGCCCAGGCCCAGCAGGGCGACCACGAACGGGGTCATGACGTCGACCGTCTCGTCCTTGTAGAACCCGAGGTTCAGGACGGGGAAGATCAGCGCGAGGTTGAACCACAGCAGCAGCTGCACGAACACCGGGGTGCCGCGGAAGAACCAGATGTACAGCCAGGCAACCGCGCCCGTCACCGGGTTCTTCGACAGCCGCATGACCGCGAAGACAACGCCCAGAACCAGGCCCATCAGCATCGACAGCACGCTGATGAGCACCGTGTTGCCCATGCCCGCCAGGATCCGGTCGTCGAAGATGAAGGACCCGACCGTGTCCCAGTTGATGTCGCCCTGCGAGAACGAGTACACCAGCAGGCCCAGCAGAGCCACGACGACGACGCCGCTGATCCAGCGGCCCCAGTGCCGTACCGGGATGGCCCTGATCTGCTCAGGGGGAGTGAAGGCCCCCTTACTGACCGTCGAGTCCGCTGGTGGCTCGTCGGCGGGCGTTTTGTCGAACTTGTCAGTCACAGTGACTGCCCTTCAGTGAACGCTTGAGGCGAGAACGCCGGATTACTTGCCGGCGTTGATGGTCGCCTCGGTCACGGCACTGTTCTTGACGTCCCACTTCTCCAGGACCTTCGCGTACTCGCCGTTCTTGATGATCGCGTTCAAGGCGTCCTTGAGCGCGTCGCGGAGCTGCGCGTTGTCCTTGTCGACGGCGATGCCGAACGGACCGGCTTCGGTCTGGTCGCCCACGACCTCGAAGTCGTTGCCGCCGCCCGCGGTCTTCGCGATGTGCGCGGCGACCGGGTAGTCGTTGAGGTCGGCGACGGCGCCACCGGACTTCACACGGGTCTGGGCCTCGGCGTCGGTGTCGAACGCCTCGATGGAGAGCGTGCCCTTGCCGTCCGTCTTGCACTTGGCGGCCTGGGTCTTGAAGGTGTCCTCGTAGGTCGTGCCGCGCTGGACGGCCACCTTCTTGCCGCACAGGTCGTCGAGCGACTTGATGTTCTCCGGGTTGCCCTTCTTGACCAGGAGCGAGACGCCGGAGGTGAAGTAGTCGACGAAGTCGACGCCCTCGCCGACCTTCTTGCCCTTGTCGTCCAGGCCCTCCTGGCGGGCCTTGGTGTCGCTCATGGCGGACATGACGACGTCCTGGCGGCCGCTGTTGAGCGACGAGATCAGGCCGTCGAAGGTGCCGCTGGTGAACTGGAACTTGACGCCGAGCTCCTTGCCGAGGGCCGCGGCGATGTCGGGGTCGATACCGACGATCTTGCCGCCCTCCTCGAACTCCATCGGCGCGTACGCGGCGTCCGTGCCGACCTTGATCACGCCGGCGTCCTGGTACTTCTTCGGCAGCTTGTCGAAGAGCGGGGCGCCGGTCGAGGTGCCGTTGGTCTCCTTGGTGCTCGAGCCCGAGTTCGTCTGGTCACCACAGCCGCTGAGCAGCAGTGCGCCGGCGACCGCGATCGCGCTGACCGCGGCGATCCGGGACCTGGTTGCGGTCGTACGACAGGTGTTGCTTGCGGTCATGGTCGGGATCCTCCGGCGGGTGAGGGGGCGCGGTTCATCGGTCGTGCACTCATCTTCGAGTGTCGCGACCTTGAGTGTTTTCGGCATCTTGCCATTCGGACTAGCCCAATCAGGGGGCAGCGCATGTCAAAATCGGGTAACGGGACACCCCCGGACCCCTCGGGCCGGTACATCAGGGCCGGACCTTTCACGGGAATGCCTTCTTCCGACCGGAAGATCTGCGGCCCGTCAGGCACTGCGCACGAATTTCCGGGTGCAAAGTTGACGTGTCCTGACATCCGGCCATGAGTCATGTCAGCAGGTGGATATCGACTCGTCGCCGGGGCCATCGGTCCGGTAAGAAGGACGTTTACACCCCTCATCCGGGGCTCAGGGCGCGTGTGCGGCGCGCCCGCGCGTACGTACCTCCCCCTGCCAGGCGGGCCAACCGCTGAGGCAGGGCACGGACGCGGTGCCCGCCCACCCCTCCTCAACCAGGAGTGGCCACCCTCAACTGATGAAGACTTAAGGGGTCAACCAAATGGCAGCGGAGATCGTCAATCCTCGCAGCGACAGCGAAGACGGGTCGGAGGGAGCTCCCGAGGAGCCCTTCGATCCGGCCTTTGCGCTGCATCGCGGCGGCAAGATGGCCATCCAGGCCACGGTGCCGGTGCGTGACAAGGACGACCTTTCCCTCGCGTACACACCCGGTGTCGCCAAGGTGTGCAGCGCGATCGCCGAGCGGCCGGAGCTCGTCCACGACTACACCTGGAAGTCCCAGGTCGTCGCTGTCGTGACGGACGGGACCGCGGTGCTCGGTCTTGGCGACATCGGACCGGAGGCGTCGCTTCCGGTGATGGAGGGGAAGGCCATCCTCTTCAAGCAGTTCGGCGGCGTGGACGCGGTTCCGATCGCGCTCGCCACCACGGACACGGACGAGATCATCGAGACCGTGGTGCGGCTCGCGCCGTCCTTCGGCGGGGTGAACCTCGAGGACATCTCGGCCCCCCGCTGCTTCGAGATCGAGCGCAGGCTCCAGGAGCGGGTCGACATCCCGGTCTTCCACGACGACCAGCACGGCACGGCGGTGGTGACCCTCGCCGCCCTGCGCAACGCCGCGAAGCTGACCGGGCGCGGTCTCGGTGATCTGCGCGCCGTCATCTCGGGCGCGGGCGCGGCGGGCGTGGCCATCGCGAAGTTCCTGCTCGCGGCGGGCATCGGCGATGTGGCCGTGGCCGACCGCAAGGGCATCGTCAGCCTGGACCGCGAGGACCTCACCCCGGTCAAGCGGGAGCTCGCGGAGATCACCAACCGGGCGGGGCTGAGCGGCTCGCTGGAGACGGCACTGGCCGGCGCGGACGTCTTCATCGGCGTCTCCGGCGGTACGGTCCCGGAGTCCGCGGTCGCGGCGATGGCGACCGGCGCCTTCGTCTTCGCCATGGCCAACCCGAACCCGGAGGTGCACCCCGACGTCGCGCACCGGTACGCGGCGGTGGTGGCGACGGGTCGCAGCGACTACCCCAACCAGATCAACAACGTGCTGGCCTTCCCGGGGATCTTCGCGGGCGCACTCCAGGTCCGGGCCTCCCGGATCACCGAGGGCATGAAGATCGCCGCGGCGAACGCGCTGGCTGACGTGGTGGGCGACGCGCTGGCGGCGGACTATGTGATCCCGTCGCCGTTCGACGAGCGGGTGGCCCCGGCGGTCACGGCGGCGGTGGCCGCGGCCGCACGCGCCGAGGGTGTCGCCAGGCGCTGACGCTGCTGGTGTACGTACGTGCACGGGCCGTTCCGTACTCCCGAGGGGGTGCGGAACGGCCCGTCGCGTTTGCTGAGGCACCGCTGCCGGGCGGCCCTGCGGGGCGTCCGCATTCGTTCCGGGGTTTCCTCCGATCAGGTGGAACCGGGGCGGGCGCGAGGCCGGCGCGGTATGCGGGCCCACTACTCGGCCTGCTCGGCGTGGTGTCGGCGGCCCCCGGCCCGGGAGGCGCACCCGGTGGCGCACGGCCGGCGCGGGGCCGGCGGGACGCGTGTCACACCGGTGCGCGGTTCCGCCGCGCACCGGCCCGCCCTACCCTCAAGGTCATGTTCGCCGCCTACGCCGCACGCATCGACCGTGAAGCCCCGCTCAACGGCCTGGAACTGGGCGAACGCCCGGCTCCCGAGGCCCGCCCCGGCTGGACCACCGTCACCGTCAAAGCCGCCTCCCTCAACCACCACGACCTCTGGTCGCTGCGCGGCGTCGGCCTCGCAGAGGACAAGCTGCCGATGATCCTCGGCTGCGACGCCGCGGGCATCGACGCGGACGGCAACGAGGTGGTGCTCCACTCCGTCATCGGCCAGACCGGGCACGGCGTCGGCCCGGACGAGCCGCGCTCCATCCTCACCGAGCGCTACCAGGGCACCTTCGCAGAGCAGGTCGCCGTCCCGACCTGGAATCTGCTGCCCAAGCCGAAGGAGCTCAGCTTCGAGGAAGCCGCCTGCCTGCCGACCGCCTGGCTCACCGCGTACCGCATGCTCTTCACCAACGCAGGGGTACGGCCCGGTGATTCGATCCTCGTCCAGGGCGCGGGCGGCGGCGTCGCGACCGCATCGATCGTCCTCGGCAAGGCGGCCGGACTGCGGGTGTACGCCACCAGCCGCGACGAGGCCAAGCGCAAGCGGGCCGTCGAACTCGGCGCGGAGGAGGCGTACGAACCGGGCGCGCGGCTGCCCCGGCGGGTGGACGCCGTCATCGAGACCGTCGGCGCCGCGACCTGGTCGCATTCGATCAAGTCGCTTCGGCCCGGGGGCACGCTGGTGATCTCCGGCGCGACCAGCGGCGACCGCCCCTCGCACGCCGAACTCACCCGGATCTTCTTCCTGGAGCTGAAGGTCGTCGGCTCGACCATGGGCTCCAAGGACGAGCTGGAGGACCTCCTCTCCTTCTGCGCGGTCACCGGCGTGCGGCCGGTGATCGACGAGGTGCTGCCGCTGGACCGGGCGAGGGAAGGCTTCGAGCGGATGGCCGGGGGCGACCTCTTCGGGAAGATCGTGCTGACGCCCTCTTGATGGTCCGTCAGGTGTGCTGATGGGATCCGCCCCATGCGTACGCACCGAACGATCCGGGCACTTGCGGCGGTCTGCTGCACTCTTCTGCTGTCCACGGGGACCGTCGGGGTCGCGGGGGCGGCGGGGTCCACGGGAGTCGCGGGGGTCGCGGGGGTCGCGGAGGCGGTGGGAGTCGCGGGGGCTCCGGTCGCCGCGGACCCGGGCGGTCCCGTCGGCATACCGCGCCTGACCGACGACCGCGGCCGGACCCTCACCCTGCGCGGCTGGAACGTCGAGGACAAGACGAACCGCGGCGAGGGGGCGCTTTCCGCGATCACAGAGAAGCACTTCCGCGATATGCGCGCCCAGGGCTTCAACTTCGCCCGCCTGCTGGTCTTCTGGGACGACCTCGAACCCCGGCAGGGCCACTACAGCGCGGCATATCTGCGCAAGATCGAGCGGATCCTGGACTGGGCGCGGAAATACGACGTCCAGGTGCTCATCGACGCCCACCAGGACGTCTTCGGCCCCGCCTTCGGGCACCGCGGTATCCCGGAGTGGGCGACGAGGACCGACGGACTGCCCTTCACCCCGCACCCGGACGACTGGTTCTCCGAGTACTTCGAACCGGCTGTGCAACGTGCCTTCACCCACCTCTACGAGGACGAGGACCTGCGGCGGGCGCAGGCGCGGATGTGGCGGGTCATCGCCGACCGCTTCGAGCACCATCCGGCCGTCCTCGGCTACGACCTGATCAACGAGCCGATGGGCGAGCTGCGCGCGGGCGAGGATCTGCCCACCGCCGCCCGCCGGATCGAACGCGACCAGCTCACGCCGATGTACAACCGCCTTGCCGACGCGGTCCGTTCGGCAGACGACGGCAGCTGGGTCTTCGTCGAGCCGACCCCGATCGTGGGCGAGGGCGTCCCCACGGGCCTCGGCAGGATCGAGGACCCGAAGGTCGTCTACGCGCCGCACTTCTACAACGCGGCGATGGAGGCGGGCGCGGACTACGACCCGTCGGCGGGCTGGATCGAGTCGTACGAGGCGGCCGTCACCGCGTACCCGAAAGAGCAGCGGATCCCGGTGGTGGTGGGGGAGTGGGGTCCCCTCAACAACTCCCTTCCGAACATGCCCCGCTTCTACCGCGAGGCGCTGGCCTCCCTGAACCGCTACAGCTCGGGCTGGGCGGGCTATGTGTGGTGTTACGGCGGCGGCTACTGCGCGGTCGACGACCGGGGTGTGTTCCGTACGAACAAGGAGCAGACCGCGGCGCCGTACGCGGCGGCCGTCGCGGGGCGGGTCGCGTCCGATTCGTACGACCCGGGGACCGGGACGTACCGCCTGGTGTACCGGGCGTCCGCGCGGCCGGGCGTGACAGAGGTCTCCCTGCCTCCCCGCCCGACCGGTTGGCGTATCGCCGTGGACGGCCCGGCCTGGACGAGCACCCGGACGGTGCCGGCGGGCAGACCCGGGACGGTGCGGGTCCTTGCCCGGCCGGGGGCGCGGATCGCCGTAACCGCCACTCCTCGTATGCCACGATCTGTCAACGACGGTTGACGGCGGGCCCGCTGTCAATGTAGGTTGACATTCATGACCGAAGCAACCGATCTCGCCGAGCGGGCGGGCGACCGTGACCCACGGGTGGGGCTGCGAGCGGTCGCCGCGCTGCGGCGACTCCTCGAGCAGCTCGAAGCCGTACAGGTGCGAAGTGCCCGCAATCAGGGCTGGTCGTGGCAGGAGATCGCGGCCGAGCTGGGTGTCAGCCGGCAGGCCGTACACAAGAAGTACGGGAGGCAGTGATGTTCGAGCGATTCACCAAGGACGCCCGTGATGTCGTGACGGGCTCGGTAGGCCACTCGGAGCGGGCGGGCGCGGAGTCGGTCACCGATGAGCACCTGCTACTGGCGCTCCTCGACCAGGAGGGGACGCGGACGGCGTTCGCGTTCACGGCGCTGGGGATCATGGACCGGCGCGGGTCGGTGGAGGACGCGCTGGCGGACGCGCGGCGGCGGGCCGGTCTGTCGAAGGCGGACACGGATGCTCTGGCGGGGCTCGGGATCGATGTGGCCGAGATCGTCTCCAGGGTCGAAGAGACGCATGGGGCAGGGGCGTTGCAGGCGGGCGTGGCGTCGAATAAGCGGTGGTCGCGCCGGCGCCCCTTCGGTGCGGCGGCAAAGGGCACGCTGGTGCAGTCGCTCCGCATCGCGGCGGGCCGCGGGGACCGCGAGATCGGCGGCGAGCATCTACTGCTGGCGCTGACGGTGCGGCGGGGGGTGGTGGCGGAAGTGCTGGCCGAGCACGGGGCGACGTATGAGGCGGTGGAGCGGGTGATGTACGGGGGCGGGTCGGCGCAGGGTGCGGGGTGATGGTGTGATCCGGGGTCCGGGGTGCGGGCGCGGTGCGGGTGCTTGTCCCCCACCCCGCCCCTCCCCGAAAACTGGGGCGGTGCCCCAGGCCCCCAGGGGGACATGGGGGCTGACGCACCCACACCCCGGGAAGCGGCAGCTCCGCACCGCTGGTCCGGCCCCAGGTGGGCCCCGCCCCGCGGTCCCGGGCTGCCCCGAGAGCCGACGCGGGCCTTACGCCTCCGGCTTCCGCAGCAGTGCTCCGATGTGGGCCGCCGCCGTGGACAAGTGGCTTCTCGCCTCCGCCAGTTGTCGGGCCGTAACGCCCTGGTCCCGCGCCGCGTCCCTGATGTCGTCGCGGAAGCGGTCCAGCAAGCGGTCCAGGTCGCGTGCCGGGTCGCCCGAGTCCGTCGTGTCCTTCGACCAGCCCGGCTCCGGCTCCGGCCCCCGCTCCGGCTGTGGCTCCGGCGCCGCGGTCATGCCGCGCGCCAAGCCGCCCAACTGTGCGCTCAGTTCCGACAGGCCCTCCCGTACGCCCTTCGGCCAGTCACCCCGCGCGAAGTGGTCCTGCACCTGGTCCTGGACCTGCTTGGCGATGCGCTGCATCTCCCGGCGCGCCGTCTCCTGCGCCTCTTTCGCCTGGCGGCGTGCCTGCTGCGCGTCCTCGCGGGCACGGCGCGACTCGTCCTTCGCGCGGCGTGCCTGCTCCTTCCACTCCTGCTTGGCCTTGCGCAGTTCCTCCTTGGCCGCCCGCCACGACTCGCTGTCGCCCCAGTCCTTCTCCGTGCCGGACGCCGTCCGCGTCTGAGTCGCCGCCGCCCGCATCTCGCTGCGCAGCTTCCCCGCCGCGCCGCGCACGTCGTCGCGGATCTCCGCGGCCAGCTCGGAGACCGACTCTCGGATCTCCAGTTCGAGGTCGGCCAACTCGCCGCTGCGCCCGGCCAGTTCCTCGCGGCCCGCGTCGGTGATCGAGTAGACCTTGCGGCCCCCCTCGGTGGCGTGCGTGACCAGACCCTCGGCCTCCAGCTTGGCCAGCCGCGGGTACACCGTTCCCGCCGAAGGCGCGTACAGCCCCTGGAAGCGCTCCTCGAGCAGCCGGATCACCTCATAGCCGTGGCGCGGAGCCTCGTCCAGGAGCTTCAGCAGATACAGCCGCAGACGGCCATGGGCGAAGACGGGCGGCATGTCAGAGCACCTTTCCGGTGGGGGCTGCGTCGTACGGTTCGTCCTCCGCGGGCGGCCGGCGGAGCAGCGCTATCGAACCGGACACGGTCGTCGCCTTGAGCGTGCCGGTGCCCGTGCCCAGCGTGCCGGTGATCTTCTTCGCGCCCCACTGCCCGCTGATCCGCAGGTCGTCGAAGGCGTTGGAGACCGAACCGCTCGCGGTGTTCGCCTCGACCTGCGCGTCCGCGGGGTGCGGCAGCCGGATCGCCACCTCGCCGGAGACCGTGGTCAGCCGGATGTCGGTGGGCCTGCCTGCCGGGTCGAGGTCGATGACCATGTCGCCGCTGACGGATTCGGCCCGTACGGACGAGCCCGCCCCCTCGATCACCGTCAGATCGCCGGAGACGGAGTTGTAGCGCAGATCGCCGGTGACGGCCTGTGCCTCCAGATTCCCGGAGACGGTGTCTGCGCGGACCGCGCCGGAGAGTCCGACGAGCGTGGTGTCGCCGCTGACGCCGCGTACGGCCGTCGTCCCCCGGATCCCGGATACGACTGCTCCCGCGCCGACGACGCCGACCTCGACGGCCGAGCCGGCCGGGACGGCGAGGGAGACCACGGCGCTGCGGTGCCAGCCCTTGCGGTCGAGCCACTTGAGGAAGCCCTTCCAGGGCAGGTCCTCGTACGCGACGGTGAGTGTGCCGCCCTGCTGGGTGACGACCAGCGGCGGGCCCTCTATCTCGGAGATCTCGAGGCGGGCGGAACCTTCGTCGGTGCCCACGACGTTGACCGTTCCATTGACGATGCGCACATTGAGTGCCGTCACAGGGTCGTCGAAGGTGAGTTTCTTGGGCTCAGAGACTTCCCACGATGACTCTGCCATGGTGCTGACCTCCCGGGGCGGCTGCGACGCAACATATCGCGTCTTCTGCTGAACACGATATATCGCGGTCGGGGGATGTCAAGCACGATGCCGGGTCGGCAAGGCGAACATTGGTCTACGTATCCGGACAAACTGGCCTAGCGTATGGGCCATGAATCCGACACCCGTGGGAGCGCTGCTGCTGTGCCGGGCCGAACCGGCTGCCGTACAGCCCCCGGCCCATCTGCTGCGCGAGCACCAGCTCCTCGCCCCGGCCGGGCAGCAGTGGAGCGTGCTCGTCCCGGAGGGAAAGCCCTGGCTGAACGGCGGGGAGCCGGTCGACCGTGTGCTGGCCGGCTGGGCCGCCGCGCTCGCCGTGGGCACGAACTGGCCGGTGCTCGCCCTGTGGTGGGACGGCGACCGGGCCGGATTCACCCTTGCCTCCGGCTTCCGCAGGCCCGTCGGCTACATCTGGCTCGCGGACGGCACGCCGGTCGGCGAGGACGAGGCGATGCGGACGTTCGCGGCCCGGCTCGGGCTCGATCCCGTACTCGATCTGCAGGCGCTGGAGCCGCTCACACGGCCGGATCCGGACGCGGACGCGCGGGCCCGGCTGCTCGGTCTGATCGCGGTCCTGACGCGGACCGGGCTCGCCCTGCCCGTGGGCCTGGCCCCGGGTGAACCGGCCGACCGGTTGCGGTCGGTCGCCCGCGCGCTGGGCGCGGAGACGGTGGAGTGGTCCGGCTGGCGCGATGCCGTACGCGCGGAACTCCAGGCGGTCGAGGAAGGCCGGCTGGGCCTCTGGCTTCGCAGCCCGAGGGCCCGTCTGCTCGGGGCTGCCCAGCTGGCGGCGGGAGTGCCGCTGCTGGTCTGGGGCTTCGCCCGCCGCTCCGGCGGCCTCGGTTGGGCGGCGGCGGGCGTGGTGCTGGTCGCGAACGGGGCGCTCAGCCTGGTGTACGACCGGGTGCGGCGGGAGTCGGGCGGGCCCGACGAAGCGGGCCGACGGGGCGGGCCGAGCGCGCCCGGTCAGCCGGGCTGACGGCCGTTCGCCCGTACACCCCTACTCGTCCTCGTCCTCGTCGTCCAGCCGCGCCAGCCACGTGGCCAGGCGCTCCACCGGGACCTCGAAGTCCGGGTTGAGGTCGACGAAGCTGCGCAGCTGCTCGGCGAGCCACTCGAAAGTGACCTCCTCCTCGCCGCGTCGCTTCTCCAGCTCCTCGATGCCGCGATCGGTGAAGTACAAGACATGCTCCTGGTACGGACGGGCTCTACCTCTCCAGATTACGGCGACTTCCGACTCTCCCCTGCAACCGTGCAGGCCAGTAACGTCGTCGCCATTCGCACAGCGCCCAAGTGCGTGAGCGCGGGGGCGAGTTGGCAGTGAAGACGGGGGGAACCGTGAACGGGCGCGTCCAGCAGATCGAACTGCCCGGGGGAGCCGTCGTGCTCGCCCGGCTGTCCACCGTGGGCGGCGGATACGGCGAGGACGACGAGGACGTCGGCTTCGTCGAGAACGCCACCGCCAAGGTCCAGCAGCTCCAGCGGCTGATCACCGAGGTCGGCGCCTCGGTGCTGGAGGCCGCGGCCGCGGCCAAGCCGGACGAGGCGAGCGTCAGCTTCGGCGTCGAGCTCACCGCCAAGTCCGGCGTCGCCCTCGCCGTGCTCGCCGCCGGGGAGGCGAAGGCATCGGTCCAGGTCACACTCACCTGGAAGCTGAAGGATCAACAGAACGACATGAGCGATGACACGGCATGAGCGATTCCGACTCCGTCATAGACGCCCTCACTCGCGCCGCCACCGTGCACTTCTCACCCGTACAGGTCGAGCAGATGGAGCAGGTCGAGCAGGTCGAGCAGGTCGGGCAGGACCAGCAGGACCAGCAGGCCGAGCCCGCAGCCATGTGGGGCAGCGGCTTCTTCGTCGCGCCCGGCTGGGTCCTGACCTGCGCACACGTACTCGCCCCCCATCTCAAGGGGGACCGGGACCGGATCTTCCACCTCCGCGGCAGCGAGGTGAACGACGGCGAGCCGCTTCAGGCCCGGCTCGACTCCTGGCTGCTCGACGGCGAACCGCGCGCCGAGCAGCGCGTGCCCGTCGAGCAGGATCTCGCCCTGGTCAGGCTCGTCGACCCGCACGTCGAGCACGAGTGCGTCTGGCTCACCGACCGCACCGACTACCCCGGCGGCCGCGGCATCGTCCAGGGCTACCGGCCCGAGCAGCAGGAGGGCGGAGCCGAGAAGCGCGCCGTGCGCTGGAAGGCCGCCGCCACGATCAACGGCTTCGACGACGACTACGGGATGCGATTCAGGCCAGAAGCCGAGTTCCCCAGGGGCGGCTCGGGCTCCCCCGTACTCGACGCCCACACCGGCGCCGTCGTCGGCATCCTCAAGTCCCGCCGGGTGGGCCGGGACGGCGGGATGGCGATCGCGGCCACCGCCCTGCGCCGGTTCGGATCCACGTACCAGCTCCTGATGGCCGCGCACGACCGCTGGCACGGCCAGTCCCCGAAGATCACCGGGCACAACTGGATCGAGCGCCAGCACCAGCTCCCGGGCGCCGGCGTGCACACCAGCGGCGACCAGTGGTGGAGCCCCCACGACCGGCGCGAGGCGCTGTCCCTGCTCGCGGGTGTGCACCCGCCGTCCGCCATCCGGCCCGTCGTGGAACTCGCCAAGAAGGCCCGCGGCGGTGTCGCCTCCCCGCCCGGCCAGCTCCTGCCGCGCATCTGGCGCGACGGACACGGCCTGCTGTACGAGGCGGGGCAGCCCGTCGCCGCCATCGCCGCGCTGCACTACCTCCAGCTGGTGGTGGAGTACGAGCGCAGTCGCGGCGGCGACCCCGTGGCGCTCGCGGACTGGGTGGCCCGCCGACTCCAGGAAGTGCCCCGCATCGTGCACACCGTGGTCACCCAGGCGACGCTGCCGCCCGGACTTCTGCACCCGCGCACGCCCGACGGCCAGGACCGGATCGTCGTCCGCTATCCGCGCCAGGGCGACGGGTCCGCCGTCGTCATCGTCGAGCTGGAGCCGGTCTGCGACGCCCGGCCCACCCGCTTCTACTGGCGGATCCGGGTCGACGACGGCCAGGACGTGAACGAGCCGCTGCACGAGGAGCAGACCGGCGACGGCGTCCCGCCCGAGCAGCTCATCCAGCTGCTGCGCGGCCCGTTGGACGAAGTCTTCGCGTCCGTCGACTCGCCCGGCGTCCCGGCACCGCTCGAAGTCGCCCTGCCCGTCGACCATTTCGACACCGCCGTACACCGATGGCAGCTCACCGAGATGGCCCGGCTGCACCATCCGGCGTATGTCGGCGTACGGCGCATGGTGGTGCTGCGCGACCTCGCGAGACGAGGAAAACCGGACGCCGTCTGGCAGCGCCGCTGGGACGGGATGACGGCCGCCGATGCGCTCACCGCCTACCGCACCCCGCCGCAACGGCAGGTCCCCAGGCCCCGCCACTTCGAGGACATGCCGCCGTCCGCCGTGCCCGTCCTGTGCAGGCCCGCAGGCAGCGGGGTCGGCCGGAGAGCCATCGGCATGGCACTTCAAGCGGGGCACGGCATCGCCCTGTGGCACACCGACGGCCATCCCGACCACGGCTGTACGGAGTTCTGCGAGGACCTGCACCGGGGCGCGGCCCAGCTGCTCGGGCAGAGTGCGGGCGCGAGTGAGCTTCCCGACCGGTTGCGCCGTATCAGGGACGACATCAGCGGATCGAGGAACAGCCGCCACTGGGCGGAGGGGGTGGCCATGCTCTACGACGACCCGAGCCGCCCTCTGCCCGCCGACGACACCGGACTGGTGGACTCCCCATGAGGAGCCGCACCCGGGCCATGCGGGTTCGCCTCGCAGTGTCCTCGCCGGGCACCGCGGCTGACCTGCCTTTCCTGCCGGGGGTCCGGGGGGCGTCCGCCGGAGAACGCACTATGGGACGGCAGGCCGGTGGGTACAGGACAAAGTGGTCCGCCACGGGTCCGCCCACCGACCGCCTACGAGGAGCGAGCGATGGACGACTGGCTGATCTACCGAGGCGTCGGGGCGCCGGATCCGGACAGGATCCGCCGACTGCCGCCGCCGCCCCCTTGGCGCGCCTTCTCCGGAGAGCCGCTGCCCGATCCCGCGCCGCCGATCGACAGTTCGTCGACGCGGCGGCTCGGCGCGCGCGTGGCGGCCCCGCCCGCCCAGGACGCCGAGACCCTCGAACTCATCAACGCCGCGCTCTATCTGCGGCGTCCGCTCCTCGTCACCGGTGAACCGGGCTCGGGCAAGTCCACGCTCGCGCACTCCGTCGCGTACGAACTCGGGCTCGGCCGGGTCCTGCAGTGGCCCATCGTCAGCCGCACCGAGCTCAAGGACGGGCTGTACACCTACGACGCCATCGGCAGGCTCCAGGACGCCCAGCTCGCCGAGCGGGGAGCCGGGCGTGGGTCCGACGACATCGGCCGCTACATCAGGCTTGGACCCCTCGGCACGGCGCTGCTGCCCGCCGAGCTGCCCCGCGTCCTGCTCATCGACGAGCTCGACAAGAGCGACATCGATCTGCCGAACGACCTGCTGAATGTGGTGGAGGAGGGGGAGTTCGCCCTTCCCGAGCTGGAGCGGATGGCCGACCGGCCCGGCCAGGACGAGGTGCGGGTGCTCACCGACGACGGCCGCCGGGTGCCCGTCAGGGACGGCCGGGTGCGCTGCAAGGCGTTCCCCTTCGTGGTGATGACCAGCAACGGAGAGCGCGACTTCCCCGCCCCGCTGCTGCGCCGCTGCATCCATCTGCACCTCGACCCGCCGCGCGACGAGCGGCTCGCCGCGATGGTGCAGGCCCACTTCGGAGCCGGATCCGACGAGCGGAACCTCGATCTGATCGCCCAGTTCACCCGCGAGGACGGCGACGGTGAACTGCGGCCCACCGACCAGTTGCTCAACGCCATCTACCTCACACAGGAGGCGGTCCGCGCGGACGCCGGGCGGCGCGAGGAGATCGCCGAGCTGCTGATACGTCCGCTCGACACCCGGCAGCGGTGACCGCGGTGAGCCCGGCCGTCCCGCCCCCTGCACTGACCGCGCTGGTCGCGCGGCTGCGCGAGGCGGAACTGAAGCCCACCGCCGAGGAGCTGGCGGACGCCCTGTGGCTCTCCCGGCATGTGCCCGCAGCCGCCTCCAGGCGGGCGGGTCCCGTGCCCGCGGGGACGGCCGGGCCGCAGCCCGCGGACCGCCGGGCCGTGGAGGTCACGGAGCAGCCCGCGCCCTCGCCGTTGAGGGCGGGAGCGCCGCCGCGCCCCCGCGTCGACCTGTACGGGCCCGCGCAGGTCGAGGGCGCGCCCGGCGGCTTACCGGCCGGAGGCATGCGCCGGGTGCCCGTCCCGGCCGCCGCCGCGCTGCCGGACGTGCTCGCCCTGCAGCGCTCTCTGCGGCCCCTTCAGCGGTACCGCCCGCCCATGCGCCTGGTACGCCGTGAGATCGACGAGGTCGCGACGGCCGACCGGGCAGCCGACACAGGTCTTGTGGTGCCGGTGCTGCGCACCGCCCGGAGGCGTGAGGCGCGGCTCGCCCTGGTCATGGACGTCTCCTCGTCGAATGTCGTGTGGGACAAGGCACTTGACGAGCTGCGGCAGGTCTGTGAACGCGCCGGAGCGTTCCGCGAGGTCGCCGTGCACCACCTTGAGCAGGACGCGTCCACGCCCGCCCAGCTCGGCGACCCCACCGGGCGGCAGCTGACCGTGGTGCTCAGCGACTGCGCGGGACCCATGTGGCGCAGCGGCCGTATGCAGCGCCTGCTGTACACCTGGGCGTCGACCGCGCCGGTCGCCGTCGTGCAGCCGCTGCCGCAGCGGATGTGGCGGCGTACGCATCTGCCCGCGCGGCCGGGACTGCTGCGGCGGCGCGAAGGCCCGGCGGGGCGGCTGGAGTTCACCCCGCACCACAGCAGCCTTGAGCGGGGCATCCCGGTTCCGGTGCTCGCGCTGCGCCGCTCCTCGTTCGAGGCCTGGACCCGACTGGTGGCGGGGGCGACCGGGCAGTCGCTGAACGCCGCAGCCGCTCTGGTCAGGGCCCGCCACGAGCCCGCCTCTGGCCCGTCCCGTACCGCACAGGACATCGACGCGACGGCGCGGGTACGGGCCTTCCGCCGGACCGCGTCGCCCGCCGCCGCGCAGCTCGCGGTCTATCTGTCGGCGGTCCCGCTGGTGCTCCCGGTGATGCAGCTCGTGCAGCGCGCCATGCTGGTGCGCAGCGGCCCCGACGTACTGGCTGAGGTGCTGCTCAGCGGCCTGCTGCGGCGGGATGGCGAAGGACCGGGCGACCGGGAGGGCGGACCTTCGTACGTCTTCCTGGACGGGGTTCGCGAGGAGCTGCTGGGGCAACTGGGCGCCAGCAGCGCCGCGTTGGTGCTCAAGCACTGCTCCGAGTACGTCGAGACGCGCTACGGGCGTACGGTACGGAACTTCCCGGCCATGGCCGCCGCCTTCCTCGCCGGGTCGGTCGACCCGCACCCGGCGGCATCCGGCAGCCCCGGCAACCGCAGCCAGACGGCCTTCGCGCAGATCTCCGCCCAGGTGCTGCGCCGGCTCGGCGGTCCCGAACCCGCCCTGCCCCCCGGCGGCCTGCCGCCCCAGGGTCCGGCGGGTCTGCTGGCGCAGGCCCGCGCCTGCCTGGCGCACTTCGGCGAGTACGGCACCGTACGCGACCTGGACGCGGCGATCAGGCTGCTCGGCTCGGCCACCCAGGCGGAGCGCCGCACCGCCGAACGGGCCGTGCTGTACGGCGAGTTGGCCGAGGCGCTGCTGCGGCGCTGGCTGGTGCGGCCGCTGCCCGAGGACCTGCGCGAGGCGCTGGACGCCGCGCAGAACGCGCTCACCGGAAAGCCGCAGGCGCATCTCACCCTGGCGCACGTCCTCGAGGCGATGGCGGACGAGGTGGAGGAGGGCAGGCTGAGCCCCGGGCTGATGCCGGAGTGGGTACGGGTCCAGGCGGCCGCGGGCCCCGACGACGCGGGCCTGGTGGCGTCGATCCTGCTCTCGACCGCGGACACCAGCCTCGCCGAACTGACCGAGAGCCCGCTGCGACCCGACGTCCCGGTCGGGCTCGGCAAGGCAGCGGCCGCAGCCAGGATCCGGGTGCTGCGGCGGCTGGCCGTGACCGGCGCGCCGTACGCGCTGCGCGGCCCGGTCCGCCCCGAGGACTGGTTCACCGAGACGCTGCAGATCGCCCTCGGCGTCGTACAACTGCTGCTGGCCGACGAGCGCCGGGAGTCCGCGCTGCTCATCAAGGGCGGGCTGCTCCTCGAACTGGCCCGCCACTACCGGGGCGAGGGACCCGTCGCGCGGGGCGCCGGCGAGGAGGACCTGATCGCCTCCCGCGCCTTCGCCGACCGGGCCGACAAGGATCTGCACGCCGGCATCGACGGGCTCGACTGGGACGCCGTCCCGCAGACGGAGCTCTGCCGCGCCTGGCTGGACTACGCCGACGCCATCGAGTTCGCCCACCAGTACCCCGACGACGACGCCAGACTGCGCATCCTCCAGGCCCTCGACCAGGCGCGTCTCTACGTCGGCAAGGACGAGGAGGCACAGGCCGACATCCTGCTGCGGATGGCCCGCGTCCTGGAGCAGCGCTACGTGTCCACCGGCGGCTGGGCACACCGCGACTCGGCGATCGCGGCCTGGACCGAGGCCGTGCCGCTGCTGCCCTGGCACGACCCCGGCCGCGCCGTCGTCCTCACCTCGCTCGGCAGGCAGCTGACCGAACGCGGCGTGGACAAGGAGTCGCCCGCCGATGTGCACGCGGCGGTACGCGCCCTGCGCGGGGCGATCGAGGAGACACCGTCCGCCGACCCCGAACTCCCGCGCCGCCGGGCCCTGCTGGGCCATGCCTACATCGAGCGCTTCCGGGCCGAGCAGACCGTCGCCGACCTCCACGAGGCGGACTGGGCACTGGGCGCCGCCGCCCGCGCCGCCGCCGACCCCGAACTGGCCGCGTACGCCTGGTGGTACCGCGCCGTGGCCGCCGCGCTGCTGGCCCGGCGCACCGCGTCCCGCCAAAAGCTCCAGGACGCCGTGGCTCACTACCGCCACGCGGCTGCCCGGCCCGCAACCGGCGACCTGCTGGAGCGGGCGGCCGCCGCCCAGTGGATGCGAGCCACCCGTCTGGAGCGCACGGCGGGCTCTGAGCGCGCCCTGGAGGAACACCGGGCCGTGCTCTCCCTGCTGGCCGCCGCGGGTGCGTCCGACTCGGAGGCGGCAAGCCTCATCCGCCACGAGATCGCCAGACTCGAAGGGGCGTGAACAACCGAAGAGCCCGGACAGCCCGAAGGGCCCTGCCCCGCGCGGTGTGCGCGGGGCAGGGCCCTTCGTCGGTTCGTACGGTCAGGCAGTTCCGGTCAGGCCTCGAAGACCTCGTTGAGCAGCTGCTGCTGCTCCGCCTGGTGCCGCTTGGCCGAGCCGACAGCCGGCGACGAGCCGTGCGGCCGCGAGATGCGGCGCAGGCGCTCGCCGTGCGGGATGTCCGCGCCGACCGCCAGG
This sequence comes from Streptomyces sp. NPDC002870, assembly GCF_042888505.1. NCBI lineage: Bacteria > Bacillati > Actinomycetota > Actinomycetes > Kitasatosporales > Streptomycetaceae > Streptomyces > Streptomyces sp. NPDC002870. The sequence goes on from NZ_JBIAPW010000002.1 coordinate 200,266, forward strand.
TCCAGGTGGTCGATCAGGTTCAGCGCGATGAACGGCCACGCACCCTGGTTCGCCGGCTCCTCCTGCGTCCAGAGGTACTTCTCGGCGTTCGGGAACTTGGCGATCTCCGCCTGGAGCTCGGCGCCCGGCAGCGGGTACAGACGCTCGAGACGGATGATCGCGGTGTCCGTGTTGCCGCGCTTGACCCGCTCGGCGTCGAGGTCGTAGTAGACCTTGCCGGTGCAGAAGACGACCTTGCGGATCGCCTTCGGGTCCGCATTGCCCGTATCGACCGCAGTGTCGCCGATCACCGGGCGGAAGCCGCCGTTGGTGAACTCCTCCGCCTTCGACGCCGCCGCCTTCAGACGCAGCATCGACTTCGGGGTGAAGACGATCAGCGGCTTGTGGTGCGGGTTGTGGACCTGCCAGCGCAGCAGGTGGAAGTAGTTCGACGGCAGGGTCGGCATGGCGACCGTCATGTTGTTCTGCGCGCACATCTGCAGGAAGCGCTCAGGACGCGCGGAGCTGTGGTCCGGGCCCTGGCCCTCGTAGCCGTGCGGCAGCAGCAGGGTCACACCGGAGGTCTGCCCCCACTTCTGCTCCGCCGAGGAGATGAACTCGTCCACGACGGTCTGCGCGCCGTTGACGAAGTCACCGAACTGCGCCTCCCACATGACCAGCGCGTCCGGGCGGGCCAGCGAGTAGCCGTACTCGAAGCCCATCGCCGCGTACTCGCTGAGCAGCGAGTCGTAGACGTTGTAGCGGGCCTGGTCCTCGGAGAGGTACAGCAGGGGCGTGTAGTCCTCGCCGGTCTCCTGGTCCACCAGCACCGCGTGGCGCTGGCCGAACGTGCCGCGGCGGGTGTCCTGGCCGGACAGCCGGACCGTGGTGCCCTCCATCAGCAGCGAGCCGATGGCGAGGGTCTCGCCCATGCCCCAGTCGATCGTGCCGTCCTCGACCGAGGCCGCACGGCGCTGCATCTGCGGCATCAGACGCGGGTGGACGGTGATCCGGTCGGGGATGTTGACCTGGGACTCGGCGATCCGCTTCACGATCTCCTGGGAGACCGCCGTGGTGACGGCCACCGGGAACTCGGCCTGCGCGTCCGGGACAAGCGCCGGAGCCGGGAGGCTGGTGGCCTCGCGGACCTCCGCGAAGACCTTCTCCAGCTGGCCCTGGAAGTCCTGGAGCGCCTGCTCCGCCTCTTCCAGCGTGATGTCGCCGCGACCGATGAGCGACTCGGTGTAGAGCTTGCGCACCGAGCGCTTCTTGTCGATCAGGTTGTACATCTGCGGGTTGGTGAACTGCGGGTTGTCGCCCTCGTTGTGACCGCGGCGGCGGTAGCAGATGAGGTCGATGACGACGTCCTTGTTGAACGTCTGGCGGAACTCGAAGGCGAGCCGCGCGACGCGGACCACGGCCTCCGGGTCGTCGCCGTTCACATGGAAGATCGGCGCCTCGATCATGCGGGCCACGTCGGTCGCGTACATGGACGAACGCGAGGACTCCGGGGCGGCGGTGAAGCCGACCTGGTTGTTGATGACGATGTGGACCGTGCCGCCGGTGCGGTAGCCGCGCAGCTGCGACATGTTCAGCGTCTCGGCGACGACACCCTGGCCGGCGAAGGCCGCGTCACCGTGCAGGGCGACCGGCAGGACCGTGAAGTCCGTGCCGCCCTTGTTGATGACGTCCTGCTTGGCGCGCGCGACACCCTCCAGGACCGGGTCGACCGCCTCCAGGTGCGAGGGGTTGGCGACCAGCGAGACCTTGATCTGCTCGCCGTCCAGACCCGTGAAGGTGCCGTTGGCGCCCAGGTGGTACTTCACGTCGCCGGAGCCGTGCATCGACTTCGGGTCGAGGTTGCCCTCGAACTCCCGGAAGATCTGCGCGTACGACTTGCCGACGATGTTCGCGAGGACGTTGAGGCGGCCGCGGTGGGCCATGCCGATGACGACCTCGTCCAGGCGCGACTCGGCAGCCGAGTCGATGACCGCGTCGAGCAGCGGGATGACGGACTCGCCGCCCTCCAGCGAGAACCGCTTCTGACCGACGTACTTGGTCTGCAGGAAGGTCTCGAAGGCCTCCGCCGCGTTGAGGCGGCGCAGGATCCGCAGCTGCTCCTCGCGCTCGGGCTTGGTGTGCCCGCGCTCGACGCGGTCCTGGATCCACTTGCGCTGCTTGGGGTCCTGGATGTGCATGAACTCGATGCCGGTCGTGCGGCAGTACGAGTCGCGCAGGACGCCCAGCACATCGCGCAGCTTCATCAGGGACTTGCCGGAGAAGCCGCCGACGGCGAACTCGCGCTCCAGGTCCCACAGCGTGAGGCCGTGCTCGGTGATGTCCAGGTCGGGGTGCTTGCGCTGGCGGTACTCCAGCGGGTCGGTGTCGGCCATGACATGGCCGCGGACCCGGTAGGAGTGGATCAGCTCGAAGACCCGCGCCGCCTTGGTGACGTCGTCGTCGTGCGAGGCGTCGATGTCCTTGAGCCAGCGGACCGGCTCGTACGGGATGCGCAGCGCCTCGAAGATGTCGTCGTAGAAGCCGTTCTCGCCGAGGAGAAGGTTGGCGACGATCCGCAGGAACTCGCCGGAAGCGGCGCCCTGGATGACCCGGTGGTCGTACGTCGAGGTCAGCGTCATGACCTTGGCGATGCCCAGCTGGTTCAGAGTGTCCTGTGACGTGCCCTGGAACTCCGCGGGGTAGTCCATCGAGCCGACGCCCATGATGACCGACTGCCCGGGCATCAGACGCGGCACGGAGTGGACGGTGCCGAGGCCGCCGGGGTTGGTCAGCGAGACGGTGACGCCGGTGAAGTCGTCCATCGTCAGCTTGTTGTTGCGGGCGCGCCGGACGATGTCCTCGTAGGCCTGCCAGAACTCGAAGAAGTTCATGGCCTCGGCCTGCTTGATGCCCGCGACGACCAGTTGGCGGTCGCCGCTCGGCTTCACCAGGTCGATGGCCAGACCGAAGTTGATGTGGTCCGGCTTGAGGAGGGCGGGCTTGCCGTCCTTGTCCGTGTACGACCAGTTCATCGACGGCATGGCCTTGATGGCCTGCACCATCGCGTACCCGATGAGGTGCGTGAAGGAGACCTTCCCGCCGCGGGCGCGCTTGAGGTGGTTGTTGATCACGATGCGGTTGTCGAAGAGCAGCTTCACCGGGACGGCGCGCACGGACGTGGCCGTGGGCACCTCCAGCGAGGCGTTCATGTTCTTCGCGACCGCGGCCGCGGGGCCGCGCAGCGGTACGAGCTGGGGGCGCTCGGACACGGCCGGCTCAGCCGCCTTGCCGGCGGCAGCCGCCGGCTTCGGGGCGGCGGTGCCCGCGGCACCGGCGCTCGCGGCGGGCTTCGCCGGTGCGGCGGGCGCTGCGGCGGCGGCCGGGGCGGGCTGCTGCGTGGCGGCCGGCGCGGCCGGGGTGGCCGTACCGGCGGAGCCGTCAGGCGTGCCCGCAGAGGCTGCGGGAGCGCTCGGGGCGGCGGCGGCCGGGGCCGCAGCGGTGGCACCCGCAGCCCCCGCGGCTGCGGCGTCGGACAGCGCGGCGGGGGCTTCGCTCACCGGCTTCGCCCCTGCGGCGGCGGCTGCGCCGCCCGGCTTGTAGTCGGCGAAGAAGTCCCACCAGGCACGGTCGACCGCATTGGGGTCCTGGAGGTACTGCTGGTAGATCTCGTCGACGAGCCACTCATTGGGACCGAACGCGGCGGCAGGGTTCTTACCCTGCCCGCCTTGGTCTGACGAGATGCTCGAGTTACTGGGGGACTGAGACGACACGGCGGCAACCGCCCTCTTCCGCTTCACAAGGTGATGGACAGCGGAAATAAAGGCTACGCCTCCCTGGCCGAGAGGTGCAGGCCGGGCTGGCCATCGTCGTGCAAGTCACATCTGAAGGCGGGTTTCGGGGCTGTGAATGGCGGGAAACAAACGTGGTTCCGCTTCGCCACGGGCAAGCTTGGGTACGCCACACGGCGGCCGCAGCCCGGTCGGCTCGCACCTTCGACGGCGTACGGCCTTCTTCAGCCCACGCCCTCACTACGGACACGCAGAACGCGCGCTTCCGGTTCGAACCCTACGTCAACCGCGCGCCGAAGGGATCCCCGGAAGGGTGACCTGGATCCGGCAGCCGCGGGATGATTCGGCCACCCCGATGCGCCCGCCGTGCAGATCGACTGCCCAGCGCGCGATCGCCAGCCCCAGGCCCGTGCCGCCGTCGCTGCCCTTGCCGTGCGGGGACAGGACGTTGCCCCGGTTGAAGCGCTCGAAGACCCGGTGCCGCTCCGGCTCCGGGATGCCCGGGCCTTCGTCGAGCACTTCCAGGTCGAGGGACTCCGGCTGCGGGCCGCGGCGGGCGCGTACCGTCACGCGTCCGTGCGGGGGCGAATGCTTGACCGCGTTGTCGATCAGGTTGGCGACCACCTGATGCAGCCGCTCCGCGTCCGCGTGCGCGGTCAGCTCCGGCGGCGACACATCCAGGTGCAGATGCACGTCCGTACGGGTGTGGTTGCCGGACCCGGAGGTCATGCCGCGCTGGGCCGCGGCCAGATTGGCCTCCTTCAGCACCCCGGAGAGGTACGGCCACACCTCGAAACGGCGGGCCTTGAGCGGTACGACGCCGTTGTCGAGCCTGGACAGGTCGAGCAGCGTCTCGACCAGGCGCCCCAGGCGCTCGGTCTGCTTGAGCGCCGTACGCATCGTCTCCGGGTCGGCGGCCGAGACCCCGTCGACGACGTTCTCCAGCACGGCGCGCAACGCGGCGATCGGGGTTCTCAGCTCGTGCGAGACATTGGCGACCAGCTCCTTGCGGTGCTGGTCCACGGCCTCCAGATCGTCGGCCATGCGGTTGATGGTGGAGGCGAGGTCGCCGAGCTCGTCACGGCGGTCGGCGCCGCGCACCCGGCGGGTGTAGTCGCCGTGCGATATGCCCTTGGCCACCGTGTTCATCTCGTCCAGCGGGGCGGTCAGGCCGTGCGCGACGAACTGGGTGATCAGCAAGGTGGCTATCACCGAGAAGACGGTGATGAAGCGGACCTCGGTCCGGGTGCGCAGGGCCACCAGCAGCAGGCCCGTGGTGATGAAGACCGAGACGACGACGAGCGTCCCGAGCTTCGTCTTGATCGAGATCGCGATGGAGGCGGACCGCGACCTGCGCCGGCTCCGCCGGTCGCCGCGGCCGGGCGGCCGGTCCCAGGACCGCCGTCTCATGGAGCCGGCGTCTCCAGCGCGTAGCCGACGCCATGGACGGTACGGATGCGCTCGGCGCCGATCTTCCGGCGCAGGGCCTTGATGTGGCTGTCGACGGTGCGGGTGCCGGACGCGTCGGCCCAGTCCCACACCTCCGCGAGCAGCTGCTCACGGGAGAGGACGGCACGCGGGGTGTTCGCCAGGCAGACCAGCAGGTCGAACTCGGTCGGCGTGAGATGTACGTCCTCGCCGCGCACCCGGACCCGGCGCTGGGCGTGGTCGATCTCCAGCTCGCCGAGGCGCAGGATCCCGCTTCGGGGGGTGACCGCGGCGAGGGCCGCCCGCTCCACGCGGCGCAGCAGCACATGCACCCGGGCCGCGAGCTCGCGCATCGAGAACGGCTTGGTCATGTAGTCGTCGGCGCCCACGCCGAGACCGACGAGCATGTCCGTCTCGTCGTCGCGCGCAGTGAGCATCAGCACCGGAACCGGGCGCTGCGCCTGGACGCGGCGGCAGACCTCGAGGCCGTCGAAGCCCGGCAGCATCACATCGAGCACCATCAGATCCGGTTGCCAGGCCTCGGCGGCGTCGACGGCGGCCGGGCCGTCCAGAGCCGTCTGGACCAGGAAGCCTTCCGCCCGCAGGCGTGCGGCGATGGCATCGACGATCGTCGAGTCGTCCTCGACGACCAGCACCCGGCGCTGGGCGCCGGGTGTGGCCGCGACGCCGTTGTGCGTGGTGTGTGTCTGCTCCATCGCCCCGCCCCTGTACGCGTTCTCGCGAGCTGCATGCCGGTGTAGATCCCGTGTGTAGGTCAGCAGCGTAAAGGCAGTGAAGGCATCCCGGCTACGCAGGGCGAACAGCAAGGTGGACCACGTCGGGCACTCCTCGGGCAACCCGGATCTCTTCGGTAGTTACCCCGGTGAATCCGGCATTCCGCAACGCATCCTCGAACGCCGGAGAGGGCTGCGCGGACCACACGGCGAGGACTCCGCCGGGCTCCAACCGGCCCTGGCAGGCGGCGAGTCCGGCCGCCGAGTAGAGGTTTTCGTTGTCGTCGGTGACGGTCCAGTCGGGTCCGTTGTCGATGTCCAGGCAGAGAGCGTCGTAGCGGTCCGTGGTCGTGCGCAGGTAGTCGACGAGGTCCGTGTGAAGGATCACGCTGCGCGGGTCGGCGAGCGCGTCGCCGGAGATCTGTCCGAGGGGGCCGGTGCGGTGCCAGTCGATGATCGCCTGCTCGCGCTCGACGACGGCGATATGCCGCCAGCGGGGGTTGGCGGCGGCACGGGCGAGGGAGAAGCCGACGCCGAGTCCGCCGATGAGGAGGGCGGGGTCGCTCTTTCCGGCGGCGGCGAGGGCTTCGTACGCGGCGTCGATGAGCAGCCGCTCGGAGCGGCCGTCGGACGTGTCCATCAGGAAGCACCCATTGGCGATGATCTCGTGATGCGCACCGCGCTGCCGGAGGACGACCTCCCCGTGGGGCCCCTCTCGCCGGTCGAGGGTGACGGGTCCGTCGGTTTGGAGCGGCATGGCGGTGACCTCCGGGTGACGGGTGCGGGGCGGACGCGTGTCGGTGGTCATGGTGGCGGGGTGGGGCGAGCGGGACAAATGGTTTCCGGGCCGGTGGGTTCGGTTCCCGGCGGGCTACGGCCCCTCGCGGCGGGACCCGCGCCATGCGTACAGTGTCGATCCTGCGACATAGGCCGCTCCCGCCGTCGCCCACGCCGCGGGCTGCCGGCCCGGTTGCATGGGCCAGGCCCACACCGCTGCCCATCCGCCGTGGACGCCGGGCGTACCGAGGTAGATCGCGCTGAGGTACGCGAACGTCGGCAGCCAGCTCAGCCGCGCGCCGATCAGCGCCGCCGAGGCCGTGGCGATGCCCACTGCCCCGAGGGTGTTGCGCACCATCGCCGGCGCACCGAACTCGGTCGTGTGCCCGAGCACCGCGAGCGCGAGGGAGGCCGCCGCGAGCACGGTGAGTGCCAGCACATGGGCCAGCCGCCGGGGCCACCAGGGGCGCACGGCAGTCCGGTCCAGCTCGTCGGCGTACTGGTGGAAGCTGGTGCTGATCACGGCGGAGGCGAGCAGTGGTGCGAGCGCCACCACAGGCACGCGCCGCTTCGGGTCGAGATAGGCGTCCAGGCCGTATGCGGCCCAGACGGCGAGACCGGCTGTTGCGGCGAGTACGGCGAGGGCGACGGGGATGCCGCGGGACCGGGCGTACAGCATGCGGCCGGCCGGGGCGGCGGTCTCGCCGTCCGAGCCCGTCACAGTGCGGGCACCTTGCTCGGGTCGCAGCTGTCGGCGGTCGCGAAGTAGCCTGTGAGCCAGTCGCGACGGCCCTCGTCACCCATGGACGTCAGATGCGCGAGAGCGTTCTTGTCGGCCTTGATACGGGCGAGTTCCTTCTCGTCGCCCCTCTTCCGGGCCTGCTCCTCGAAGCGCTCGTCCAAATCGTCCCGTCCGGGGTTGGGGCTCAGCCAGTCCGTCACGGTGTTGTCGACCCGGTGCGCGCGTTCGTCGTTTCCGCGGGCCTCGCACTGGACTGAAATGCCTGTCAGCGCGGCGGCGGCCTCCCACGCGTACTGCTGCGGATTGATCAGTTCACCGCGTACGACGTACCAGCCGAGCGGAGTCAGCATGGGCAGCTGGGCCTCGTCGGGCTTCGGCTCCCCGGGCAGGTCCTCGAACCGGACCGGCAGGTTCTCGACGCCTTCGAGCCGGCCCGTGACGTCGGAGAGAGCCGCGGAGACTTTCGGCAGCAGCCCTCTGTACAGCGCGTTCACACAGATGTTGGGCCTGAGGGACGTGTCGCACACCTGCCGCTCGAAGAGCGGGTCGTCGCGCCACATGGCGTCGCCCGTCTGCGCGACAAGCATTGCGGCGGCGGTCGCGGCGGCGAGCGGCAGCAACGCGGTGTACCGGCGCCGGGCGGCGTACGCGAGGACCGCGGCCACGGCCAGACCGCCCGTCCACGCCGTCATCGCGAGCGGCTGCCACCACACCGGAAGCGACAGGCTCATGGACTCCGCGGCCGGGCTGAGATGCCGGACTCCGGATGTCTGGTACGTCGGGACGGCGAGGGCGACATACGCGCAGACGGCCAGTACGGGCGGGGCCGGCCGCCATGCCACGAGCCGTCCGACGACGTGGCCCACGAGCGTGCACGCCACCAGGAACGCCGCGTCCGCCGGCAGCGCGGAGAGGACCGGGCGGCCTGCCGACGCATACGGCCAGGTGGCCAGGAGCGCCCCCAGAGCTGTGGACACGTACCCTGCGGACACCCACGCCGCCACCGGCAGCGACGCCACCAGGAACTGCGCGAGCGGGCCACGGGCGGCCGTCGACCGCAGCTCCGCGGTATGCCGCCGGCGCTCCCTGCCGCCCTGCCAGCAGCCTGCGGCGGCGGCCAGCGGCCCTCCGAGCAGCGCGCTCAAGATATGCAGCTCGGACAGGGTCTCTGACCAACTACCCTGCCACTGAGCGGCCTTGGAGCCCATGGCCACCAGGAGCGTGAACAGGACGGCGACCCCGGCCCACGGTGCGAAACCGTGCAGCAGCTCGGTGCGCAGCGGGTGTCGGGCGCGTGCGGGGAAGGGGCTACGGGTGGGGGAGGAACGTTTCAGGGTGGTCGTGTTCACCGGCCCGCTCCCGCGAGCGCGCGGTGGGCGCGCAGAGCTGCGGTGTAGCCGCGTTCGATCGCGTTGCCGGCGCTCTCGTCCAGGGAGTCCCTGCCCAGCGCCGTCAGTTCCGCGGTGGTGCCCCGGTAGGCCACCCGGCCGGACTCGATCAGGGTCACCTCCGCGCAAGCGGCCGCCACGTCTTCGACCAGGTGGGTGGAGACGATCACTGTGGAAGCAGTGCCCAGTTCCAGGAGCAGTGCTCTGAATTCGACCCGCTGCTCCGGGTCGAGACCGGCCGTCGGCTCGTCGAGCAGCAGCAGATCCGGCTCGTTCACGATGGCCTGCGCGATGCCGACCCGGCGCACCATCCCGCCCGACAGCGTCTTCACCTTCGCGTCGATGCGGTCCGCTAGACCCACCCGCTCGACCGCCCGCTCCACCGCACCGGGGACCGACTCCGCCGTCATTTCCTTCAGCCACGCCACGTACGAGACGAACTCCCGGACCGTGAATCCCGGGTAGTAGCCGAACTCCTGCGGCAGATAGCCCAGCCGCCGCCGTACCTCCGCCCGCTCCCGGTGCCGCGACACATCGCGGCCGAGCAGCTCCACCCGGCCTTCCGCCGGTGCGGCCACCGTGGCCAGGACGCGGATCAGCGAGGTCTTGCCGGCGCCGTTCGGGCCCAGCAGACCGTGTACGCCGGTGCCGAAGCCGAGGGCGACCGCGTCGAGCGCGACCGTCCTGCGGTGGCGGACCGTCAGCCCGGTGACCTCTACGGTGCTCACATCTTCTCCAGATGGTCGAAGGACGAACGGCGTACGGCGAGCAGCCCCGCGCACAGCACGGCAGCCGCCGCCCAGCCGCCCTGCATGGCGGGCCCCGAGACGTACCGCTCGAGCTGGCCCGCCAGGTCGCGCGGCAGCGTGGCCAGTACGGGTGCCACGACGACGCCCAGCCAGCCGCAGGCCAGGCCCGCGGCGGCGGCCGCGCAGCCCACGTACGAGCCGAGCGCCAGTGCCGCCAGCGTCAGGGCGAGACCCGGAAGCAGCCAGGCCGCCGCACCCGGCACATCCGCCGCAGCGGGCAGCAGCGCGCCGGCCGTCGTCAGCAGCGGGACGCTGACCGCCAGCACGGCCGCGGTCCGGGTCAGCAACAGCCGCAGTCCGCCGGACGGGGTCGACGCGGCGACCTCGTGCAGCGGATCCGCGTGGCGCCCGTACGAGAGACCCACCCCGGCGAGCGGCAGCACCGGCGCAATCGCGAGCAGCAGCGGGCGGGCGCCGCCGAAGTGCGCGCCGTACGCGAGGATGAGCGCACCGGCGATCACCAGGAGCAGCGCCATCAGCCAGGCGCCTCGCAACGCGGGCCCGGCGGCCCACACCATGCGAGCCGGCAACCCCGCCCACCCCCGAGGAGCCCAGCCCGTGCCCGCAGGCTCTCGCGCCCCGGCCACCCGCATCCCACCCCGGCGCATCCTGGCTCCCCGCGCCACGGCCCGGCGCGTCCCGGCCACCCGCGCGCGCCCGCCCCACGGCACTCCGGTGCGTGACGCCGCCGGTGCCGTTGCGCTCGACAGCACCGCCGCCCGGACAACCGCCAGTACCGGGCCCGCCGTGCCCGCCCGCACAGCCGCCGAGACCCGGGTCGCGCACGGTCCGCACGATTCGACGTGCTTCTCCAGAGACCAGGCGTCCGGCTCGGCGGCCGAGCCGGACGCGTACTGCGCCGCCAGCTGATTGCTCACATGCCACGTGTTCACGCCGTGCCTCCCAACGCATCGGTGTCGGGCGCCAGTTGAGCCAGCGCGGCACGCAGCTCGCGGCGGGCACGCACCGCCCGGGTCTTGACCGTGCCCTCCGGTATGCCGAGCAGCCGCGCGGTCTCACGTGTCGTCAGCCCGTCGATGACGGTGGCGCGCAGTACCTCCCGCAGCTCCGGCGAGATCCGTTCGAGTGCGGCGCCCACGTCCCCGTACTCCAGACCGGCCAGCACCCTCTCCTCGGCGGAGGGTGTGGCCGCGGCGGGCTCGTGGACGACCCGGTCCGCGCGGGTTTCGCGGGCCCGCGCCCGCTGCGCGTCGACCAGCCGCCGCGCGGCGATCACCCACAGCCAGCCGCCGGCCTCTCCGCTGCGGTGCGAGGCGGCGGACCGCCACGCCGTGACGAAGGTGTCCTGGAGCACTTCTCGTACCGTCTCCGGGTCCGCGCAGCGGCGCGTCAGACGGGCGTGCAGCCAGCCGGCGTGCCGGTCGTAGAGCGCGGCCAGCGCTTCCGTGTCCCCGCGCGCGACGGCCCGCAGCAGCGCTGCGTCGTCGTCCTGGTCTCCCCCCGTGGGGCGCATCAGTCTCACGCCCTCTCTATCGCTCGCGGGTGCGCTGCCGGTTCACGGCCGATTCACAGCCGATTCACAGCTGGGCCACTGCCCGCTCGCCAGGACCTGGCGTGTTGGCGACGCACGGAAACCTGTGAAGGTTGCCCCATGTGGCGCACGTCATAGACGGGTGTGATGGTGATCGCGTTGGGTGGGGTCTGTTCGGGGGCTTGACGAAAGGGGCCACGCGGTGCATCGGCCGACGACGCGCGACCCGGCCACGGGCCAGGAACTCACGGGCCAGGAACTGCTGAACGCCGTCCCGGCCCAGCGGAGACCATCCGCGCGGATCGTGACGGCTCGCGTCACGGCTCCCGTCTTGCCGGCTCCCGTCGCACCAGCTGTCGTGCCAGGCGTCGCACCGGCGGTGACGCCCACCGCGGCGCCCGCCCCGCCCGTGGGTCTCCCGGGCTGGCGGCGCGTGCTCCAGGTGCTGCCCACGCCCACCGGGACACCGTTCACCTTCTGCTACGTCCTCGTCCTGATCGCCACCTCACTCTTCGTGCAGCACGGCGACCCGGACACGGTCTCCACGCTGCTCCGCGGCTCCAGCACCGATGTTGCCCATTTGATGGACAGGCCGCTGCTCGTTCTCGGCGCCAGCGCGCTGTGGGTCGCGGGCGACCCGCTCGGCCCGTACGCCATCGCCTTCTTCTTCACGCTCACCGCGCTCGAGCGCCGCATCGGAGCCTGGCGCACCGCCGGCGTCTTCCTGGCGGGGCATGTCGGGGCGACGCTGGCCACCGAAATCCCGGTCGGGGTCTCGGTGGTGGCCGGACATCTGCCCGCCACCTCGCTGCACCGCCTCGACTACGGCATCAGCTTCGGCCTGATGGCGAGCATCGGCGCCCTTGCCGGGCTGTTCGGCCCGTTGCTGCGCGCGACGCTGCTCGGCTTCGTCTCCTTGATGCTCCTCCAGGACCTGCTCGCCTTCGCGGACCCGCTCACCAACTGGGGCCATCCGCTTGCCCTGCTGGCCGGCATCGCCTGCTGGCCCGCGGTGCGCCGCTGGGCGCGGTGGCGGAACGGTTTCCCGCTCCGCGATCGCTGAGCCCTCCTCGTACACCCCCTGACCAGGCGTGAAAGCCGATCGCTGACAGCGAACACTCCCCTGGGAACATCTCCGCGGCATTGTGCATTGAGTCCATACAGCTCAACTTGACTGCCTAAGGGGAGATCATGGCTTCGATGTCCACACCGCTCACCCTGCCCGTGCTGCCGCTCGACGACGAGGTCGTGCTGCCCGGAATGGTGGTGCCGCTCGACCTGTCCGACACCGACGTACGAGCCGCGGTGGAGGCCGCCCAGGCTGCCGCGCGTTCCAGCGGTGCCAGCAAGCCGACGGTGCTGCTTGTTCCGCGCGTCGACGGGAACTACGCCGCGACCGGCGTGCTCGGGACCGTCGAGCAGGTCGGCCGGCTCTCCGACGGCGACCCCGGCGCGCTCATCCGCGGCCGCGGGCGGGTGAGGATCGGTGCGGGGACCACGGGCCCCGGCGCCGCGCTCTGGGTCGAGGGCTCGCGCGTCGAGGAGACCGTGCCCGACTTGCTGCCCGGCTCGGTCACCGAGCTGGTCAAGGAGTACAAGGCGCTCGCCACCGACTGGCTGAAGAAGCGCGGCGCATGGCAGGTCGTGGACCGCGTCCAGCAGATCGACGACATCTCGCAGCTGGCCGACAACTCCGGCTACTCGCCGTTCCTTTCCACCGCTCAGAAGATCGAACTGCTGGAGACCGCCGACCCGGTGGCTCGCCTCAAGCTCGCCACAGAGCAGCTGCGTGAGCACCTCGCCGAGCAGGACGTCGCCGAGTCCATCGCCAAGGACGTCCAGGAGGGTGTCGACAAGCAGCAGCGCGAGTTCCTGCTGCGCCGTCAGCTCGAAGCCGTACGCAAGGAACTGCGCGAGCTGAACGGAGGGGCCACCGACGCTGCCGACGAGTCCGACGACTACCGGGTCCGCGTCGAGGCCGCCGACCTCCCCGAGAAGGTGCGCGAGGCCGCGCTCAAGGAGGTCGAGAAGCTGGAGCGGTCGAGCGACCAGAGCCCCGAGGGCTCCTGGATCCGCACCTGGCTCGACACCGTGCTCGAACTGCCCTGGAACGAACGAACTGATGACAGCGCGGCCGGGCACGACATCCAGGGCGCCAAGGCGATCCTGGACGCCGAGCACGCCGGCCTGCAGGACGTGAAGGAACGGATCACCGAATACCTGGCGGTGCGCAAGCGGCGCGCCGACCGCGGGCTCGGCGTCGTCGGCGGACGACGCGGGGGCGCGGTCCTGGCGCTCGTCGGCCCGCCCGGCGTCGGCAAGACCTCCCTCGGCGAGTCCGTCGCGCACGCGATGGGACGGAAGTTCGTCCGGGTCGCGCTCGGCGGCGTACGGGACGAGGCGGAGATCCGCGGACACCGGCGTACGTACGTGGGTGCTCTGCCCGGCCGGATCGTGCGGGCGATCAAGGAGGCCGGTTCGATGAACCCGGTCGTCCTGCTCGACGAGATCGACAAGGTCGGCTCCGACTTCCGGGGCGACCCGGCGGCCGCGCTGCTCGAAGTACTGGACCCGGCGCAGAACCACACCTTCCGCGACCACTACCTGGAGGTCGAACTCGACCTGTCCGACGTGGTGTTCCTCGCCACGGCGAACGTCATGGAGGCCATCCCCGAGGCCCTGCTCGACCGGATGGAGCTGGTCAGGCTCGACGGTTACACCGAGGACGAGAAGGTCGTCATCGCCCGGGACCACCTGCTGCCGCGCCAGCTGGAGCGGGCGGGTCTCGAGCCCGGCGAGGTCGTCCTGGAGGACTCGGCGCTGCGCAGGCTCGCGGGCGAGTACACCCGGGAGGCGGGCGTCCGTAACCTGGAGCGGTCGGTGGCCCGGCTGCTGCGCAAGGTGGCGGCCCAGCACGAACTGGGCGAGCAGGAGCTGCCGTTCACGATCGGCGCCGAGCAGCTGCGCGGCCTGATCGGACGGCCGCACCACGTGCCCGAGTCCGCGCAGGACCCGGCCGAGCGCCGGACGGCCGTGCCCGGCGTAGCCACCGGCCTCGCGGTCACCGGCGCGGGCGGTGACGTGCTGTACGTCGAGGCGTCGCTGGCCGACCCGGAGACGGGCGCGGCGGGGCTGACCCTCACCGGTCAGCTCGGCGACGTGATGAAGGAGTCCGCCCAGATCGCGCTCTCCTTCCTCCGCTCGCACGGGGCCGAACTGGAACTTCCGGTCGCCGACCTGAAGGACCGGGGCGCGCACATCCACTTCCCGGCGGGCGCGGTGCCGAAGGACGGGCCGAGCGCGGGCATCACGATGACGACGGCGCTCGCGTCGCTGCTGAGCGGCCGTCAGGTCCGTACGGACGTCGCCATGACCGGCGAGATCTCGCTGACCGGCCGCGTCCTGCCCATCGGCGGTCTGAAGCAGAAGCTGCTGGCCGCGCACCGGGCGGGCATCACGACGGTCGTGATCCCCAAGCGCAACGAGGCGGACCTGGACGACGTCCCGGCCGAGATCCTCGAAAGGCTGGAGGTGCACCCGGTGACGGATGTCCGCCAGGTGCTGGAGATCGCGCTCTCTGCGGCGGAGGTTCCGGTGGCCGCCGCGGCGGCCTGACCGGGGTGCGCTGTGGGCCCGGCGGTGTTCTCGCACCGCCGGGCCTTCGCGCTATCCGGCCGCCGCCTTGTCGTACAGCGCGCGGGCGCGGTCGTCGAAGAGAGCGGCCGTCGACTCGCTGTCCGTGTCGCCGCCGCTCAGTACGCCTATGAGCCTGCCCTGATGCCCGCCGTCCCGGTAGTCGGCGAGCCAGGGCCCGCCGCTGGTGCCCTCCCAGAAGCCCGCGCACTCCATGAGCAGCGTCTTGGGCAGATCGGGGTCGGGGCGGCTGTCGGTGGTGCAGGCGACGGGGCGGTTGGTGGGGTTGTGGTCCCGGGTCGGATACCCGACGACGGTGACCCGGCGGTCGGGCGGCGAGGCCCAGTCGGGGGCGGCGGAGCCGACGGCCTGCTGCACCTGACGGCCCTTCGCGTCCGGCTCCAGAACGAGGAACGCGTAGTCCGCGGCATCCGCGTCGTCGTCGCCGTCCGTCCAGTGCTCGTCGACGTGGATGGCTGCGACCTTCCAGCGCCCGTACGGATAACTCCCCTTGCCCCTGCCCGAGAACCCTGGCGCGAACTCCAGCTCGCCCGGCCCGTACGCCTCCGCGCTGCCCGCGTCCTGGATGCAGTGCGCCGCGGTGGCGATGACGTTGCCCTTGGGGCTGGCCACGACGCTAGCGGTGCAGAAGTGCTCGCCGTCCGGATCGATCAGCACCCCGACGGACGAGGCTCCGTCAAAGGCGGTCGCGGATGCCCGCGGCGCGGGGGCTACGGCCCGCGCCCCGGCCGACCGGTCCGCCGCGGTGGCCTCGGGCGGCGCGGCGGAGGAGGGCCCGGCGCACCCGGTCGCGGCGGTCAGCACGGCCATGGCGCTCAGCACGGCCATAGCGGTCGGCAGGGCGATGGCGTTCGGCGGGGCGATGGCGGTCGGCGCGGCCATGGCGTTCGGCGCGGCCATGGCGGGCCACCTCAGCCCCCTGATCGTGCCGCTGGTTCTGCTCGTACGGCTGTGCCACTTCATCCGGACATCCTGCCCGCTCACGGCTCTCAGTCCAGCCAGCCCCGCAACGTCGCCTGCGCCCCCGCCTGGAAGCGCGTCTCCGCCCCCAGCGTCTCCAGCAGACGGCTGATCCTCCGGCGTGCGGTGTGCACGTGGACGCCCATGCGGCGGGCGATCGCCTCGTCCTTGAGGCCCGCCGCCAGCA
Source organism: Streptomyces sp. NPDC002870 (assembly GCF_042888505.1). NCBI lineage: Bacteria > Bacillati > Actinomycetota > Actinomycetes > Kitasatosporales > Streptomycetaceae > Streptomyces > Streptomyces sp. NPDC002870. The sequence goes on from NZ_JBIAPW010000002.1 coordinate 216,204, forward strand.
GGCCGAGTAACTCCTTCTGGGCCTCAGGCAGTGCCGCGCACGCCCCGGCCGAGCCGCCCAGTGGCGTGGCCCGGTCCCAGACCGTCTCGAACAGCGGCACCAGCGCGTTACTCAGCAGCGAGTCGCCGATCACCAGCGCCGATGCCTTCGGGTCCGCCGCGTCGGTCGGGGGGAGCAGAGTGATCCGGCGGTCCACCGCGATCAGTTTGGTGGGGACGGCCGTCGCCACCCGCGCCCGCAGGCCCTGTTCGACCAGGCCGGTCACCGAGCGCATCCGGCCCGGGTGGGCGAGCCCGTCCCGGTCCAGGACGGTCCGAACCTCCACGCCCCGGTCGAGGAGCGCCTCGATGCCGAGTCCCGGCTGCGCGGCGCTGCCGTCCCGCGGCCCCTTCACATACGGCGGGCGGTCCAGGATCGCCACCTCCCGTTCCGCCGACGCCAGCAGATACTCCGCCCGTTCGCCGATCGCCCGCGGGCCGGTCACTACCTCGATGCCGCCCTCGGGCGCGCTGGGTGACCCGGACATCAGCCGGCCCGCCAGCTGGTCCGCGGTCATCCGCAATCGCTCCAACTCCGCCGAACGTAAGTGCAGTTCGGCCTGTCGGCGGTGGATGAGCGTACGGATCGCGGCAGCCGGAGCGGCCGGATGCGGCAGCCCGTCGCCGTCCCCGCCCGCGGGCAGCGCCAGCCCGTCCTCCACCAGATGACCGAGCGCCCGGTCCAGCCGGTCCCGCGGCAGCCCCAGCAGTCGTGCCAACTCCTCGGCCCCTGCGGCCCGTTCCTTGAGCAGTGCCTCGTACGCGCGCTCCTCGGCCTCCCCCAGGCCGAGGGTGTGCAATGCCCCCTCGCTCATGCATCGGATTCTCACTCTGCCTTCACGAGGCACACAAGTGGGCATGTCCAGTTGTCAACGCGCAGGCCACATTGATCGGTTGACGTCCCACCGGTTGCATGGCCATGACCACCTTTACGGCTTGACCAGCACGTGGGAGGGGTACGAACTGTGCGCAAGGCCAGGACAAGCACACAGAGACCGGGCATATCCAGGGGGATCGGTCTCGCCGCACTGCTCGGCACAGCCGGGCTGCTGCTCACCGCGGTACCGGCACAGGCGATCACTCCGCCGGCCGCCGCACCACCCGCCGATGTCATACCGGGGGCCGAGACGGCCACCCCGTCGTTAGTCGACGGCATCCGGGATGCGGCGGACGCCAAGGCCAACCCGGCGGACGCGGCTCGCGGCCATCTCGACGCCAAGGACCGCCGCTACAGGATCGCCGACGCGCAGCGCGACCTCGCGCCGCTGCAGACCGTCAAAAACGGCGCAAAAGAGGTCGTGAGGCTTCAGCAGAAGCACCACGGGATCCCGGTGTTCGGCGGCCAGTACGTCGTACGCATGGAGTCCGAGGACGGCAAGCGCTTCGTCACCGGCACCTCCGGCAAGTACTTCACCGGCCTGAAGACCGGCACGAAGGCGACCGTCAGCAAGGAGACGGCGGTGCGGCGGGCAGTCGCGGCGACCGCGGCGCGCCTCGGCGGAAAGACGCTGAGCAAGGCCGACGCCGTACGCGGCAAGGGGGCCGAGTCCGCGAAGGCCGCCGCACTCACCGGCGCCGCCGGCGGCCTCGTGGTGATCCCGCGCGGCGAAGGCGTGCTCGCCTACCACGTGACCGTGCGCGGCACGAACCCCACCACCGGCGAACCGGTGCTGCAGCAGGTCTACGTCGACGCCAACGCCGGCTACCCGGTGCTGCAGTTCAGCGGCATCAAGACGCTGACCGCGAAGAAGGCCGCCGCGTCCGCCGCCGTCGCGTCCGGCACGGCGCAGAAGGCCGCACAGCGGTCCGCCCGCGCGGCCGACGCCGACCCCGCCGCCGGCCTCAAGGGCACCGGCGTCAAGCTGGACGGCACCAAGGTCGACCTCGACGTCCAGCTCGACGCCACCCGCGACCAGTACGTGCTGATCGACCAGTCGCGGATGGGGGACACCAGCAAGAACACCCTCACCACCTGGGACGCGCGGGACCGCGACGTGAGCGAGGTGGCCGGCGTCTGGCCGAGCGGGCTGAAGGAATTCGGCCACCCGGCCAGGGAATTCGGCAAGGACGCCACCGAGTCCGGCGCGGTCGACGCCCACTGGGCGGCCGGCCAGGTCTACGACTACTTCAAGAAGAACCACGCCCGCGACAGCCTCGACGGCCGCGGTATGACCGTCAACTCCCTGGTCGGGGTCACCTTCTTCGGCAGTCCGTACGTCAACGCCTTCTGGGACGGCCAGAAAATGGTCTACGGCAGCGGCGACGAGGACTACAAGCCGCTCTCCGCAGACCTCGACGTAGTGGGTCACGAGATGACCCACGGCGTCGTCGAGAACACCGCCAACCTCGTCTACGCCGGCCAGTCCGGCGCACTCAACGAGGCACTCGCCGACTACTTCGGCAACGCGATCGACATCGGCGTCTCCGGCGCCGCCATGGACGATCCGGACTCCGGTCTGATCGGCGAGGACCTCTGCCGTACGACGAAGCCGCGCGAGTGCGCCTTCCGCAACCTCAACGACGGCGCCACCACCTCGAAGAACTTCCTCGGCGTCGCCTTCGGCACCGACAACGGCGGCGTGCACCTCAACTCGACCATCTTCTCCGGCGCACTGTGGGACCTGCGCCAGGACGTGGGCGGGGAGCTCGCCGACCGCATCGTGTACAAGGCGCTGGCCGAGTACATGACGCCGCTCGACGGCTTCACCGACGGCCGCAACGCGGTGCTCGCGGCGGCCAAGGACCTCGGCGTCACCGCGAAGCAGCTCACCGCGGTGAAGCGCTCCTTCAACGCCCACGGCATCGTCCCCGGCTGGGAGGACGCGCTCGGCGTCGACTCCGACCAGCTGCTGGGCAAGGTCAACACGTCGGGCACCGGGGTTCAGGCGGGCGGCGGCTGGTGGGCCGTCTCGCAGTCCAACGACGACGGCTCGGAGCCGTACTCCGTGTACGCGGGCCGTGCGGACGGCAAGGGCGCCCCGAAGCTGATCAGCCCCAACGACGGCCGCTACCACGTCTACCCGGCGACCGACGGCAAGACGGTCGTCTGGGCGGCGTACGGCACGACCAGCCTCGACATCCTCTCCCGGCCGCTGGCGGGCGGTCCGGTCAAGAAGCTCTACACCTCGTCCACGGACGTCGGCGGGCTGCGCGTGGAGAACGGCGTCGTCGTCTTCGAGAGCTTCGGCATCTTCGGCGACCGGCATGTGGGCCACCTGCGGCCCGGCGACCGTGAGCCCACCTTCGTGGACGGCGGCGGCTTCGACGTACTCACCGCCCTCCCGGCGATCAAGAACGGGAAACTCGTCTACGCCAAGCTGTATCCGACGCCCGAGGAGTACAAGCTCGGCGTCGAGGTCTACGACCTCAAGACCGGCAAGGCCACCCTCGCCCAGCAGCTCGGTGAGCCGCAGATCCTCGGTCAGAGCGGGATCAACTCCACGCACGCCTTCTGGCTGGTGGACGAGAATCTGAACGACCAGGGCCAGATGGGCGTCCGCCGCTCGGGCCTGGACGGCACCGGCACGGTGGACATCAGCCCGGAGGCCAAGCCGACCGCGCTGATGCCCTTCGACCTGACGGCCTCAGAGGACGCGGTCACCGTGACCAGCGCGCTGCCCGACACGGCGTTCCGCAACGAGTCGCTGCCGAAGCTGTGGCAGCTGACGACGGACGGCTCGCGCAAGGAACGGGTCTCCTGCAACCGGGGCGAGCAGATCTCCCCGGCCGCGGTCTCGGGCCGGCAGGTGGTCTGGATCGACGGCACGACGGGCTGGACCGACCTGGTCACCCGCGAACGCCCGGCCGGACTGTGCGGCTGACGCCGACGCGGTGATCTCTGAGTGAGAGACGGACCCCCGGCGCCCGTGCGCCGGGGGTCCGGGGGTCGCAGGGCTGTCCCCCAGGAGGACACAGCACAATGGCCGGTGTGGACGACCAACGCGACGACCGGGCCCTGCGGGCGGACTGCGAGAGCTGTTTCGGACTGTGCTGCGTGGCACTGACCCTCTCCGCATCCGCGGACTTCGCGATCGACAAGAAGGCCGGAACGCCCTGCTCCAACCTGCGGACGGACTTCCGCTGCGGCATCCACACGCGGCTGCGGCAGAGCGGCTTTCCCGGCTGCACGGTCTACGACTGCTTCGGCGCGGGACAGCAGGTCTCCCAGGTCACTTTCGGCGGCACGGACTGGCGGCGTGCCCCGGAGACCGCATCGCAGATGTTCGCCGTGTTCCCCGTCGTACGACAGCTTCATGAGCTGCTCCGGTATCTGACAGAGGCGCTCACCCTGCGCCCCGCCCGCGCGCTGCACGTCGAGCTCCGGCGGCTGCTGGAGGAGACAGAGCGCCTCACCGGGCTCGGCCCCGACGCCCTCGAAAAGCTGGACGTGGCCACGCACCGGCAGGACGTCAACGTGCTGCTGCTCCGTACGAGCGATCTCGTCCGGCGCGATGCGGGCAGCAAGACGAAGGACCGGAAGAAGAACCGCAGGGGCGCCGACCTCGTCGGCGCGCGGCTGGGGGGCGCGGACCTCAAGGGCGCCGATCTGCGCGGCGCGTATCTCATCGCCGCCGATCTCACCGGCGCCGATCTGCGTCTCGCCGACCTCATCGGGGCCGACCTCAGGGACGCGGACCTCGCGGGCGCGGATCTGACCGGCAGCATCTTCCTCACCCAGCCGCAGCTGAACGCGGCCAAGGGCGATCGGTCCACCAGGCTGCCGCCCGGGCTGACCCGCCCCGCGCACTGGTCGTGACCGTCGTGACCGTCGTGACCTTTGTGGCCGTCGTGGCCGTCGTGACCAGCGGGCGCGGGACGGGCTACGTGCGCCGCTCAGCCGTTGGCGAGCGCCACGACGCGGTCCAGCGCGCCGTTGAACTTGTTGTGGTCGCCGACGATCGGTCCTGACGAGGTGTACTGCCACATCGTCTGGTAGGCCCAGCCGGCCGGCAGGGTGCCCGGCGTGGTGTTGTACCGGGCGATCCACAGCGGGTTGGCCGCGCCGAAGCCGCTGTAGTTGCCGGTGCACTGCGTCCACCAGCTGGTCGCGGTGTAGATCACCGCGTTCCGCCCGGTGCGCGCCTTGTAGCGGTTCAGGAAGTCGCGGATCCAGGTGACCATCCCGGACTGGGTCTTGCCGAAGCAGGCGGCGCCGTACGGATTCCACTCGATGTCCAGCGCGCCCGGCAGGGTCTTGCCGTCCCTGGACCAGCCGCCGCCGTTGTTCACGAAGTAGTCGGCCTGCGCCGTGCCGGTCGTGGTGTCGGGGGTGGCGAAATGGTAGGCGCCCCGGATCATCCCGATGTTGTACGAGCCGTTGTACTGCTGCGTGAAGTACGGGTTCTTGTAGTACGTGCCCTCGGTGGCCTTGACGTAGGCCCACTTCACGCCGCTGCTCCACAGGCCGGACCAGTTGACGTTGCCCTGGTGGCTGGAGACGTCGACGCCTTCCGTCTGGGCGGCGCGGTTGCCCGGAGGTAAGCCTCCCTGTCCGTCGTGGGCGATGACGCCCATGCCCAGATACGCCGAGCCGCGCGGGGGAGCGGCGTCGGCGTCGGCGGCGTCGGCGGCGGCCGGGAGGGTGAGGAGGAGGGAGAGAACTGCGAGGAGAGTGCCGACCACTGTCGCGAGGCGTGAGCGGTCGGTCGATCCGGATCTGAGCACGGGCATAGCGTGCCTCCGAAGACCTCGGTGGGGGGGAACTGACGATGTGTCGACATGTCGTGGCGGGATTTCATGGTGTGGACATGCCAGCAGTGACGCTACGCACGCAGAACCACGGGTGGAAGGGGGGCACGGTGCTGCCGTTGGTCTATGCCTGCGAAATACTGGCCGAGCTGCGGCAATGGCTGCCGCCGGAAGAAACTTTCAGGATCCGGAAAGCGCGCGAGGGGTGCTGACGTGCACGAGAGCGGTACGGGGAGTGAAGCGGACCCCAAGTGCGGGAGTGGTGTGGACCACGAATTCCTCGCTCTGGAGCGGGAGTTGGCCGTCTTTCTGCGCCGGGCCCGGGCGTCCTCCGGCGAGATGGCCCGCGAGGTCCACCCCGATCTCGAGCCCGCCGCGTACGGACTTCTCGTACGTCTCGAGGATGCCGGGCAGCAGCGCGCCACCGAGCTCGCCGGCTACTTCGGCGTCGGCAAAGCGACCATGAGCCGCCAGCTGCGCGCCCTGGAGGAACTCGGCCTGGTGGCCCGCGAACCCGACCCGGCCGACGGCCGCGCTTCACTCGTCCGGCTCACCGACGAAGGGCGCTCGCGCTTCCGCAGGGTGCGGGACGCGCGGCGCGACCGCTATGTGAGCAAGCTGGCGGGCTGGGACCGCGGCGAGGTCGCGGAGCTGGCCCGGCTGCTGCACCAGCTGAACAAGCGGGCCGAGAGCGAGGAGTGACCGGGTCCGTCCCACGGCCGGTTCGTCGCCGCGCCCGGGGACTTCGTCCGGGGCCCGGCGAGCTCGAAAGTCAGAGCTCCGCGTAGATTCCGGGGCCCGGCGAGCTCGAGAGTCAGAGCTCCGCGTAGATTCCGGGGCCCGACGGGCTCGAAAGGTCAGAGCTCCGCGTAGACCACCGCCGCGTCGTCGTGCAGCTTCCAGCGGATCACGCTCCCGCGCTCCTGGGCCGAGATCTCCAGCGCCCTGACCCGGTCGATCAGCCCCTGCGGCCCCTCCTTGCGCAGCAGCGCCAGGCACTCGGCCCAGCTGCCCTCCGCGAACATCTCCACCCAGCGGGCCGCCCCGTCGGTCAGCGCGACCACGGCCCGCACCTCGCCGCGGGGCGTGCTGCCCGTCACCGCGCGAACCGCCACCCCCGGATCGGCCGCCGCGGTGAAGAACCCGCCCTCCGCATTGCGCAGCGCGTCCGCCGAGGCATGCGTACGCAAGGACTCCCGGGGCAGCCGGTCGATACGGTCGTCCAGCACCGCCCGCACCTTCCCGTCCGGCGACTCCAGCAGCAGCGTCGAGTCGGAGAGCACCAGATGCTCCACCGGCTCCGCCCGGCCGCCCCAGCGCGCCATGACCACCGTGGCCTGCGGTGTACGCACGTGAGAAAGGTCACAGGTGTCACGGTGGGCATCCGCGGTGCGCCGGATTGCCTCCGAAAGGACTGCTGCCAGCGTCATATCCCGTCGCGAACCGGACAGTTCGATCAGCGCGCCACCCAGCCTGGCGGTGAACCACGGCACACCGTGCACACATCCGTCGTCGCCCGCGGGTGGCGTCACACCGTCCAGCACCACGAGCGTTCCCCCCTGGCCGGAGCCCGGCAGGGCCACGGAAGCCCAGTCTTCGTTGGGGCGTTCGGACGTGCCGGGGGTGGTCGCGAGTTCGATACGCATAATCCCCAGTCTGCATGACACCTTCACGAAGCCCGCATGACCATGCAATTGGCCCTTACCAGCAGGTCAGGGCGTGTTCCCGGGGTGTGGGAAGCGGGCCGTCCCGGCTGCGGGCGCGCATCCTGCCAAAGCCCGGCCGGAAGATCCAGCCGGTGCCCCGCGCGCCGCCGTACCGGCCGCGGCGGCGACTTGTTCGCCAACTCCCGAGTGAGGTTCACTCGTTTCCGTACCAGGGGTAGGCCCTCGCGTGTGACCGGCAGTCATCTCTGGTCCGGTTCATGGGCGGACGAGTCAAGCAAGATTGCGAGCACCGGTGCAGATGAAGTGGCCTCGGGGCAACGGCGGCAGGCCCATGGAAACTCCGGACGGCTCCCCGGCCACCCGCGCCGTACCGGCCACCCGAGCTGTACGGGTACGCAGCCGTCTGGTGGCAGGAGTCGCGGCCGTCAGCCTCGTCGTAATCGCGGCGGGCGCTCCCGGCGTCCTCGCCACCTCCGCCGAACTGACCGAGTCCCAGGACCTGGTCACCCTCGCCGCGCTGAACCGCCAGGCCGTCACCCTGGCCCACTCCCTCGCCGACGAGCGCGACGAGGTCACCGCGTACATCGCGGCGGGCCGTGACGACCAGAAGGGTGACAAGGAGGACCGGCGGGAGATCTCGGCCAGCCGCAGCACCCGCGTCGACCGGCAGATCGACGAGATCCGCGGCGTCGTCCCCGACGACCACGCCGAACTGCGTCGCGACCTGTCCGCAGTGCCCTCCGTCCGCCGCACCGCCCTCACGGGCAAGGGCACGGCGATGGAGGCCTACCGGGCGTACTCCGCGGTCATCGCGAACCTCCACGCCCTGGCCGACGAGCTAGCCGACAAGACCCCGCCGCGCGCCTGGGAGTCCTCCGGGACGGAGTCCGCAGGAGGCACCCGCGCGCCCGCCGCGCTCGGCCTCGCCGTCGAGCAGGCGTCCGCCACCCGCGGGCTGCTGCTGGCCGCGCTCTCCGTGCCGCGCGAGGAGAGCAGCCCGACCTTCGACCCGGTCACCGGGCTGCCCGTCCAGGACGAGGGCGGGGACGACGGCGAGAGCGACCGTACGCGCAACGCGCTGAGCGCCGCCGCCCAGCAGTCCCGGGTGCGTGAACTCGCCGCGCTCGCCGACTTCGACCAGGCCGCGGGCAAGGACGCCCGCAACTCGCTGGCCGCCACCGTCACCGGATCCGAGGTCAAGGCCGCCGAGCGCTATCTCGCCCGGCTGACCGACCAGCCCGAGCTCTCGTCGGCCGACCGCAAATCCGACCGCGAGAAGCTCGAAACCTCGCTCACCGCCCGGATCGAGCAGATGCGGGGCGTCGAGTCGTCCCTGGCAGTCGGCCGGACCGAGCGCTTCGAGCAACTGCGCGACGACGACATCACCGCGCTGGAGATCCGGATCGCGCTGCTCGGCGGCCTGCTGATCGTCGCCATCGGCGTGTCCGCCGCCGTCGCCCGTACGCTCACCCGGCCGCTCGCCGTCCTGCGGATCGGTGCGGCCCGGCTCGCGGCCGCCCCCGAGGTCGAGGAGCCGGTCCGCTTCACCGGCCGCAACGACGAGTTCGCGCAGGTCGTACGGTCCCTGAACACTCTGCACGACAAGCTGCGGGACCTCGGTGTACGGGCCGAGCGGCTGGACAGCGACCGCGGCGACCTGGCCGACGCCCGTGACGCGCTCGCCGCCGACCTGGCCGTCGGCCGTGCCGAACTCCAGGCGCACACCCACCAGCTGACGGCCGAGCTCGAACGGCTACGCAACACCGTCCAGCACACTTTCGTCAACCTCTCACTGCGCACCCTCGGCCTCGTCGAGCGGCAGCTCGGCGTGATCGAGAAGCTGGAGGAGCGCGAGCAGGACCCCGAGCGGCTCGCCACCCTCTTCAAGCTCGACCACATGGCCACCGTCATGCGCCGCCACAGCGAGAACCTGCTGGTTCTCGCCGGCGCCGAGCACGGCCAGAGCCACGCGGCCCCCGTCCCGCTCGTCGACGTACTGCGCGCTGCCGTCAGCGAGATCGAGCGGTACGAACGGGTCATCATCCAGTCCCTGCCGCCGCACGCGCAGGTCGCCGGATTCGCCGCGGACGACCTCAGCCATCTCATCGCCGAGCTCCTGGAGAACGCCACCGCCTTCTCACCGCCGGACGCCCAGGTCGAGCTGTCGGGCTGGCTGCTGGAGAGCGGCGAGGTGATGCTCTCCGTGCAGGACACCGGCATAGGGATGACCGCCGGGCGGATGGCCGAGCTGAATGCGCGACTCGAGGACCCGGACGCTTACGAGACCCGGGCCGGCCGGGACGGCGAGGGCCTCGGGCTGCGGGTGGCCGCGCTGCTGGCCGCACGCCACGGCGTACGGGTGCAGCTGCGTGAGCAGAAGCAGGGCGGGATCGCCGCGGTCGTCGTTCTCACGCAGGCGCTGCTGCCGACCGGCCCGCCGGCTGCCCAGACGCACACGGTGCCGATGGCGGGCGCCGCCGGGGCGCCGACGCAGCATCTACCCGGGTCGGTGGCTGAGGCCAACTCCAATGCGCTGCCGGGCAGTTCCCGCCGGGTTCTGGACCCCCCCGTGGACCCCCCCGTGGTGGACCCCCTCGTGGTGGCCGCCGAACACGCGATCCGCGCGGCGGAACCGGACGCGCACGAGCGGACGGCCGACGGGGACCTGGAGGGCGCCGGCGCCGACCAGACGACGTTCGAGATGCGCCTGCCGGAGCCGGTCGCCGAAGAGCCGGTTGCCCAGGAGCCGCCGGTTGCCCAGGAGCCGCCGGCCGAGGTGGAGGCCGAGCCCGCCTCGGAACTCAAGCCCGCCGCGGAGCCCGAGGCGGTCGCGGAGCCCGAGCCGGTCGATGTACCGCGGCCCGCCTGGGAGCGAGTCACCGACAAGGGCCTGCCCAAGCGCACCCCCAAGGTCGTCAAGCCCGCCACCGCGCCCGGCGGGCGCACCGGCAGCGTCGACGCCGACGCCCTGCGCCGCCGTCTCGGCGGCTTCCACCAGGGCGCCAAGGACGGCCGCCGCGACGCCGAGGCCGAGATCGCGGACCGGACAGAAACGGAAGCAGGCACCGAAGCAGCAGAAGCGGGGGACACAGTCGAGGAGGCACGCAGTTGACTGCGACCGGGACATTCGGCCTGAGCAGTGAAGCCCGCAATCTGCACTGGTTGCTGAGCAATCTCGTGGAGGAGGTGCCAGGGGTCCGCTCGGTCGCCGTCGTCTCGTCCGACGGACTGCTGCTGCTCTCGTCCGACCCCGCCCAGAACGCCGCTCCGGCAGCCACCCGCCGCCCGGAAGGCCCCAGGGGCTCCAGCGCCGACCTCGCCACCATCGTCTCCGGCATCGGCAGCCTCACCATCGGCGCCGCCAAGCTGATGGACGGCGGCGGCGTCAAGCAGACGATGGTCGCGATGGAGGAGGGCAGCGTCTTCGTCATGTCGATCAGCGACGGCTCGCTGCTCGGCGTGCACGCCACTCCCGACTGCGACATGACCGTCGTCGCGTACCACATGGCGCTCTTCGTCGGCCGCGCCGGACATGTCCTTACCCCAGAACTCCGCAGCGAACTGCGCAAATCGATGGAGAGCGCTCAGTGACGCCCGCCGCTGAACCCGCCCGAAGGCTTCCCGTCCGCGGAGAGGGCCGACGCCCCGCCCGGGTCCGTCCCTACTCACTCACCGGCGGCCGCACCCGCTTCGGCCATGTGCTGCTCGTCGAGACGTTCGTCGCCGCGCTCGAAGCCCCCGAGGAGCGCAAGGAACTGCCCAACGGCGACCTCTCCTCGCGTGTCATGCCCGAGCTGCGGGCGATCGTCGAGCTGTGCCGCCGTATGCGTACCGTTGCCGAGATTTCGGCCCTGCTGAAGATGCCGCTGGGTGTCGTCCGGGTGCTGCTCAGCGACCTGGCCGACCAGGGAAAGATCCGCGTGTACGGGACCGGGCACGGCGCCGGCCAGCCCGACCGCGCGCTGCTCGAAAGGGTGCTGAGTGGACTCCGCCGCCTCTGACACGCTGCTCGCCCGTCCCCACCCGCAGCCCGAAGAGGATCTGCAGGCCTGGCAGTTGGACCGCACCCGGGCTCCCACCGCGACGAAGATAGTGGTCGCGGGCGGATTCGGCGTCGGCAAGACGACCTTCGTCAGGTCGGTCTCCGAGATCACGCCGCTGCAGACCGAGGCGCTGATGACCCAGGCGAGCGAGGAGACCGACGACCTCGCTGCGACGCCCGACAAGCTCACCACGACCGTGGCCATGGACTTCGGCCGGATCACGCTCGACGACGATCTGGTGCTGTACGTCTTCGGCACGCCGGGCCAGCAGCGCTTCTGGTTCATGTGGGACGACCTCGTGCGCGGCGCGATAGGCGCGGTCGTACTGGCCGACACCCGCAGGCTGCCGGACTGCTTCCCGGCGCTCGACTACTTCGAGAGCAGTGGCCTGCCGTACATCGTCGCCGTCAACCACTTCGAGGGGACGGAGCTGTTCGAGGCCGAAGATGTGCGGGAAGCGCTGACGGTGCCGCCCCGCATACCCGTGGTGATCATGGACGCGCGGAGCCGGATCACGGTGATCGAGTCCCTGCTCACCCTGGTCGCCCACGCCCTCGAAGCCACCCCCGAATAGCTACGCAACGGAGAACACCCGCCATGCGGAAGATACTCATAGTCGGCGCCGGTCAGTCCGGTCTCCAGCTCGCCCTCGGACTCCAGTCGCAGGGCTACGAGGTCACCCTCATGTCCAACCGCACCGCCGACGAGATCCGGTCCGGCCGGGTCATGTCCACGCAGTGCATGTTCCACACCGCCCTGCAGCACGAGCGCGATCTGGGCATCAACTTCTGGGAGCCCCAGGCCCCGCGCATCGAGGGCCTCGGCGTCTCCGTCGCGGCCCCGGACTCCACCCGCGCCATCGACTGGGTCGGCAAGCTCGACGGCTACGCGCAGTCCGTCGACCAGCGCGTGAAGATGGCCGGCTGGATGGAGACCTTCGCCCAGCGCGGCGGCCAGCTCGTCATCCATGGCGCGGCGGTCTCCGACCTGGACTACTTCTCCCGTACGTACGACCTGGTGATGGTCTCGGCGGGCAAGGGCGAGCTGGTCTCGATGTTCGGCCGGGACGCCGCCCGCTCCCCGTACGACACTCCGCAGCGCGCGCTCGCCGTCGCGTACGTCCACGGCCTGGGCCCGCGCCCCGAGCACCCCGACTATGACGCGGTCCGCTGCAATCTGATCCCCGGCGTCGGCGAGCTCTTCGTGATGCCGACGCTCACCAACAGCGGCCGCGCGGACATCCTCTTCTGGGAGGGCATCCCGGGCGGACCGCTCGATGCCTTCCAGGGGGTCAAGGACCCCGCCGAGCACCTCTCCCTGACCCTGGAGCTCATGGAGAAGTTCACGCCTTGGGAGTACGCGCGCGCCACCAAGGTCGAGCTGACCGATTCGAACGGCACACTCGCGGGCCGGTACGCCCCCACCGTCCGCAATCCGATCGGCCGCCTTCCCGGCGGCGGTCTGGTCCTCGGCGTCGCGGACGTCGTGGTCGCCAACGACCCGATCACCGGTCAGGGCTCCAACTCGGCGTCCAAGTGCGCCGCCTCGTACCTCGCCTCGATCACCGAGCACGGCGACCGGCCCTTCGACGAGACGTGGATGCAGTCCACGTTCGACCGTTACTGGGACACCGCGCAGCACGTCACCAAGTGGACGAACGCGATGCTCGGCGTCCCGCCGGAGCACGTGCTCAACCTGATCGGCGCGGCCGGCGGGCTCCAGCCGGTCGCCGACCGGTTCGCGAACGGCTTCAACGATCCGGCCGACTTCGAGAACTTCTTCTTCGAGCCGGAGAAGGCGAACGCCTACTTGGCCGAGGTGTCCGGAGCCTCCGCCGCGAAGTAGCCGTCGTCCGTCCCCGCCGTGGCGCCCTTGGGGAGCCGCGGCGGGGTGTACGAACTCAGCGGACTGCCGTCCGGGTCCGGGCGGACGGCGCCGATCAGCGGATTCGCCGCGATGGGGGAGACCTTGACCTTGGTGCCCGGGCGCGGGGCCTGGACGACCATGCCGCCGCCGAGGTAGATGGCCACATGGGTGGCCTTGGGGTAGTAGATCACCAGATCGCCGGGGCGCAGGGAGCGCAGCGAGACCTTCGTGAGCCCGGCCCACTGCTCCTGGCTGGTGCGCGGGATCTCGCGGCCCGCCTGCGCCCAGGCCTGCGAGGTCAGCCCCGAGCAGTCGTACGAATGGGGGCCCTCCCCGCCCCAGACGTACGGCTTGCCGATCTGCGCGACCGCGTACTCCAGCGCCCGCTCGCCCTTTCGCGTCGGCGTGCGCTTGCCGCCGAGCACACCCGAGGCGAGGAGTTTCTTCTGGGCCTCGGCCGCATTGGACCGCTCCAGCGCCGCGACCTCGGCGATCTCGTCGGCGGAGAGCGAGGCGAGCATCTCCTCGATGTCCTTCAGCCGCGCGGTCGCGGTGTCGCGTGCCTCCTTCTGCTTCACCGCCAGCGTGAGCTCCTCGCGCAGCGCCTTGCGGGACGCGGCAGCCAGCCCGGCGGCCCGCTTCGCGCCCGCCTCCAGCCCGGCCATCGTCGCCAGCCGGTCGGCGGCGGCGCGCTCGATCAGATGGTCCTGGTCGAGGGCCTGTTCCGGATTCCGGGCGAGCAGCAGCCACAGATATGCGGAGAAGTCGGACCCGCCCCGGTACTGCTCGCGGGCCAGCCGTCCCGCGTCGTCGCGGGCAGCGACGACCGCGGTGCGCGCCCTCGCCAGCTCGCGGGCGAGCCTCGCCGTTCTGGCGCGCTGCCTCTTGAGCTCCTCCTCCGTCGCGTTGTACGTCTCGCCGGCCTCCTCCGCCTGGCGGTACAGCGTCTGAAGCTGGGTCAGCATCCCGGAGACGGTCGTGGGCGGAGGGGGTGCCGGTGCGCCGGCGGCGGGTGCGGCCGGTACCGAGACGGCGGTCGCCGCCGCCAGCGCCGCCGTACAGACAGAGCGGAGCAATCTGCCTGCCACGTCATCACCTCCGGCCGCCGGGCGGGCTGTCCACCACACGACCGATCATCCGAGGGCGCGCAGGGGGGTGCCCCGCGAGTGGTCGGTTCGGCGCAATGCGGTCACTCGTCGAGGCGGACTGCGGGTCGCCTCCGGCGTGTCAGTCCACCGGCAGCGCGTAGAAGGTCCGCTCGCGCTGGACGACGAGATTGCGGCCGCCGCCACCCGGCAGAGGCACATAGCGCGGGCCGCCCGGGACGTCCTTCACGCCCGCTTCCTGGAATTTCCACAGCCGCCTGCCGTCACGCGCGGCGAACGCCGTGAGCTGCGCGCCGTCGCCCGCGAGCACCGTGCCGCCGCTCGCGCTGAGGGCGGTGCCGGGGACGCCGTTCCAGACGGGCGCCTCGGTGGAGCGCCGCCACTGCTGGCGGCCGGTGGCGGTGTCGATCGCGCACACCTGCTGGTAGCGGTTGGCGACGTACAGCACCGGGCCGCGCAGGGTCCCCTTGCCGAAGGGGAAGACTCCGGTCTGGCCGGCCGCCGGGGCGGCGGCGGCCAGCCGCCACAGCCGTGCGCCGGTGCGGCTGGTGAACGCGTGCAACTCGCCCGCCGCCGCGGCGAACAGCCCGCCCGTCGTATCGCCGACGACTGCGGCGGCGGGCACCACGCCGGGGAGCGCCAGCGACTGGCGCAGCTTGCCCGTCTTCCGGTCGAACGCGAGCAGTACGGACGCGCCCTTGGACGCGGTGCGCTGCGCTGGGGTGAGGGATGCCGCGTCCTGCCGCACCACGATGTCGGCGGGGCGGACGGCGATCAGGTCGTACCGGGGGATGTGCGGGGGGAGGCCGGCTGTGACCGGGGTGCGCCACAGCCACCTGCGCGCGATCAGGTCGTACGCGAAGAAGTACGTGGCGAGCGCGGCGCCCTTCTTGACCTGGCCGGTCATCCAGAGCGTGCTGCCCTCCGAGCCGGTGACGCTTCCGAGGGTCAGGGTCTCGCCCGGACCGGCGAGGGTGGTCTTGGCGACCCGGTGCCTGATCTGCCCGTCCAGCGCGGAGATCCACAGGAAGTGGGTGGGGCCGTTGACGAGACAGAGGGCGTCGTCGACGGGCACGGCGCGGGAGAGCGATGCGGCCTCCCCCAGCTGCCAGAGCCGGCGTCCGGTGCGCAGGTCCACGCCGACGGCCTGGTCGCCGCCGGTCAGCACGAGCACGCGGTCGCGCCAGACGGTGGCACTGGGCGGCGCGTCGCCCTCCTCGCCGGGCTGCTCGTACCGCCACGCGGGCTCCGGCGGCGTTCCGGCGACGCGGGTGCGCCGGGGAGCGGGGGCGGCCTTGGGCGCGGCCTCTGATTTCCCGTCAGTGAGCGCGTACACCCCACCCGCGCCGAGGGCGATGCCGGCGACCCCGGCGGCGATGCCTACGAGCAGGGCCCGCCGGCCGGGCTCGGCGGGTGCGGGGGCCGGAGCGGGGAAAGGCGTCGGCGCGTGCACGGGTACGGGCAGGGCCGGCGGCATGGGCGGGGCGCTCCGCGCGGCGGGCAGCGCGAGGGCGGCGGTCACCCGGTCACCGGGCGTCGCGGCCGGCACGAGGAGGCTGCCACCGAACGGGTGCGGGCCCGGTACGTGGCGCGATGCACCGACGCCCAGGGGCTGGACGTCCGCGCTGACGGGTTGGGCGACAGCGCTCACGGACGGGGCGTCCGCTCTCACGGGTTCGGCGACGGCGCTCACAGGGCGGGCACCCGCGCTCGCGGGCTGGACGCCCGCGCTCGCCGACTGGGCGTCCGCGCCTGCCGCGTCCTGCGGGGCGACCACGCCGAGGGTCAGCCTCTCCACCGCTTCCGCCTGAGACTCCACCGCCTTCACCAGGCCCGGTGGCAGCCAGCCGTCCCTCGCCAGTGCCGCCGCGCCCTCCAGGGCCAGGGCCGCTGCCGTTGTGCTCGCCGACGGGCGGTCCTGAGGGAGCTTGGACAGGCAGCTCGCCACCAGCGGGCGCAGCTCGGCCGGAACCCCGCTCAGCTCCGGCTCGCCGTGCGCGATGCGGTCCGCGTCGCCCAGCGGGGTGGTGCCCGTCGCGGCGTACGCGAGAAGCAGGCCCAGGACGAAGATGTCGGACGCCGGGCCCGGCTCCGCGCCCGTGGCCTGCTCCGGGGTCAGATAGCCGAGCTGTACGGACAGCTGCCCGCCGGGCCCCGCCTGGGCCACCGCCGCCGCGCCCAGCGCCCCGAAGGCCGTGAGCCGCGGGCCGTCCGCCGCCAGCAGTACCGTGTCGGGGGCCAGGCCGTGCAACACCGCACCCGTGGCGTGCACCCGGGAGAGGGTCTCCGCCAGCGCCGCGCCCAGTATCCGTACCGCCCGCTCCGGCAGCGGGCCCGCCAGCGCGATCGCCTCACGCAGCGTCAGCGCCGGGACGTACGCGCCCGCCGTCCACAGTTCCTCGTCCGTGCCGGATCCGAGCGGCTCGGGCACCCACCCGCCGGCCAGCCGTTCCGCGGTCCGCGCCTCGGCCTGGAAGCGGCGCCGGAACGCCGGCACCGCGGCCAGCTCCGGCCGGGCGGCCGAGACCACCACGGTCGTGCCGTCGGGCCCCTGCGCCAGATAGCGGACGCTGCTCGCCGACTCCCACAAGCGCGCCAGCGCGGCGTAGGGGCCGAACTGGCGCGGATCGTCCTGCTGCAGCGGCTCCATCGGCGAGCATCCCCCCTGGCGACACGGTCATCGCGATCTTATGGCGCGCCGTTCGGCTTCGACCAGGGCCACTTCAGCGCGCGTCGCTCCGCGCCCTCGGGGGCGAACTCGTACTTCCAGCCGCGCCGCAGGCCGAGCCGCCTGGTGTGGCCCGCGGGGACGCGCCGGTACGCGTACACCGTCGGCGGCGTGCCGTCGTCGTTCGGCACAGGGACCTCGTACCACTTCGGAGGATGCCCGGTCGGCCCGACCAGAACCGGCAGCACGCGCCCGTCCAGCGGCCCGCCCACGAAGGGGGTGTTCTCACTTCTCACACCATCAGTCTCACGCAGGCCCGCCTCGCCGCCGGCACCGGGCGCGCCCGCCGTCCGGTCGATGGAGCTGAATGGCCATGACGTGGGCCCGTTGGAGTGCTGTCCCGAAGCCGCTCGGTCGGCGCCGTTGACGCCCCACGGGGGGTGGCGTATCACTTTCGGCTAGTGCCGTAACTCCCGTTCCTTTCGGAGGTGTTACCCCTGTGACGACGCGACGAGCGTTTCTCGCCGGCTCGACCGCAGCACTGTCCGCCTCTGTACTGTCGTTAGCAGTTCCGAGCACCGCGTCCGCCGAGGAGGCGCTGATGCGCGACCCCGTATCGCTGGGTGTACCGCTCGCCGACGTCCTGCTTCTGGGCGGCACGGTCGCTCCGGGGCCGGGTGGCAAACCGGCCCTGTGGAACGTGTCGACGGGCAAGCCCGCCTACCTCAACGCCATCGACCCGGCCACCGGTGAACAGCTGGTCAGCGCGCCCCTCACGGGAGCCGACGGCTCCTGGGCCGTCGCCGCCGCGCCCGACGGGGTGTACGCGGGGACCTACGGCAACGCTCATCTCTACCGCTGGCGGCAGGGCGCCGGCGACGTCGCAGAGGACCTCGGCCTGCCGATCGCCGCGCAGACCTTCATCTGGTCGCTGACCTCCGACGCCGACGGCAAGATCTGGGGCGGCACTTTCCCCGGCGGAAGGGTCTTCCGCTACGACCCGGCGACCAAGGAGTACACCAACTTCGGACAGGTGGTCGCGGGTCAGACGTACGTACGGAGCATCGCCTGCGCCGACGGCAAGGTCTACTCCGGCTCGTACGCCGCCGCTCACATCGCCGAGCTGGAGCCGGCGACCGGCTCGGTCACCGAACTCCCCAAGCCGCCCGGCCTCGGCACCATAGAGGGCAAGGCCGTGTACGACCTGGACGCTCTGGGCGGACGGCTGTACGCGCGGATCGGCTCCGACCTGCCGGGTCCGCTCTTCGTCTACGACCTCGCCGCGCGCGCCTGGACCGATGAGATCCCCGACGCGCACGGCCTGAAGATCGCCCCGCCCGACTCCGGCGGCGGCATCTACCTCATCCAGCGGGGTGAACTGCGCCGCTACGACCCGGCCACCAAACAGCTCACCGGCACCGGCCTCACCCTCACCGGCAAGGTGCAGAACACCCGGTCCATCGGCTGGGCCGAGCTGGGCGTCCCGGACTACCCCGGGCGCAGCGTCGTCGGCACGCTCTGGCGCGGCGAGATGTTCCGCTACAACCCGGCCACCGGGGCGCACGCGATCCTGGAGACCAAGGTCCGCAAGGAGCCCATAGAGATCCTGGCGGTGGCCGCGGGCGGACGCAGAACCGTCTACGCCGGCGGGTTCCTCAACGGCGGTCTGGGCACGGTTCGTACGGACACCGGGGCCTCCGCGTTCCACCGCTTCGCGCAGATCGAGTCGATCCTCCAGTCCTCGGACGGCACGGTCTGGCTCGGCGTCTACCCCGAGTCCAGGCTCTACCGCTACCGGCCCGACAAGCCCTGGAACAGCCCCGAGTACTCACCCGGCGGACCGCCGGGGACCACCCCCAACCCCGAGCTGGTCTTCAACCTGGGATCACAGCTGCAGGCCCGCAGCAAATGCCTCGCAGAGGCGGAGGACGGGAAGATCGCCGTGGGCACAGTCCCGTCCGGCGACAGGCTCGGCGGCGGGCTCGCCATCTACGATCCGTCGTCGCGCGAGTGGCAGTTCACCCGCAATGTCTCCCAGGACCAGAGCCTCTTCGCGCTCGCGGCGTACGACGGCGTGGTCTACGGCGGCGGGTCCGTGACCGGCGGGCTCAGCACCACGCCGCCCACGAGGAAGGCGGGCGCGGTCTTCGCCTGGGACGTGGACCTGGGCGAGAAGCTCTGGGAGTTCGAGCCGGTCAGCACGGAGGGGACGGTCAGCGCGCTGGCCATCGGCCCCGACCGGAGGCTGTGGGGGCTCGCCGGGCACACGCTCTTCGCCGTCGACCGGCAGAGCCAGCGCGTCGTTCACCGCTATGAGCTGGGCACCAGGAGCACCGGCGGCTCGATAGTCGTATCGCGCTCGAAGCTGTACGTGAGTGTGGACGGCGGGCTGATCTACCGCATCGATCCGTTCGCCCCGCACCGCGACCCGGTGCTGATCGTCGCGTACCCGCACCGGCGGCTGACAGGACATCAGGACGGGCGGCTGTACTTCAACCGTGTCGCCGAGCTGTTCGTCGTCGATCCCCGGCACTGAACTCCCGCCCCGGCCGCCCCACCTGATCTCCCGGCCCGAACCCCGTCCTGACCTCGCCACATTGACCCCCCGTCATCAAGGCATTGACATGCCAAAACCGCCCGGCTAGTTTCGGCCCAGGCCGAAACTAGCCGGGCTCTGGCTCCCCTTCTCAGGCCTTCCGGAGGCCCCCATGAAGACAGGCTTCAAGCGCGCCGCCGCACCACTCGCGCTGTTCACGCTCGCCGCCCTGATCACCGGGTGCGGCGGCGACAGCAGCTCGGGGTCGAAGAAGGTCACCGTCTGGATGTATCCGGTGATCGCCGACCCCAAGGCCAACTCCGCCTACTGGACCCAGATCGAGAAGGACTTCGAAAAGGCCGAGCCCGGCGTGCAGCTCACCGTCGAGCAGCAGCCGTGGGAGAACCGCGACGAGAAGCTCGCCACCGCGTTCAGCAGCGGCAAGGGCCCGGACGTCGTGCTGCTCGGCCCCGACCAGATCCCGCAGTATCTGAGGAATGGAGCCATCAGGCCGGTCGACGGGGCGCTCAAGGGCACCGAGGACAAGTTCCTCCCCGCCGCCCTCGAAGCCATGAAGCAGGACGGCAAGGTCTACGCGGCGCCGATCTACCACACCGTCACCACCACGCTCTACAACAAGAAGCTGCTGGACCAGGCGGGCATCACCAAGCCCCCGGCCACCTGGGACGAGATCAAGGCTGCCGCGCCCAAACTGAAGCAGGCGGGCGCCGCGGCCCTCGACTACTCCGCCGGCAACGAAGCGACCCAGAACCTCAACTTCTACCCCCTGCTCTGGCAGGCGGGCGGCAAGGTCTTCGCCGACGGCGGCAAGAAGGTCGCCTTCAACGGGCCCGAGGGCGTCGCGGCCCTCACCTTCGTCACCGACCTGTACAAATCCGGCGCCATCCCCAAGTCCGCCCTGACCAACGCCAACGTCGTCGCCGACCAGGCGCTCGGCAAGCAGCAGGCGGCGATGGGCTTCTCCAACACCCCGGCGGACGCCGCGACCGCGGCCCAGGCCTGGGGCGCGGAGAACGTCGTCGTCGGCCCCCCGCTCACCGGGGCCAAGCAGGTCACCTTCGGCATCCCCGGCGGGCTCGGCATCAACGCCAAGTCCAAGAACGTCTCCGGGGCTGAGAAGTTCCTCGCCTTCATGACGAAGCCGGAACAGCTCCAGAGCATGGGCAAGGCGAGCGGCTTCCTCTCCCCGCGCACGGACGTCACCGTGCCGAGCGACGCCCCGCACGCCAAGGAGTTCCAGGAGGCGCTCGCCAACGCCTACCCCGGTGAGCCCAACCCCACCGCACGCCAGCTGATGTCACTGATCGCGCCCGAGATCCAGGCCGCGCTGACCGGCAAGAAGAGCCCCAAGGAAGCACTCGACGCGGCGGCCGAGCAGGCCGACGACCTCCTGGCGCGGCAGCGTTGAGTCAGACGTCTCTGACCAAACCCTCCCCGGGCGAGGCCCCTCCCCAAAAGGCCTCGCCCGGCAGGAGTTCCTTCAGCAGGGCCGTACGAAGGCGCGAGGCCCGCGTCGGGCTCCTCTTCGTGGCTCCGATGCTGCTGCTGTTCATCGTCTTCCGCTTCGGACCGACCCTCGGCGCCGCGTTCCTCTCGCTCACCGACTACCGGCTGAACGGCGAATGGCGGTTCATCGGGGCCGAGAACTACAGCCGTCTCCTCGACGACGACCTGTTCTGGTCCAGCCTCGGCGTCACCGCCCTGTACACCGCGTTCTTCGTGCCGTTGACCGTTGTGCTCTCCCTGGGCACGGCCCTGCTGCTGCACCGCACCGTCTGGGCGCGGGGGTTCTTCCGCGGGGTGTTCTTCCTGCCGTACGTCACCAGCATCGTGCTGGCCGCCGTCATCTGGAAGTGGATCTACGAGGTGCAGGACGGCCTGCTCAACTCCGCCCTCGGAGCCATCTCCCTGGGTCCCGTCGACTTCCTCGGCAACGAGCACCTCGTCCTGCCCTCCATCGCCGTCACCTCCGCGTGGAAGGGCTTCGGCTACTCGATGCTGATCCTGCTGGCCGGACTCCAGTCGATCCCGCAGCACGTCATCGAGGCGGCCACCATCGACGGGGCGAACGGCTGGCAGCGGTTTCGCTGGGTGACCCTTCCGCTGCTGCGGCCGGTGCTGTTCTTCGTCCTCGTCATCGAGGCCATCGGGTCCTTCCAGGTCTTCGACCAGATGTATGTGATGACGGCCGGCGGACCCGTGCGCTCCAGCTACTCGCTCGTCTACTTCCTCTACGACTCCGGCTTCAAGTTCTTCGACTTCGGCTACGCGAGCGCGATCGGCCTGGTGCTCTTCCTGGTCGTACTGATCTTCTCGCTCATCCAGCGACGGCTCATCGGAAGGGAGGCGGACTGATGGCACGGCTGCGACTGCCCGTCCTGCTGGTCCTGGTGGCGCTCGTGACCGTCATCCCCTTCGTGGTGATGGTGCTCGTCGCCTTCGCGCCGCCCGGCGGACAGACGCTGCCGGGCGCGTTCGACCTGACCCGGGCCACCTGGCAGAACTTCTCCGACGTCCTCGCCGGCGCGGACATCATGCGCTGGGCGTTCAACTCACTGATCTACTCGGTGGTCTCCGTCGCGCTCATCCTGCTGTTCTCGTCCATGGCCGGATACGCGTTCGCGAAGAAGCGGTTCCCGGGCCGCGAGGTGCTCTTCTGGTCGTTCCTGGCGACCCTGATGGTGCCGTTCCAGGCCACCCTCATCCCGTACTACATCCTCGTCTCGGAGCTGGGCGGCGTCGACACGTACTGGGGAATGATCGTGCCTACGCTCGCCAACTCCCAGGCCGTCTTCCTCATGCGGCAGTTCATCCACCAGCTGCCCGACGAACTCTTCGAGGCCGCGAAGATCGACGGCGCCTCGGAGTGGCGCATCTACACCACCGTCGTCATCCCGCTGATCCGGCCGGTCCTGGCAACCCTGGGCGTCTTCGTCTTCCTCTGGCACTGGAACGACTTCCTGTGGCCGCTCGTCATCGGCCAGTCCTCCGAGATGCGCACGCTCACCGTCGGCCTCGCCACCCTCGAAGGCGAGAACGTCGCGGTCAACCAGATCATGGCCGGGGCGACCATCACCGTGATCCCCTGTCTGCTCGTCTTCGGACTGCTGCAGCGGTATCTGACCGACTCGATCGCCACCACCGGACTCAAGACATGACCGTCGTCGACGTCAACCGGCTGCTCGGCCCGCTGCCGTACGACGAGGTGGCGAGCCGGGACCCGGCCGGGCTCGTCGGCGAGCTCGACCGGCTGCGCATCGACAGCGCCTGCGTGGTCCACACGCATGCCGTGTACGGCGACCCGCGCGACGGCAACGAGTCGCTCACGGCCGTCGAGGAGGCCGATGGCGTACGGCTGCGGCCGGTGCCGGTGCTGATTCCCGGGCCGCTCGGCACCCCACAGTGGCAGGGCGGCGCCGGGCTGGTGCGCCTGTGCCCCGGCGAACACCGCTGGTCCCTCACCGGCGGGCACGCCCTCGCACTCGCCGCCGCGCTCGCGAAGACGCGCACCACGGTCCTGCTCGGCTGGGAGACCGTGACCGCCGCCGAGGTCGGTCAACTGGCGAGCGCCCTGCCCACCCTGCGGATCATCCTCACCGGCACCGGCTACCGCAGCCTGCGCGAGCTCGCCGAACTCATGGACGCGCACGTGGAGTTGTACGTGGACACCTCGACGCTCGCCGGACATCTGCAGGTCGAGTGGTTCGCCGGACGGTACGGAGCCCGCCGCGTCCTGTTCGGCACGGGGGCGCCCGTCACCGACGACGCCGGACCCCGCTACCAGTTGGACAACCTGGCGCTGCCGGACGCCGACACGGCCCTGATCGCGGGCGGCAACGCCCTGCGGCTGCTCGGCGAGGGCGAAGACCCTTGACTGTCACCGACGACCGGACCGTCACCGACGACCGGACCGTCACCGACGACCGGACCGCCACCGACGACGGGACCGCCACCGACGACCGGACCGTCATCGACGCCCACGGCCATCTCGGGCGCTGGTCCGACTTCGCCATCCCGGACGGCTCCGCCCGCAGCCTCGTCGGCGTCATGGACGGGTGCGGCGTCGCCATCGCCTGTGTCTCCCATCTGCTCGCCGTGGGCCCCGACGCCCGCGCCGGAAACGCCCTGCTGCTCACCGAGCTCGCCCAGCATCCCGGACGCCTCCTCGGTTACGCCGTCTTCAACCCGCATGATCCCGAGGCCCCGGCCCGGCTGCGCGACCTGATGGACGCGCCCGGCGTCATCGGGGTCAAACTCCACCCCGAAGTCCATGAACTCCCGCTCGACCACCCCGCCTATGCCCCGGCCTTCGACATCGCCGCAGAGCGCGGCCGCATCGTACTCGCGCACAGCCAGCACGTATCCGCCTTCTCCGACCCGGTGCGCTTCGCCGCCGTGGCTCCCCGCTACCCGGAACTGCCGATTCTGATGGGCCACTCGGGCCTGTGGACCAGCGGCTTCGCCCCCGCAGCCGAAGCCGCGGCCCGCTGTCCCAATCTCGTTCTGGAGACCTGCGGCTCCCGGATGACGGCCCGCCATCTTCTGCGGCTGGTGGCCGAGACCGGGGCCGAGCGCATCGCCTTCGGCTCCGACGCCGTCTTCCTCGATCTGCGGCTCGGACTCGGGCGCGTACTGCTCGCCGACCTCGGCGAGGCCGACCGGTCGCAGATTCTGCACGGCACCATGGACCGCCTGCTGAAGGGCCTGACATGACGCCCGTACGCACGAAAGGGTGGCCGCAGTGGCCGCCGCCGGCCGACGAGGAGCAGCGCGAGCGGCTGCTGCGGGTGCTGGAGAGCGGACAGTGGGGAGCGACCGCGGGCAGCGAGACGGAGTCCTTCGCGGCGGCCTTCGCCCGCAGTGTCGGCGCCGCGCACGGCGTCTGCACCGTGAACGGGACGGTGGCGCTCTTCCTTGCGCTGCGCGCTCTCGGTGTGCGGCCGGGGGACGAAGTGATCGTGCCCGCCTATACGTTCGTGGCCGGCGCGACCGCGGTCGTACTCGCCGGGGCAACCCCGGTCTTCGCCGATGTGACGGCCACGCTGCACCTCGACCCGGAAGCCGCGGACCGGCTGGCCGGGCCGCGCACCAAGGCCGTCATGCCGGTGCATCTGGCGGGCGCGCCCGCCGACATGGAAGCGCTCGGCGAGGTCGCGGAGCGCCACGGCCTCGCCGTCGTGGAGGACGCCGCCCAGGCGCACGGTGCGCGTCGGCATGAGCGTCCGGCGGGCGCCCTCGGGGACGCCGCCTGCTTCAGCTTCCAGTCCGGCAAGGCGATGACGGCGGGCGAGGGCGGCATCGTGGTGACCGACGAGCGGGAGGTGTACGAGCGGCTCTGGTCGCTGCACAACGTCGGGCGCCGGATCGAGGGCGGCTGGTACGAGCACCCGGAGCTCGGCTGGAATCTGCGGATGACGGAGTTCCAGGCCGCGCTGCTCCATCCCCAGCTGGGGCTGCTGGACGGCCAGTTGGAGCATCGCGGGGCACGGGCGGCCGCACTCGGCCGCGCGCTGGACGAGGTGGAGGGCCTTGACCCGGTTCCCGCCCCGGCCGGTACCACCCGGCACACCTGGCACCTCGCCCCGCTGCGCTACGACCCGCGGGCATTCGGCGGACACCCCAAAGGAGCGTTCCTGGCCGCCATGACCGCCGAGGGCGTTCCGCTGGAGGCCGGATACCGCTCGCTGACCCACGAGGCCTCGCTCGCCGCGTACACCGCGCGGATGAGTCCGTGTCCTGTCGCGGAGGCGGCCGAGGACACGGTCGTCTGGGTGCGCCAGCCGATGCTGATGGCCGACGACGCGGCCATGGCGGACATCGCCCGCGCCGCGCTCCTCGTCCAGCGGGCTTTCCGGCAGCGCCCCTTCAGCCGTTGAGACGCGGCAGCACCTCGGCCCCGAACGCCTCGATCGCGCTCAGCGCATCCTTCTGCGGCATGCCGGGCGGCTGGATCCGCAGCACCACGCCGTCGGCGCCCATCTCGCCGTACGCCCCCAGACGCTGGACGCACTGGTCCACCGAGCCGATCACGGAGCGCGCCTCGATGTCGTCCCACTGCTGCGCGTAGCGCGCGGCATCGGCGGAGGTGCGCTTCCAGTCGCCGTAGGCGTCGTACAGACCGCGCAGCGGGCCCTCAAGGGCGGAGCGGGCCTGCTGCGAAGAAGGCGCGGCGTAGCCCTCGCGGCAGACGATGACCTCTGCGCCCAGACTCGCCGCGCCGCGCGGGTAGGAGCGGTACTCCGCGATCTTTCCCGGGAGTTCGGAGTCGAGTTCGTTGAAGGAGGTCGTCCAGCCGTCGCACATCCGGGCCGTACGCTCCAGCGCCGCCGGCACCCGCCCGCCGTTCCAGATCCGCGGGCGCGGGGACTGCACCGGACGGGGCGACAGGAAGGCTTCGTCCACCGAGGTCCAGCGGCCGTGGTGGGTGACCTCGTCCTGCGTCCACAGCCGGGTGACAAGCTCCAGGCACTCCTCGAAACGCGACACGCGCTCGCCCGGCTGGGTGCCGTACAGCGTGAACTCCTCTGGCCGGTAGCCCAGCACGAATCCCGCCGTGAGCCGCCCTCCCGACAGCACGTCGATGTGCGCGAGGGTTTCGGCCAGCCACACCGGCTGGTAGACGGGCGCGATCAGCCCGGCCGTCGCGAGTCCGATCCGCTCGGTGTGCGCGGCGAGGTACGCCAGCGAGGTGAGCGCCTCGTGGTACCCGGGCCGGTGCAGATGCCGTTCGCCGAGCACCACCCAGTCGAATCCTGCCTGTTCGGCCAGGACCACCTGCTCCACCGCGTCGGCGAGCCGGGGCCGATCGGCCTTGTCCGCGTAGAGATTGACGTACAGGCCGAGACGCATGGGGCGCTTGGGCATTCTCGCTGGCCTTTCCTTTACGGTCCGGGCCGTAAAGGCTAGCGTGTCGACAACGACCGCAACAGACGGGAGAGATCGCTCATGTCTGCGACGGAGAACCTGGTGCGCAGGCTGCGCGGTGCCGTACTGCCCGCGGTGGCCACTCCCATGGATCCCCGGGGAGTCGTGGACCTGGACGCGCTGCGCGGATACGCGGAGCGGATCGCGGCCGAGCGGATCGGCGGCGTTGCCGTATGGGCCCATACGGGCCGCGGTCTTCATCTCTCTGAACCCGACCGTCAACAGGTGCTGAGCATCTGGCGGGACGCGGTCGAAGGGCCGGTCGTGGCAGGCGTGGGGGTGCCACGATCGGTCCGCGCGACGACCCTGCGGGAGGCCGTGTCCGCCACGATGGCCATGGCCGTGCATGCGGCGGAGGGCGGTGCCGACGCGGTCATGGTCTATCCGCTCGCGCAGCTCGACGGGGACGACGACGAGGCGGTACGGCTGCACGAGAGCGTGGCCACGGAGAGCGGGCTGCCCGTGCTCGGCTTCTTCCTGCACGGCGAGGCGGGCGGCTATCCGTATCCGCCGGCGCTGATCCGCCGGCTGCTGGCCCTGCCGTCGGCCGCGGGAATCAAACTCGCCACCCTGGACCGGGCGATGGCGTGCCAGGACGCGATCCGCGCGGCCGAGGAGAGCGGAAAGCTGGTGATCACCGGCGAGGACCGGATGTTCGGCCCGTCCCTGATGTGGGGCGCGGACACGGCACTGGTGGGCATCGCGGCGGCGCGGGTCGGCCTGACGAGCGCGGTACTGGACGCCTGGCGGGCGGGCGACCACGCGGGTTTCGTACGCGCGTCGGGCCGCCTGGACCGGTTCGCGGAGGCGACGTTCCTGGCGCCGATCGAGGGATATGTGCAGCGGATGCTGTGGGCGGCGGTGTGGGAGGGGCTGCTTCCGGAGTCGGCGGCGTGCGACCCGTACGGGCCGGGGGTGCCGGCGGGTGAGCGGCGGGTGTTGCTGGACTGCCTGGAGGAACTGTCGAAGGAGCCGGACCGGACGTCGGCCGGAAGCGTCGCCGGGCGTTCGACGCAGTCGGCGACGTAGCGCAGGAAGCCCCCTGCCACCGCGCCGTCGCACACCCGATGGTCGAAACTCAGCGAAAGCCGGGTGACTTCGCGCAGCGCGAGGGCCCCGTCCACGGCCCACGGTTTCCGGACACCGTCATCGGTGACCTCGCTGGCGGTGCGCGTCGGCCCGGGGGCCTGTGACACCTCGACCGTGGTCGCTCCGCTGACGTGACACGACGCTCCGGACGAGGGCTGCCTGAACACGAGGCTCCGCCCCGGACCCGCTCCTCAATCGCCGGAGGGGCTTGATGCGGGGCTCCGCCCCGCGCCCCGCTCCTCAATCGCCGGAGGGGCTCCATGGGGCGTACGGGGTCCGGGGCGGAGCCCCGGTTACGGGTAGGGGCGGGTAGGGGAAACAACCCCCTCCAGGGTGAACAGCCCCACCGCGTTCCGCCACAGCACCCCCTCCAGCTCCTCCGCCGTAAAGCCCGCATCCCGGACCACCCCCAACGCCACCGACGGGTCGATCAGCGTCGCGTCCGTCCCGAACAGCAGCCGCTCCACCGGAACCCCCGCCGCGCGCGCGTAGTCGATTCGGCCGGCGTCCGTGACCGTACGGCAGTGTTCGAGGTACAGCCGGTCGCACGCCGCCGCAGCATGCGCCGCCTCGCGCCACGCGTCGCCGCCCGCGTGGCCCATGATGATCCGCAGCCGCGGCCGGCTCTCCAGCAGCTCGGGCAGCAGCGCGACCTCTGGGCCCCAGGTGTGCAGCAGCAGCGGCACCCCCGCCTCGTCGATCAGGTCGAAGGCCTCTGCCATCTCCCGCGTGCCGATCAGCCGCCCCGGATAGTGGGTGTGGATCTTCGCGCCGACGAACCGGCCGGTGTCCAGACAGCGCCGCAGATCCTCGGCGCTCTCCTCGATGCGGTTCGGGTTCACCACGGCGTAGCCGAGCAGCCGCGGGTGCACGGCGAGCACCTCGCGCAGCGCGGCGTTGCCCGCCTCGGCGTCGTACACCACCGCCTCGGCGGCCGACACCAGCTGCAGATCGATGCCGTACTTGTCCATCAGGCTGATGTTGAACGCCGCGTCGCCCGTGTCCATGTGGAACGGCCACGGGCCCACATGCGCATGCACATCGATGATCGGCATCAGCCCAGCAGCTCCTCGACGTTCCCGCCCGCGATCGCCGCGCGTTCGGCCTCCCCGATGTCCGCGTAGCGCAGCCGCAGCGTCTGCGGGGAGATGTCCATGAAGGGGGTGCGCGAGCCGAAGACCAGATGGCGCGCGCCGGCCGTGTCGACGACCCGCTCGATCGCGTCGGGCGCGGAGAGCAGCCGGGTGGTGGCCCGGAAACCCGGTTCGCGCCGGGTGAGGAGCAGGAAGTCGGCCAGCACGTACGAGTGCACGTCGAGGAAGACGACATCCGCGCCGCGGCCGGCGAGCACCGGCCCGTAGTGGCGCGGGTCCCCGTCGTGCAGGAGGACGAGACCGCGGGCGACGGCCTGCCCGATCACATGCCGGTAGCCGGGGAAGTCCGGTTCCACGTCCTGCTGCTCCGTGAACAGCCGCAGGAAGCGCACCCCCTCCGCGTCCAGGGCGTCCAGGCGCTCGTCCGCGGCGAGCGCGTCCCGTAGATCCACCGTGCCGACCGGCAGCAGCTCGGGGCAGTCGGCGAGGTCCTTGACCGTACGGGTGTTGCCCGCGGCGTCGTCGAAGAGCGCTCCCCGCGTCGACATGGCCAGCGCCCTGGAGACGGGGGAGCGGGCGAGGCGGGCCCTGACCTCGGCGAGGCCGATGTCGGCATGGTGCCTGGGCCACGGGCCGTACAGCACGTCGACGTCCCAGCCGATGCGCTCCTCGGGCGCGGTCCGCAGCCAGTCGTAGGAGGTCACCGTGGTCACCGTGCGTGGGCCCGGTCGTGGACGGTGCGGATCGCGCGGGCGATGTGCTCCACGTCCGCCTCGGTGTATCCCTCGTTCCAGGGGAGGGCGAGCAGAGTCCGGCCGATCAGCTGCTCCGCCTGCGGACACAGCCCCGGCGGGTACCCGGGCAGGGCCGGATTGGCGTACAGCGGACGTTCGAGATAGCCCGGCATGGTGGACAGGCCCTCGGCCTGAAGGTCCTTCGCCCAGCGGGAGTTGTCGTCGACGAGCAGCGGGAAGAGCCACCACGCGTGGCCGGGCAGCGGCTCGGGCACGGTGACCCGGTCGAGCCCGGCGAGCGCGGCGACGAGCTGCCCGGCCCGCTCCCGGCGCACGCGCACGACGTCCGCCACCTTGGCGAGCTGGGCGCGGGCCACCGCCGCGGTGAGCTCGGGCATCCGGTAGTTGAGGCCCATCTCGCGGTGGATCCGGCCCTCCGCGCGGTCCCAGCCCTTGTCCATGAACAGCCGCATACGGCGAGCGAGTCCGGGGTCGTCGGTGAGCGCGAGGCCGCCGTCACCCGCGGTGATGTGCTTGTACTGCTGAAGGCTGAAGCACGCGATGTCCCCGACCGTGCCGAGCAGCCGGCCTGCGGCGTCCTCGCCGAGCCAGGCCTGCGCGCAGTCTTCGATGAGCACCAGTCCGTGCCGGTCGCAGATGGCGCGCAGCGCGTCGATGTCGGCGGCGGCGCCGAAGAGATGCACGGCGATGACGGCCTTGGTGCGCGGGGTGAGCGCCCCCTCGACGGCGCCGGGATCGAGGTTCCCGTCCTCGGGGCGTACGTCGGCGAACACCACCCGGCCGCCCTGCGCGACGACCGGCGCAACCGTGCCGAAGTCCGAGAGCGGGGTGGTGATCACCTCGTCGCCCGGGCCCACCCCGGACGCCGCGACCGCGAGATGCAGTGCGGCCGTACCCGAACTGCAGGCGACCGTTTCCCCGCGGACTGTTTCCCCGCGGGAGTACAACCGCGTCATCTCGGCTTCAAGGGAACGTGCTTCACTGCCGAAGGCGCTGCACAGCACCGCGGAGTCCAGGACGCGCAGCACCGCGGCCCGTTCCTCCTCGCCGAAGGTGCGGCCGCGCGGGCCGAGAACTGTGGGCAGCGGCATTTCCCGTTCGGGCATCGGGGCACTATCCTCTCCGCAAGCATGCGGTTATGGCCTGGGCCGAAATTAAAGCCGCGGTTGCCGGGCGTCAACCCCGTCCAGAAGTACCTCAGAACCACTCCAGAAGAACGGAGACCGGCCGATGGCTCTCACGGTCGGCGTCGTCGGTCCCGAGGACCTCGTGCACAAAGTGGTCGCGGTCGGCGGCGCGGCCGGGGCGGACCGGCTGGTGCCCCTCCCGTACCGGCACGAGGACGAGACCCTCGACGTGGTCGGCAGGGCGCAGGCCGACGTGGACGCGCTGCTCTTCACGGGCGTCGTGCCGCACACGCTCGCGACCGCCGCCGGAATCGTCGACCGGCCCGCGATGTATGTGCCGTACAGCGGCGCGACCCTGCTGCGCGCCCTGGTCGAACTGCTCCGCCTCGGCCACGACGTCTCCCGTATCTCCATCGACACCCTGCGCCGCGGCGAGGTGATGGAGACGCTCACCGAGGCCAAGCTGCCCACCGACCATGTGCATGTACTGCCCTACCGGCCCGGGCTGACCTCGCAGGACCTGGCGGAGTTCCATCTCGCCGCACGGGACAGGAAGCAGACCCGGGTCGCCCTCACCTGTCTGGGCTCGGCGTTCCATCTCCTCGACCACGAGATGCACGCCGTACGTCTCGCGCCGTCCCGGCACTCCATACGCTCCACACTCCAGGCCCTCGTGCTCGCCACCGCGGGACAGCACAGCGGCGACGCCCAGGTCGCCCTCGGCATCATCGATCTTCCGGCGGCCGACGGCGAACTGGCCGCGGATCTGCGAGTGCTGGGCGGCAGCCTCGCCGATCTGGCGGACGGGCAGCGGCTGGTCGTCACCACCCGGGGCGTTCTGGAGGAGGTGAGCGAGCAGTTCACCCGCCTCCCCTTCCTCGACGACCTCGCGGCCAGGCACGGCGCCGCTCATGTGGGCTTCGGCCTCGGCCGCACCGCGGCGGAGGCCGAAGCGCTTGCCAGGCGCGCGGTCAACCGGGCCCGCTCGGTGGGCCCGGTGGCCGGCGTCGTCTCGATGACCGACGACGTCGACATCGTGATCGACGCGGAACGCTCCGCGTCCACGCTGTCCGCGGCGCCGGCCGGACCGGAGAGCACGGTGGCGCTCGCCCGCCGCGTCGGACTGAACGCGAAGACGCTGGACCGGCTGCGTGAACTGGCCGCTCTGGAGCAGGACGAGGGGATCACCGCGCACCGTGTGGCGGAGTACCTCGCCGTCCAGCAGCGCACGGCCCGCCGCATCCTCAAGCGCCTGGAGCGGGCGGGGGTGGCCGTACCGACGGGCAGCCGGCAGCTGGGCCAGACCGGCCGCCCGCCGATCGTCTACCGCGTACGCCTCTAAGCCCGCCCTTACGGTCCGGGCCGTAACTCGAAGGAGCCGTGCTTGAAGATCGTCTCGGTCCACACCCGTGTCGTCAGGGCCCCGTACCGGCGTCCCTTCGTCATCAGCAGCGGAACCAGCCCCGAACTCATCAGCCTGGTTGTCGAAGTGCGCACCGCGGACGGCGAATCCGGCTTCGGCGAGGCCTCCCCGATGACGGCGTACACCGGCGAGACCCTCGCCGGCCTCGAGGCGGCCCTCACCGAGCACGCCGCCCCGGCACTGATCGGCCGCGATGCCCGCGACCTGGCGGGAGCGCACGCGGCCATGGACGCCGCCATCCGCGGCCAGCAGCTGGCCAAGGCGGCGCTGGACATCGCGCTGCACGACGTGGCGGCGCGGGCGGCGGGCTGGCCCGTGCACCTGCTGCTCGGCGGCTGTGTCCGCCCGCGCGTCCCCACCACCTGGGTCGTCGGTCTCGGGACGGTCGAGGAGATGGTCGAGGAGGCGGCCGTGTACGCCGCGCGCGGCTTCACCCACATCAAGGTGAAGGGCGGCGAAGACCCGGAACTGGATGTGCGGCTGGTCCGTTCCGTGCGCGATGCCGTGCCGGAGTACGTGGAGCTCAGCCTCGACGCGAACGAGGGCTACGACCCCGGCATCGCGGGTCGGACCGTCGGCCGGCTCGCCGACGCCGGGCTCGACCTGGTCGAACAGCCGCTGCCCCGCTGGGACTTGACCGGCATGGCCGCGCTGCGCAGCCGCGGCGGTCCGCGCGTCATGGCCGACGAGAGCCTGCACTCGCTGCACGACGCCCTGGAGATCGTCCGCCGAGGGGCGGCCGATGTCCTCAACATCAAGATCCTCAAGGTGGGCGGGCTGCACAGGGCCCGGCAGATCGCCGCGCTGGCCGAGTCGGCGGGCCTCGCCGTGAAGATCGGCACGATGCCGGAACTGGGCGTCGCGACCCTGGCCGCGGCACATCTGACTGCCGCCCTGCCACACGCCACGGTGCCGGCGGACCTGGTAGGCCCGCTGCTGGTCGATACGGAACCGCTGGCTCCGACGGCGTTCGCGGCGACGGGGGAGACGGGGTGGCTGGACGTACCGGTGGGACCGGGCCTGGGCCACGACCTGTAGGCCGGCGGCCGCGGGCTCCCTGCCGGGGCTCCGCCCCGGACCCCGCTCCTCAATCGCCGGAGGGGCTGCAAATGCAGCCCGTCCGGCGATTGAGGACAACGCCCGAAGGGCGTACGGGGTTCGGGGCGGAGCCCCGATTCGGGAAGGGCGAGGGACGAAGCGCCGACGGCGGCCGGAACGCGACGGTCAAGCCCTGGAGAAACCTCGCGGGAGCGCGCAGCGTCACCAGAGGCTTGATCATGATTACGTTGCGTTCGCCGGAGCTGCCCATTCATCTTCTCTCCGTTCGGCCTTCACTCTTCTGTGCTCACAGACCCCTCACAACCAGCGACTGTCAGGT
Organism: Streptomyces sp. NPDC002870; assembly: GCF_042888505.1. Lineage (NCBI taxonomy): Bacteria > Bacillati > Actinomycetota > Actinomycetes > Kitasatosporales > Streptomycetaceae > Streptomyces > Streptomyces sp. NPDC002870. Next base: position 249,627 of record NZ_JBIAPW010000002.1, read on the forward strand.
GCGCTGGGGGAGGGGTTTCAGCCTGTGGCGTGAAGCGTTCGGGCGGAAGGCGGAAGGGGGTGGTTTCGATGGTTCGGCCGCGGTTTTTGTACGTGGTGCGCGTATCGCAGCAGAGACCGGACGGAGAGGAGAAGCCGGTCGGGTGGCGGTTGGTCGGTGCGAACAACCGGGAACTCGGCCGCAGTGCCGAGGTGTTCGGCAGCCTCGCGGAGTGTCAGGCCGCAGTGACCCGGCTCCGGGAGAAGGTGGCGGGGGCCCGCGTGCTCCTGACCATGCCGGATGCCGCGGGCAGCTGGACATGGCACCTGGAGATCGAGGGGCGGGCCGTCGCTGTTGCCGGGCGGCGCTATCTGCGCCAGCGGGAGTGCCAGTACAACCTCAGCCAGTTCCTGGTCGCGGTCCCCGTGGCCCAGCTGGCCGTGGGGATGACGAACCGGCCGAGGTCGCGCGGTCTGCCCCCGCGCGGTCTTGAGGGGGCGCGGGGGACGCGAGCGGACCAGGAAGACGAAGGACACGCATCGTCGCGCACCGTCGTCCGGGTGGCCGGGGTGGGAGCGCGATGACCGTTGCCGTGCCCGGGCCGGTACACCCGGCGGAGTCGGGGCCGGATCCCGTGGACGCGCCGCGTGCTGTGCGGGGCAGGGGTGAGCCGGGGGACCGCCTCTTCCGTGGGGCGGCGCGCGGGAGCGGGGCCGTCGTACTGGCCATCATGCTGCTGGTCGGTGTCTTCCTCACCTACCGTGCGTCTCAGGCGCTCGATGTGGCCAAGGGCTCGTTCCTCACCACGTCCGCGTGGGAGCCGGATGCCCACCGCTTCGGGATCGCCGCGGTGCTCACCGGCACCGTGCTCATCGGCCTGGTGGCGATCAGCATCGCGGTGCCGCTGGCGATCGGCACCGCGCTGTACATCTCGGAGTACGCGCCGCGGCGTCTGAAGCGGACGTTCATCAGTCTTGTGGACCTCATGGCCGCGGTGCCGAGTGTGGTCTACGGGCTGTGGGGCGCCTTCTTCCTGCAGGCGCATGTGGTGGGGCTCTCCCGCTGGCTCGCCACGTACTTCTCCTGGATACCTCTCTTCAAGGTCGACGGGAGCGATCCGCGCGACCCGCTGGAGACGACGACCGTCTACACGTCCTCCACCTTCATCGCGGGCATCGTCGTGGCGCTCATGGTCACGCCGATCGCCTGCTCGGTGATGCGGGAAACCTTCTCGCAGGCGCCACCGGGCGAACGCGAGGGCGCGTTCGCGCTCGGCGCCACCAGGTGGGGGATGATCCGTGCGGTCGTGCTGCCGTTCGGCTGGGGCGGCGTGATCGGCGGCACCATGCTCGGTCTGGGCCGCGCCCTGGGCGAGACGATCGCCATCTACATGATCATCTCGCCGGTCTTCGTCGTACAGCCACACATCCTGCAGAACGGCTCCAACTCGGTCTCGTCGCTGATCGCACTGCGCTACGGATCCGCGAGCGCCTTCGGCATGTCGGCCCTGATGGCCGCGGGACTGGCCCTGTTCCTGATGACCCTTGTCGTGAACTTCATCGCGTCCTCGATCGCGGCCCGCAGCCGCTCGGGCACCGGGACGGAGGCCTGAGATGACCGACCTCCTCAAAGAACGGCCGGCGCAGACCGTACGGCCGGCAACCGAAGGACAGGACGAGTCCCCGGAGGTCCGCCGGAACACCTCGTCGGTGCATGGCTCGGATCTGCTCGCCCTGGCGGGCGCCACCGTGGGGTCCCTCGCCCTGACGGCCCTACTCTTCACCTGGATCGCTCCGTTCGACTCGATCCTGGGCTTCCTCGTCGTCGCCTACGTGTTCTTCCTCGGCGTCTACGCCGTGCTGGTCTCCTTCGACGAGAACAGCGTGGCGGTACGGGACAAGGTCGCGGCGGTGCTGTGGCAGAGCCTCGCGCTGCTGCTGCTGGCGGCGCTGGTACTGGTCGTGGTGTACACGCTGTGGCGCGGCAAGTCGGCCCTGGTGCATCTGAACTTCTTCACCGAGGACATGTCGCGCACCGGCCCGCTGCAGCCGCTCACCGACGGCGGCATGGTGCACGCCATCATCGGCACGCTGGAGCAGATCGCCATCTCACTGGTGATCACTGTGCCGCTGGGGCTTGCCTGCGCGGTGTTCCTCAATGAAGTCCCGGGCCGGTACGCCCGGTTCGTACGGACCATCGTGGAGGCGATGACGGCGCTGCCGTCGATCGTGGCCGGCCTGTTCATCTACGCCACGGTGATCCTCATCCTCGGCGTCGACAAGTCCGGCTTCGCCGCCTCCCTGGCGCTCAGCGTGATGATGCTGCCCATCATCATCCGTGCCTCCGACGTCGTCATCCGGCTGGTGCCCAGCTCGCTGCGCGAGGCGTCGTATGCCCTCGGCGCGAGCCAGTGGCGCACGGTGTGGACCGTGGTCCTGCCCACCGCACGCTCCGGGCTCACCACCGCGGTGATCCTGGGCACCGCCCGCGGGATCGGCGAAACCTCGCCGGTGCTGCTCACCTCCGGCTTCACGGCCGACCTCAACACCAGCGCGCTCAGCGGTCCACAGGTCTCGCTGCCGCTGGCGACCTTCCAGCTGGTGGGATCGCCCCAGCCCAGCCTGATCGCCCGCGGGTTCGGCTCCGCGGCCCTGCTGATGGCTCTCGTGCTGCTGCTCTTCATTGTGGCCCGGGTGGTCGGCGGACGCGGTCCCGGCGAGCTGACCCGCAATCAGCAGCACCGGCGCGTGGTGGCCTCGCGCCGCGACACCGAGCGCATGAGCAAGCGCGCACGGCTCAGGCCACAAGGCCCCGAGCCGCACGCCCGACCCGGTGCCCCCGGCAGCCCCTCCGGCTGAGACCTGTCGAGCCGCACGGCTCCCACCCGCACGGTCTCACCCGCACCGCTCCCACCCGCACCCGCGGATTCCGCACTGCCCTGTACCGACGACACCGACCAGGAGTCACCAGCCATGCCCGGATCGCCTCCGGCAACGTCCGCACGCTTCCGCCTGAGAGTCGTGACCGCCTTCACCCTCTTGGCCGCCCTCCTGTTCGGCGCCGCGCTGCCGGGCGCCGAGCCCGCCCATGCCGCGACGTATGTCCCGATCTCGGGTGCCGGATCCACCTGGAGCCAGAACGCCCTCGACCAGTGGCGGGCCAACGTCAAGCAGTACGGCATGACGGTGAACTACAACGGCACCGGGTCCTCCGACGGCCGTAACCAGTTCCGCAACGGCACCGTGGACTACGGCGTCTCCGAGATCCCGTACGGCATCAAGGACTCGGGCGTCGTCGACTCGCCGCCCTCCCGCAAGTACGCCTATATGCCGATCGTGGCCGGCGGTACCTCGTTCATGTACAACCTCAAGATCGGCAACAAGCGGGTGACCAACCTCCGGCTGTCCGGAGAGGTCATCGCCAAGATCTTCACCGGGCAGATCAAGACCTGGAACGACCCGGCGATCAAGGCCGACAACCCGGCGCTCGCCTCGGCGCTGCCCGCCCGTAGGGTCGTCCCCGTGGTGCGCTCCGACGGTTCCGGCACCACCGCGCAGTTCACCACCTGGATGAGCAAGCAGCACTCCTCGCTGTGGGACGCCTACTGCCGCCGGGCCGGCCGCGACACTCCCTGCGGCGCGACGTCGAACTACCCGCTCGTCCCGGGCAGCGGCTTTGTCGGCCAGTCGGGCTCGAACGGTGTGTCCGGCTATGTCGCCCAGGGGGGCAACGTCGGCACGATCACCTATGTCGAGTACTCCTACGCGGTCTACACGACCGGGTTCCCGGTGGCCAAGGTGCTCAACTCGGCCGGGTACTACACCGAGCCGACCGCGAAGAACGTGGCGGTGGCCCTCACGAAGGCGCGGATCAACGAGAACAGCTCATCGCCGGGCTATCTGACGCAGATCCTCGACGACGTCTACAACGACCGGGACGCGCGCGCCTATCCGCTCTCCAGCTACAGCTACATGGTCATCCCGACGGCGCTGGAGTCGAACTTCAACGCCCAGAAGGGCAAGACCCTCGGTGCCTTCGCGTACTACTTCCTCTGCCAGGGGCAGCAGCACGTGGACAACCTCGGCTACTCGCCGCTGCCGATCAACCTCGTGCAGGCCGGCCTGAAGCAGGTCCGCAGGATTCCCGGGGTCGACGTCGAGAAGATCAATATCAAGGACTGCCGCAACCCCACGTTCTCCAGCGACGGCAGCAACACCCTGGCCAAGACCGCCCCTTACCCGCCTGCCTGTGACAAGAAGGGCGCGGCGCAGTGCTCGACCGGCACGGGCGGAGCCAAGACCCCGACCAACGTCAACGGCAACAACAACGGCTCAGGCTCCTCGGGCGGTTCATCCGGATCCGCACAGGGCGCCACCGGAGGCGGCAGCACCGGCTCCGGCGGGTCGGCCTCGGGCGCGGGCGGCAAGGCTACGGGCGGGGCGGCGGCCGGCACCGCCAGCGGCGGCGCGTCCGCCGGCCCCGGGGCCACGATCGACCCGGACACCGGACAGGTCATCGGGGACAACGGCGCGGCGGCCGGGGGCGGCAGCGGTGACGCGTTCGCCGTCCCCGTCACGACGGCCACGAGCATCGGGGGCGGCATGCGGACCGCGCTGATGGTGGTGGCGGGCGTGCTGCTGGTCGTGGTGACGGTCGGACCTCCGCTGCTGAACAGGCGCCTGAAGCGGAGTACGTCATGATCGCAGCGCTCCGCCGCTTCCTGCGGACGACGACGGTCGTCGCGCTCGTCCTGCTCACCGCGGTCATCGGTGCCGTCGCCGTGACCATGGCCTCCCAGCGGGCCGACGCCGCCGACCAGAGATCCGCGGTGACCGTCTCCGGACGGGGTCCGTACGCGGACTTGAAGGTGACCGTCAGCCAGACCCGGAACCTGGTCAACCAGGTCGTGAAGGTCTCCTGGAAGGGCGGCGCTCCCACGGTCTCGGACACCACGTACGCGGCCAACTACCTGCAGATCATGCAGTGCTGGGGGGACAGCCCCGACAAGTGCCAGTTCGGCGGCTCGTCCGCGCAGGACACGGCCGGCACCGCCGGCGCGTACACCAACACCCGGCAGCTGAGTTACGGCGGACTGAAGGACCCGGACCAGAAGCTCCCGCCGCCGACCAGCACCGGTATCTCGTACGTCCCGTTCAAGTCGGCGACCGGCGATGTGATCACGAAGGGGAACTGGAACGAGTTCTACGACGTGAACACCACGAACGAGACCCCCTACGCCCGCAGCGGCCCCGACGGCGAGGGCGAGGTGTACTTCGAGGCCCAGACGGCCCTGGAGGCGCCCGGTCTGGGCTGCGGCGAGGTGTCGGCCGGCGCCTCGAACGCGACGGCCGGCCGGCCCTGCTGGCTGGTCATCGTGCCGCGCGGCGAGAGCGAGGTGGACGGCAGCTCGTACCGCTCCCAGCCGAGCGGGCTCCTGCAGTCCTCGCCGCTCACCGCGAGCAACTGGAAGCACCGGCTCGTCGTGCCGCTCGGCTTCGAGCCGATGGGCAGTTTCTGCCCGATCGGCGCCGACGAGCGCAGCACCCTCGGCCACGAGATCGCCGCCGAGGCCATCGCCCGCTGGCAGCCCGCCCTGTGCCAGTCAGCGAGCAGGACGATCTACGGCTTCGCCCAGGTGACCGACGACACCGCCCGGGCCAAGCTGGTCTCCGGCAAGCCCGGACTGGTCTTCCTCGGCCGCCCGGCCACCGCCGACCAGGTGCCGTCCGGCCGGCGTCCCGTGTACGCGCCCATGGCGCTGTCCGGGCTGACCATCGGCTTCTTCGTCGAGAGCCAGGCCGGTTTCAACGCACCGGGCGCGGTCAAGGCGCGCAACGGAACACGGCTGACCGGACTCAATCTCACCCCGAGGCTGGTCGCCAAGCTGCTCACCGAGTCGTACCAGGACGGCAATTCGCGCCTCGCGCCGAGCACCGCCGAGAATCCGTTCAACCTGGCCCGCGACCCGGAGTTCATCAAGTACAACCCGGACTACAAGGACCTCGAATTCCGCAGCAGCTTCGGCGACGTGCTTGTACCCCAGCCGCTCTCCGACGCGGCGTGGGAGCTGTGGAGCTGGGTGGACAAGGACCCCGCCGCCCGGGAGTTCCTGAGCGGCACCGCCGACAACCAGGGGCGGTACGGCAGTCGCGACTTCTCCGGGATGAAGGTCAACCCGCACTACCGCAACGTCGAACTGCCGAGGAACGAGTTCCCGAAGAGCGACCCGTTCTGCCAGGAGTTCCCGAACAACCCGGGCCAGCCGCCGCTGTGCATCCAGGACAAGCACCCGTACGCCTCCGACATGCACACCGCCGCCCGCGCCGCCGCCCGCGGCGACACACTGGCCCGCGCGAGCTGGGACAACACCAGTACGCCGCCCGGCTACAAGAAGACCCCGCCGCAGACCGCCGGTCAGCGCGCTGTCCTCGCCCTGACCGACACGGCGACGGCCGCCCGCTACGGGCTGGTGACCGCGAAGCTCCAGAACGCCGCGGGCCGGTTCGTGGGCCCCGACACCGCCGGTCTGCTCGCGGGCCAGGCGGCGATGAAGCCCAGCGGCGTCGCCGGGGTCGTGAGCCCCAACCCGGCCACGAAGGCTGCGAACGCCTACCCGCTCACCCTGCTCACCTACGCCGCGACCGTGCCCGAACAGCTGACCAAGAAGGAGGGCCAGGACTACGCGACCTTCCTGAAGTACGCGGTGGGCAACGGGCAGCGGCCGGGTGTGTCGGCCGGAACCCTCCCGGAGGGGTACGCCCCGCTGCCGCAGAGCGTGCGTGCCGTGGCGCGTGCCGCTGCCGACGCCATCGCGTCGCGGGCCGGCACCTCGCCGTCGCCCTCCGGCCCCGGAGGTGACACCGGCGGCGTGGGCACGGGCTCGTCCGGCGGCGGCACCGCAGGCGGTGGCGGGGGTGACGCGAGCGGCGGTGGCAGCGGCCTGGCGGCCGGCCAGCCGAGTCCGGCCGGGACCAAGGCGTCCCCGAACGCGACCACGAAGCCGTCCGGTTCGCCGTCCGCTGCGGCAGCCGCCGCCTCCGACGAACCGATCATCCGCACCCCGGCCTGGGCACTCGGCGCTGTGCGCTACGCCCTCCTGACCGCCCTCATCGTCGGGCTCGCCGCCGCGGTCAGCGGACCCCTTCTGCCGAGGGTGCTGCCGCGGCTGTCCGCAGGTTTGTCGGCCTGGCGCGCCGGGGCCGACAAGTCCGGCAGCGAAGGGAGGTGATGCCCGAACTCGAAACATCGACAGGTCCGCGCCAACGAACTGTCTGAACACCGTGCCGGGCACCACCCGGCGAAAGCCTATCCGAGAGGTAACGCAAGTGAACAAGAGAAAGATAGCCCTCGCGGCTGTCGGCATCACCGGTCTCCTCACCGGCACCGTCTGCGCCAGCCAGGCCGTCGCCGACCCCTCCGGGCCGCCGCCCTACCGCCAGCTGTCCGGCGTAGGCTCCGACACCACGCAGGACGTGATGAACGGCCTGGCCAACGCCATCACCATCGGCGGCCAGAAGGTCATCGGCTCGTACGACGCCACCGGCTCGGCCCAGATCACCACCAAGGACCCCTCCACCACCCCGGGCTGCACCGTCAACCGCCCGAACGGGTCGAGCGCCGGACGCACCGCCCTGCTGAACTCCCTGCAGGCGGCCAACGGCTGTCTGGACTTCTCGCGTTCCTCCAGCCTGAACCTGGGCGCCGCGAACCCCGGACTGACCTATGTCCCGTTCGCGGTGGACGCGGTGAGCTACTCGATCACGCCCACCAGCACGGTGCCGCGCAAGCTCTCCCTGGCCGACCTCAAGGCCATCTACCACTGCGACCCCAACTATGTGGGCACCGCTCCCAACTTCAGCCTCACGGCGTACCTGCCGCAGGCGGGCTCGGGTACCCGTAGCTTCTGGGAGTCCACGATGGGGATCACCGACGCCGACGTGGTCGCCGGCGTCTACCCCTGCATCAAGGACACCAAGGCCGGCGCCCCCGTCCAGGAGCACGACGGCCGTGTCCTCGACGACAAGTCGATCGTCCCGTTCTCCATCGCGCAGTACAACTCGCAGGCCACGCAGACCATCGCCGACCTCCGCGGCCGCGCGATCCTCGGCACCATCGACAACCTCGCGCCGAACACCCTCAACAGCAACTTCGGTGTGAAGCGCGACGTCTACAACGTCATCCCGACCAGCAAGATCGGGACGGCGCCCTGGAGCACCGTCTTCGTCGGCTCGAACGCCCTGATCTGCCAGCAGCCGACAGTGATCAACACCTACGGCTTCGGGACCAACGCGAACTGCGGCGACACCAGCAAGCAGACCCCCTGACGCAGCCGCAGCACCTACGTGGTTACTCAACCCCCCATGCCTGATTCATCGCTTTCGCCACTTTCGAATCCTTCAAAGAAGGAGAGCACGACTGTGTGGAAGAACACCCTCTCGCGAACCCTGGCGGGCGGTCTCGCGAGCCTGGTCGCCGTGCTTGCAGGCGGCCTGATCCTAGCTCCGTCGGCGCACGCCGCCGACATCGGCACCGCAGTGGTCACCCCGGCGACCGGCTCCGACGTCTCCAGCATGACGCTGACCACGTCCGGCCCCTGCCCAGCCAACGCCACCAACGTCATTGTCTCGGTGACCGGTTCGGGCTTCCCGGCCGGCGGCCAGAACGTGGTCGGCAACTCGCCGATCAGCACCTACGGATCGACGGCGGACGGCGGGCTCATCATCCCGCTCTCCCAGACGATGCGTGACTACGCCAACACGGCGGGCTTCACCAACCTGACCGGCAAGTACAGCTTCCAGGTCACCTGCCGGACGGCCTTCAACGCCACCAGCCTCGGCGACTTCCCCGCGTCGGTCTGGTTCACCTCCAACACGGCCTACCAGAACACCGACCCGGCCGTGAAGACCGACACCACCACCTCCCTCGCGGTGTCCCCGGCCAGCCCGGTCACCGCGGGTACTCCCGTGACGCTGACCGCGACCGTCGGCCCGGCCGGCGCCGCGGGCACCGTGCAGTTCAGCGACAACGGCGCTGCGCTGGGCAACCCGGTGAACGTCTCCGGCGGCCAGGCCGCGCTCACAACGAGCAGCCTGGGCGCGGGCAGCCACTCGCTGACGGCCGCCTTCACGCCGAGCAGCACCGCCTACAACGCGTCCGCGTCCGCCGCGGTCGCGTACACGGTCAACACCGCTCCGGCGACCGCGACCACGACCGCGCTGGCCGTCTCGCCGGCCGGCACCGCGGCCCAGTACAGCCCGGTCAGCATGTCGGCCACGGTGGCGCCCGCCTCGGCGGCCGGTTCCGTGAAGTTCCAGGACACCGTGGGCGGCACCACCACCACGCTGGCCACGGTGCCGGTCGCCGCCGGTCAGGCCGCCTACACCACCAGCAGCCTGGGCGCGGGTGACCACACCTTCTCGGCGGTCTTCGTCCCGGCGAACCCGGCCGCGTACCTCGGCTCCGACTCCGGTGCCGTTCCGTATGTGATCGGCGCCTTCGCCGGTGTCACCGCCTCGCAGGACATCACCACCACTGTCGAAGCCGGTGCGCTCGTCATCAGCGTCGACAACCCGCATGTCACCCTGCCTTCCCCGGTGCTCAACGCCAACGGTGACCTGCTGTCCACGACGGGCGCGATCAACCCGGTCACGCTCACCGACACCCGCGCCGGTAACCCGGGCTGGTCTGTCAGCGGCCAGCTGACCGACTTCTCCGACGGCGGTACGCACCTGATCAACGGTCAGAACCTCGGCTGGACGCCGAAGCTGATCGACAAGGGCGCGTCCCAGACCGTCACACCCGGTGCGGCCGTCGCCGCCGCGGGCGGTGTCGCCCCCGCGGACGCGGGCACGGCCGGACTCAAGTCCTCCCGTTCCCTCGCCAACGGAACCGGCCTGGGCACCGCCCACGTCGGGGCGGACCTGGCTCTCAACGCGCCGACCTCGACCGTGGCCGGCACCTACACCGCCACGCTCACCCTGACGGCCATCTGACCCACCCGGATGGTCACGGGGCGGCGGCACTGCCCCCAGGTAAGCCGCCCCGGGCCGGGGCGGGCAGCGATGCGCGCCCCGGTCACCCACCCACCCCGCTCCACCCGTCCCGCGCCCGAACGGACGACCCGACATGATCACGACCTCAGCCCGTCGCATCGCCGCCGTCCTGGCCGCATGCCTCCTCGCCGTCCTCCCGGCCGCAGCCGGAACCGCGTCGGCCGCCACCCCGGTTCCGGCCACCCGGCCCGGCGACGGCGGACAGGGGCGTACGACCTTCGGTGTCCAGCCGTCGGCCGCGAAGAAGCCCGACGCGCGGCCCCACTTCTCGTACGGGGCGACCCCCGGCGCCGTCGTCAAGGACCACCTCGCCGTCCACAACTACGGCAAGAAGCCGCTCACCCTGCGCGTGTACGCCGGCGACGCCTTCACCACCGGCGACGGCGGCTTCGACCTGTTCGCGGCGAACCACAAGTCCACCGACGTGGGCTCCTGGGTGAAGCTCGGCAAGAACGTGCTGAGTGTGCCCGGCCGGTCCCACGTCATCGTGCCCTTCACCCTGACCGTCCCGCAGAAGGTGACCCCCGGGGACCACACCGGCGGCATCGTCGCCTCGCTGTCGGCGGTACGCACGGACAAGAAGGGCAGCAAGGTCGCGGTCGACCAGCGGGTCGGGGCGCGGATCTATCTGCGGGTGGCCGGGGAGCTCAAGCCCCGGCTGACCGTCGAGGGCCTGAACACGAGCTACCACGGCACGGCCAACCCCTTCGGCACCGGCTCCGCGACCGTCACGTTCACCGTGCGCAACACCGGCAATGTCCGGCTGGCAGCCCGTCAAGCGGTGCGCGTGCGCGATCTGTTCGGAGGTAGTGCGAAGGTGGCGGCGCCTCGTGGCATCCCCGAGCTGCTGCCCGGCGCCGCCGTGAAGATCACGGCTTCGGCCACGGGCGTCGTCCCGTCCATGCGCGACACCACCACGGTCACCGTCGACCCCAGGCCCGTGCGCGGCGACGTCAAGCACCGCGTGCTGCCGCGGGTCACTCGGGTCGAGAACTTCTGGGCCGTGCCATGGGCGATGCTGGTCCTGCTGCTGGTCGCCGCCGGAGCCTTGACACTCCTGCTCGTACGCAGGCGTCGGCGGCGCGGCGCGGGCACGAGCGCACCGGAGCTGCGCCCCGCCGCGGCCGGGTCGAAGCAGGCCGTCGGTCTCGCGGCGATCCTGCTCACCGCCGGAGCGGTCGTCGCGGGGACACCTGCCGACGCCGAGGCGGCGGAGTCCGGAGGACTCGCGGTCAGCCCTGCGCGGGGGAGCGACGCCCAGCCCATCACGCTCAGTTCCGCCGCGCCCTGCCCCGCGAAGACCGCCAACGTCATCGCCCGCGTCACCGGAGCGGGATTCCCTCGCGAAGGCCAGATCGTCGTCGGCAACGCCCCGCTCGCCACCTATCCGAAGGTGCCCGGCGGCGGCCTGTCGATCCCACTGACGTACACGATGCGGGACTACGCCAGCACGGCAGGCTTCACCACCCTGCGCGGCACCTACACCTTCACGGTCAGCTGCCTCAAAGGCGCATTCGACCTGACGAGTCTGCGGGACTTCACGGGGTCCCTGCGGTTCACCGCGAAGGACGCGTACCGGGACGGTACGCGGGTCGCGGTCAAAGCCCCGGGCGCGAAGGCGCTGGGGCAATCGGAGCAGCCCGTACCGCCGACCGTGTCGGGGGGCGGTACGGGCGCTGGAACCGGGAGCGCGGCGGGTGGGGCGGCGGCATCCTCCGCGCCCGCGAACGGCTCCGGTGCGCCAGCGGGCGTGCCCGCCACCGCGGCCGACGACGCCGCTCAGAACTCCAACACCACGCTCGTGGCCTGGTCGGTGGGCGGGTTCGCCGTCGGCCTCCTGGCACTCCTCGCGGGTGTCGCCCACTGGGTGCGAGGCCGCCGGGCCCGCGCCGCCGAGCCCGCTTCGAGCGACTGAACCCAACCACCACCAGAACGTCTTGATCCATCAGCCACAGGAGAGAACACCGTGTCCTTCACACTCAAGTCCCGCACCCTCATATCCCGGCCGACCGCCGTCCTCCTCGGATCGCTCATCGCGGCGTCCGGCGCGGCCGGGCTGCTCGCCGCGACCGCCGCGCACGCCGCGGTCGTCGGTTCGGTGGAGGTGTCCCCGGCCACCGGTACGGACACCACGGGGATTTCGCTGACCACGTCGAAGGGGTGCCCGGAGGCGGCCAGCCATCTCATCGTCGCGGTGAAGGGCTCGGGCTTCCCGTCCGAGGGCCAGAACGTGGTGAGCAACTCGCCGATCAGTACCTACACGACCACGCCGGGCGGCGGCATCGTGGTGCCGCTGACGCAGACGATGCGGGACTACGCCAGTACGGCGGGGTTCACCACGCTGCAGGGCCGTTACGACTTCACGCTGACCTGCCGCACCGCCTTCAACGGCACCAGCCTCGGCGACTTCACCGCGCCGATCTGGTTCACTTCCAACACCGCGTACCGCAACACCGACCCCGCCGGGCCGACGGCCACGCCCTCCTCCTCTGCGCCCACCAACACCGGCTCCCCGTCGCCCACTCAGAGCGCGTCCCCGACCGACACGGCGAGTCCGACGGACACCGCCTCGCCGACGGACACGGCCTCGCCCACCGACACGGCCTCGCCCACCGACACGGCCCTGCCGACGGACACGGCGACGCCGGGCGGCGGCTCGCAGGGCATCTCCACCGACGTCAACGGCGGTGCCTCGGGCGGCGGCAAGGGATCCCTGGCGGCCACCGGCACCGACGTGGCCCTGGTCGGCACGGCCTCGGCCCTCCTCGTCGCCGCGGGCATCATCGTCGTCCGCCGGACCCGCGCGCGCGAAGAGTTCCCCGTCACCGACACCCCGAACGTCTGAGGCGGAGACAGGCCATGAAGTTCTCAACTGCACGCCGGCCTTTGTCGGTCGCGCTCGCATCGCTCCTCGCCGTCGGCGCGCTCGCGCTCGGCACCACCGGAGCCAGGGCGGATGTCCTCGGCTCGATGGAGGTGACCCCGGCCACCGGTACGGACACCAGCGGGGTCACGCTGACCACCGCGGGGCCGTGCCCGGCGGAGGCGACCAACCTCATCGTCTCCGTGGCCGGTTCGGGCTTCCCCGCCGAGGGCCAGATCGTGGTGAGCAACTCACCGATCGAGACGTACGGCTCCTCGGGCGCCGGCGGCATCGTGGTGCCGCTGACGCAGACGATGCGGGACTACGCCAGTACGGCGGGGTTCACCACGCTGCAGGGGCGCTACGACTTCACGCTGACCTGCCGGGCCGCGTTCGGCTCGACGACGTACGGCGATTTCACCGCCCCCATCTGGTTCACCTCGAGCACCGCCTACCAGAGCATCGCGCCCGCCGCCGCGACCACGACCGCCCTCGCAGCGGCTCCGGCGAGCCCGGTCGTCCAGGGCACTGCCGTGAAGGTCACCGCTACCGTCGCCCCGGCCGAGGCGGCCGGTTCGGTACGTTTCCTGGACGGGGCGACCCAGCTCGGCACCCCCGTCGCCGTGTCCGCAGGGACGGCCACCCTGACCACCAGCGGCCTGGCCGTCGGCACCCACGCGCTGAAGGCGGAGTTCATCCCCTCCGACCCGGCCGCGTACGCCACTTCGGCCTCCGCGGCTCTGTCGTACACGGTTAAGATCAAGCCCCCGGTGGTCGTCACACCGGCGAAGGTGACCGGCACCCTCAAGGTCGGCTATACGGCCACCTGCACCGTGGCCTTCAGCGGCGCGACCTCCGTCTCGTACCTCTGGCTCCGTGACGGCGCGGTGATCGGGGGCGCGACCGCAAAGACCCGCCCCCTCGTCGCCGCCGACTACAACCACAAGACCGCCTGCCGGGCGATCGCGGCCAACAGCACCGGCAGTACCACCTCGACCAGCCCGGTCGTGACCGTGGCTGCGGGCCCGGCGCTGAAGAACGTGACGAGGCCCTCGATCACCGGCACCGCCAAGGTTGGCTACCGGCAGACCGCGAGGCCGGGGACGTGGACCCCCGCAGCCACCACGTACAGCTACACCTGGAAGCGCGACGGGTGGACGATCACCGGTGCGAACCGCGTGACGTACTACCCGACCAGGGCCGACCGCGGCCACCTGCTCACCGTCACCATCACGGCCAAGCGCCCCGGATACGCCTGGGGTTACGCCACCTCAGTGTCACGGAGGATCGGATGACGGCACCGGTTGCCCTGGCCGACGCCGTGGCCGCGGACGGCGCTCCCGTCCGCGGCACATCACCCGGCGGCCCCGCGCCGTCCGGCCGTCCGGCTGCCGGGCCCGGACTGCGCGTCGTCAGCGCGGCATTGAGCATCCTCGCCGCGCTGCTGCTCGGATTCGTCGTCGACGTCGGTCTCGTGGGCGACCTCCGGCATGCCCGCGACCGGCAGGTCGACTACGCCGGTTTCCGGTCCGACCTGGCCAATGGTGTCGCCCCCGTCGGCCGGTCCGCGGGTGGCGGCATGGCGCCGGAACCCGGCGCGCCAGTGGCGCTGCTGGAGATCCCCGTACTCCAGCTGCGCGAAGTCGCCCGCGAGGGCACCACGGCACAGGACCTGGCCCGGGGGGCGGGCCACCGCCGGGACACCACGCTGCCGGGCCAGGCCGGAGTCAGCGTCATCATGGGCCGCCAGGCGACCTATGGCGGGCCGTTCGGGCGGCTGGGCGACCTGACCGCGGGGGACCGGTTCACCGTGACCACCGGGCAGGGGAAGCACACGTACAAGGTCATCGGCCCGCGACGGGAGGGCGACCCCCAGCCGCAGGCGCTCACCGGCGGCCGTGGCCGCCTCACCCTCATCACGGCGGACGGCACCCCGTTCATGGCCCGCGGCATTCTGCGGGTGGACGCCGACCTGGTCTCGGACGCCCAGCCCACGCCGCCGACTGCCGTCCCGCCGGGGGCCCTGCCCCAGGACGAGAGGCCGATGGCCATGCAGCAGACGGCCTGGCTGCCGCTCGTGCTGTGGGGCCAGGGGCTGGTGCTGGCGGCCGCGGCGATCGCATGGGCGCACGCCCGCTGGGGCCGGCCGCACACGTGGGTGGTGGGCGTGCCGCTGCTGGGCGCCCTCGGCCTGGCGGTCGCCGACCAGGCGGCGCTGTTGCTCCCCAACCTGCTGTAACCCAGTCTCCGCCGAACAAGGATGTGCCGTGACCGACCAGACCACCCAGACCGAGACCACCCTCCCGCTCCCGGCGCACGCCGGTGGCTCCGGGAGCACCGGAGCCATCGGGGCGACCGGAGCCGCCGGAGCGACCGGGGCCACAGGGGCGACCCTTGAGGCCCGCCGGATCTCGGCCTGGTTCAGCGACCACAAAGTCCTCGACCGCGTGTCGCTGACCATGCCGACGAGCCTGGTGACGGCCCTCATCGGCCCCTCCGGATGCGGCAAGTCGACCTTCCTGCGCATCCTCAACCGCATGCACGAACTCGTCCCGTCCGCCTCCCTCGCGGGCGAGGTGCTGATCGACGGCCAGGACGTCTACGCGCCCGGCCAACGGCTGACCGAGGCGCGGCGCCAGGTCGGCATGGTGTTCCAGAAGCCGAACCCGTTCCCGGCGATGTCCATTTACGACAACGTCACCGCGGGCCTGAAACTCACCGGCATCCGGCTGGGCGGCAGCGCCAGGGACGACCTCGTGGAGGAGTGCCTGACCAAGGCAGGCCTCTGGAAGGAGGTCCGCACCCGCCTCCGCCAGCCCGGCGGAGCACTCTCCGGCGGCCAGCAGCAACGTCTGTGCATCGCCCGCTCCCTGGCCATCCGCCCCAAGGTCCTCCTGATGGACGAACCGTGCTCGGCGCTCGACCCGACGTCCACCCGCCGCATCGAGGAAACGATCCGCGAACTGGTCCACGAGGTCACGATCGTGATCGTCACCCACAATATGCAGCAGGCGGCACGGGTCTCCGACCAATGCGCCTTCTTCCTCGCGGAACAGGGCACGCCGGGCGCCATCGTCGAACACGGCCCCACTCCGGCGATGTTCTCCGCGCCGTCGGACCCGCGGACGGCGGACTACGTGGAGGGCCGCTTCGGATAAGCCCCGTAGCGACTCGGGGGACGGCTCGCTCCGCGGACGGCTTTGACGCCCGGCGTCCGCTACAGCAAGCCCCCCGCGTCCCCCACCACCGGCCCCACCCGCCGCGCCAGCACCCCCACCGCCCCCGACGGCGTCTCCAGCGCCACCAGTTCCCTGACCGCCTTCGCCGTCTCCTCGTCGCTCGCCGCCGTCGCCGCGAGCAGCGCGATCAGATGGTCGACCAGCCAGTCCCTCAGCTCGTCCGCCGGCGGCTGTTTCTCCTCGTCCAGCCAGATCAGCGAGGCCGCCTCGACCGCCGCGATCCAGGTGCGCACCATCATCCGCAGCCGCGGTCCCGGCCGCGCCACTCCGATGTGGACGAGGATCTGTTCGGCCGCGGCCCGCCGCACCTCGTCGACTATCGCCGTCGTACGGGAGGTCTCTGCGACGCTGCCGCCGCGCAGCAGCGCGCTGAATCCGGCGTCGTGCTCGTCGACGAAGACGAGATAGCGGTCGAGGACCCGGGAGACCCGCTCGGTGGGCGGCCCCGCGGGCGGCTCGGTGAAGCAGAGTTCCAGCTGGTCGGCGGCGGAGCGGAGAGCCGTCTCGTACAACTGCTGCTTGCCCCCGGAGAAGTAGCGGTAGACGAGGGGCCGGGAGACGCCCGCCGCCTCTGCCACGTCGTCGAGAGAGACCTCGTCCGGCGGCCGGTGCGCGAAGAGCGTGAGCGCGGCGGCGAGGAGCTGCCTGCGGCGCTCCTCGACGCTGAGCCGTCGGTACGCACGGGTCGCTGGAGCGGGACTCGTCATGCTCGCAGCGTAACCGCCCCGTTCTTGGATTTCGCGAGGAGGCCGGAGCTCTTCCAGAGCCTGCGGCCCGGGCCGCGCAGGACGCCGATGTCGTCGAGGAAGTCCGTCAGCCGCTTCGCGCCCGACTGCATCACCTCGCGGCGGTGGCCGCTCGCCTTCACCTGGGCGACCGCCTCGCGCCGGTCGAGGCCGACATCCGTGTACACCTGCGGATTCACGAAGCAGACCGAGAAGACGCGTGCGGCCTCCCCGCAGCTGAGGCGCGTGAGCTCCTGCTCCCAGCGCGGCGCAGTCACCATCTGCCGGCGCAACTCCTCGCGGGCGTACCGCACATGGCGCGCCTCCTCCACCACATGGATGCGGGTGACGCCGCGCACCAGGGTCTGGACGCGCTCGTCCGGGAAGGTGAGGCGCTGCATCCAGTCGAGGATCTCCTCGCCGAGCAGCGTCGCCGCGAACGAACCCGGTGTGGTCGAGACGGTCTTCAGGATGCGCGCCAGATTGTGGTAGAGCCGCGGTACCGGGTACGCCGGCGCCCCGCTCTTCTGGATCATCCGGGCGAACATCATCGAGTGCCGGCACTCGTCCGCGATCTCGGTGAGCGCGTACCGCACATGGCTGCTGGTGACGGGCTTGTCGTAGATGTGCCTGACCAGCAGCTGCATCAGGATGATCTCGAACCAGATGCCCAGCGAGGCGAGCGACGCCGACTCGCGCCTGGCCAGGTCCAGGCGCTGCTCCTCGGACATCTTGTGCCACAGCGGGGTGTCGTAGAGGGAGAGCAGCTCCGGCGGCCAGAACCACTTGCCCTCCTCGACCGGGGAGTCCCAGTCGAGCTCCTTGTCGGGGTCGAAGGAGTGCTTGGCGGAGGACTCGAGGAGGCGCTGGGCGACCTGCTCCCGGTCCCGGAGCGGGCCCAGCGCGTCACGGAGCAGCTGCACGTCGCGTTCGGTCACTGTCGTCATGGCTGAGGGCACCTCGCGGGTGGGGTGAGCAACGTCAACCCTTATGAGAATGCCTGTCAGCAAGACCGTCAATCCCTTGCGTACGACTTGTTGACGGGACGTCTACCAACGTGTGAGCCTGCCAACTGTCCGTAGTGGTGCGGGATATGAGGCGAAGGAGCCGTCAGTGTCGACACACGACCGCTACACGCACGCGCCGGAAAGTCTCCACTGGCAGGTCCCGGCCTCCGGCGCGGCCCGCTTCAGCTGGGAGTACGAAGACGGCCGCGACCGGCTGCTCGCCCTGTACCAGAAGGGCAAGGACAAGCAGTGGGACGGCGTCAAGCGCATCGACTGGGACCTTCAGGTCGATCCGTACGACCCGCTGGGCACCCCCGACGAGGCGCTCACGCTCTACGGCTCGCGCCACTGGCCGAAGCTGACCGAGAAGGACAAGGGGGAGCTGCGCAGGCACTACACCTCCTGGCAGTTCAGCCAGTTCCTGCACGGCGAGCAGGGCGCGATGGTGTGCGCGGCGCGGATCGTGGAGTCGGTGCCCGACCTGGACGCGAAGTTCTACTCCGCCACCCAGACGATGGACGAGGCCCGGCACGCGGAGATCTACAGCCGCTTCCTGCACGAGAAGATCGGGATGCTCTACCCGATCAACGACAACCTCCAGGGGCTGCTCGGCGACACCCTGCGCGACTCCCGCTGGGACATGCCGTACCTGGGCATGCAGGTCCTCATCGAAGGGCTCGCGCTCGCCGCGTTCGGCCTGCTCCGGGACACGACGGACAAGCCGCTGCCGAAGCAGATCCTCGCCTACATCATGCAGGACGAGGCCCGGCACGTCGCCTTCGGGCGGATGGCGCTGCGTGACTACTACAAGGAGCTCAGCGACGCGGAGCTGCGCGAGCGCGAGGATTTCGTCATCGAGGGCTGCTACTTGATGCGCGACCGGCTCAGCGGGGTCGAGGTGCTGGAGAACTTCGGCATCCCCAAGGCCGAGGCGGCAGAGCTCTCCGAGCAGTCCGAATTCCTGCAGATGTTCCGGAAGCTGCTGTTCAGCCGGATCGTGCCGTGCGTCAAGGACATCGGGCTGTGGGGCGAGCGCCTGCAGAAGGCGTATCTGGACATGGGCGTCTTCGAGATGGGCGACGCCAATCTCGACCTCCTGATGTCCCAGGACGAGGAGATCGCTGAGCAGCTCGACCGCGAACGCTTCGCGACGGAGGAGCAGGCGCGGGTCGCGGAGGTGGACGAGGCGATCGCGGCGGGTGCGGAGGGTGCCCAGGCGGCCGGCTGACGCGTGAACCTCAAGGGCCGGCCGCGGGCGGAGGTCCTTCGAGTGCGCCTCCAGCAGCGTGTCGAACGACTTGCTGCCGGGCCCCGGCGGCTGCGGACGCCGGGCCCGGACCACGTGCGCGGCAGCGGGCGGTCAACGCCAGGAGTGTCGCTCACTCGTACGAGGGGCAAGTGCGCATCCATGCTGGGTACGCTGGCTGTGCCAGGCAGACGCCGTCGCATGGGAGCAATCATGAGCGCCGCACGCGAGTACGGGCTGGACGAGCAGTACGAGTGGGCCCGTCCGCCAGCCGACGGCTGGACGGCGGACGACCTCGACAAGCTTCCGAATCTCACACGCGCACCATCCACTTTCTGGTGCACGCGTTGACGAGCCAGGCGCCGGAGCATTTGGAGGCCCTCGGGGAAATGACGGTCAGACTGGACAGGCGCAGTCGACCGGAGCCCGATGTTGTCGTGGTGCCGGTCGAGGCGGACGCCGGCCCGAGACAGACGTGGTTCGAGCCCGAGGACGTGATCCTCGCGGTGGAGGTCGTCTCCGCAGATTCCGTGGAACGTGACCGCGAGGTCAAGCCCCGCAAGTACGCCAGGGCAGGCATCCGGCACTTCTGGCGTGTGGAGGAGGACGACGGGCTCCCTGTCGTGTACGTATACGAGCTCGACCCCGCCACCCGCACGTACGCGCACACCGGCATCCACCACAAGCAGCTCAAGGTGGACCTTCCGTTCCCCCTCGACATCGACCTCACCGCCGTCAACCGCCGCGGGCAGCAGCCGGGCTGATCACTCCGCCGAAGGCGGCGGGAAGCTCGTCCGCAGCGTGAACGCCCGTGCCGTCGGGCCGTGTTCGCGTACGTGACGCAGGCGTTCCTCCGCCTCCTGGACCGTCGGGCGGTGGCCCCGCTCCACCCACCACAGCGTGGCCATGACCTCCTGGACACGTTCGAACCACTCGTAGCGCCGCCCCAGCAGCTCCCGGTGCTGTCCCTGGTACATGAACGCGGTCAGGGCGTCGGCGTCCCGCCACACCGACATGTTCAGGATCAGCCACTCGTCCCCGAAGACCGGCACATCCGTGGCATTGCCGGTCTCGCTCTGCAGCCGCCAGACGAAGCCTTCCGCCGCGTCCGCGACGGCGTTCACCGGGTCCAGACCGTCGACGAAGTCCTTCAGCTCCGGGGAATCCAGCGGGAATTTGAGCCGGGCTATGTTCACCTGGGCGAGCTGGTAGGTCATGGTCATGAGCGCACCATAATCGTGTGCCCTCCGCCGCCACTGCCATTTCGAGGAGCGAGACGTCCGCGCCGCGCGCCGCGACCAGTTGCAGGCCGGCCGGACAGCCGTCGCTCGTGAAGCCGGCCGGGATGCTTGCCGCCGGGTGGCCGCTGAGGTTGAAAGCCCAGGTCAGGGCGGTGGAGTAGAGCTCGCCGGGGCCGTCGTGGCCGTGCGGCCGGTTCGGGGTGGCCGGGGTGAGGAGCAGCTCCGTGTCCGCGAAGAGCGCACCGAGACGGCGGTCGTTCTCCGTGCGCAGCGCCGCCCCCGCCGTAGGCTCCCCGCGCCGTACCGCCTGCCATGCGTCCCTCGGGTCGAGCAGCGCGAACGGCCGCTCGTCGAGGCACAGGACTCCGGCCCGGACCAGCCGCTCCACCGCAGCCCGGGCGACCGACTCCACCTCCGGATCAGTCCGGGCGAAACCCAGGTCGGGCGACCAGCGCGCCCGTACCGGGAACGGCGGCCGCACCTCCGCGTACCCGTCGAGGACGCAACGCAGATACGCCCGCGCGTCCGCCGCCGTGCGCGTCAGCACCCCCGCCGACGCCAGGCCGGTCCGGTCGGGCGACGGAAGCAGGCCGTTCGTCGTCTTCAGGCCGAACACCCCGCACCAGGCCGCCGGGATGCGCACCGACCCCGCCCCGTCGCTGCCGGTGGCCAGGCCCACCATCCCCGCCGCGACCGCCACCGCCGAACCGGCCGACGAGCCGCCCGGCGTACGGTCCGGGCGCCAGGGGTTGACCGTGCGGCCGTGCGCGCCGAGACCCCAGGTCTGCCAGTACGTGCCGGGGCCCGGCACCGCCGTCGAGCCGACCGGCACAGCGCCGGCCGCGATCAGCCGGCGGGCCGCGTACGAACGGATGCCCGAGGGACCCTTCACCGCGAACGGCAGCCCGGCAAGGGGAAGTTCGGCGAGGGGAAGTTCGCGCGACACCTCGCGTGCCCGAGCCGCCTCGCCGAACACCTCGATGAACGCGCACAGCTCAGGGTCGAGCCGAGCGATCCGCTCCAGAGCCTCTTCCACCGTCACGCCGTCAGTCTCGCAGCGCCGCCTCCATCACCGCCCGCGCGATCGGCGCCGCGCTGCCGCCGCCGCTGATCTCGCCGCGGTCGGCCGACACGTCCTCCTCGACGACCACGGCGACCGCGACCGCCGGCCGGCTCGCGCCGGCCGCCTGCGCCCAGGAGATGAACCAGGCATAGGGGCGACCGGAATTGCCGAGGCCGTGCTGCGCCGTGCCGGTCTTGCCGCCCACCGTCGCTCCCTCGATCGCGGCGTTCTCGCCGGTACCCTCCTCGACGGCCCGGACCATCATCCGCTGGAGCTGCTGCGCGGTCGAGGGATTCATCGCCTGCTGGTACGACTGCGGGTAGTTCCGCGCGACCGTCCGGCCGTCCGACCTGGTCACCCGGTTCACCAGATAGGGGCGTTTGAGATCCCCGCCGTTGGCGACGGCGGCCGAGACCATCGCCATCTGCAGCGGCGTCGCCGTGGTGTCGAACTGCCCGATCGAGGAGAGGGCCAGTTGATCGACGGTCATATGGCGGTCGAAATTGGACACGGCGACGCGCGAGGGGATCCGCAGCCCGCGGTCGTTGAAGCCGAACTTGCCCGCCGTGTCCACCATTCCGGCCAGGCCCACCTTCACCCCCAGATGCGCCATCACGGTGTTGCAGGACCACTGGATGGCGTACGCGAGCGAGGCGTCGCCGCAATCGTCCGCCGCGTTGGGGAGCGTCGTTCTGGTGCCGGGCAGGACATAGGGATCGGGCGCGCCGGACGGCGCGTCGACGTCCGTGACCACACCCGAGTCCAGCGCGGCCGCCGCTGTCACGATCTTGAAGGCGGAGCCGGGCGGATACGTCTGCCGGATGGCCCGGTTGAGCATCGGCCGGCCGCCCGAAGCATTGAGCCTCGCCCACTCGGTCCTGACCGGCGGTCCGGTACCGGAGAGCACCCCCGGGTCGTACGAAGGGCTGCTGACCAGCGCCAGGATCTTCCCGGTCGACGGTTCGAGCGCGGCGACCGCGCCCCGCTTGCCGCTGAGCCCGTCGAACGCGGCGCGCTGCATCGAGGGCTCGATGGTGGTGACGACATCGCCGCCGGGCTGCTGGATGCGGCTGATGTCGTTCCAGAAGGGCAGCGGAGCGAGCATGGGGTCGGTCCCGGCCAGGATGCCGTTCTGGGCGTTCTCGATGAGGGTGGTGCCGTACGTCTGCGAGGCGTAGCCGGTGACGGGCGCGTACAGCGGGCCCTGGGTGTAGGTGCGTTCGTACCGCAGTTGCTGGCCGCTGTCCCTGGAGCCGGTGACGGGCTTGCCGCCGACCAGGATGTCGCCGCGCGGCTCGTCGTAACGGGCAATGGCCAGGCGCCTGTTGGCGGGGTTCTTGTCGAGCGACGTGGAGTCGATGATCTGCACGCGGGCGGCGTTGACCAGCAGCGCGGCCAGGAGCAGCAGACACAGGCCGGCGGCGCGGCGGATGTAGCGGATCACCGTTCGTCCTCCAGGACCGGGGCGATGACGCCGGTCTCCACCACGTCGGGATGCGGCGCGCGGGCCGAGTCGCTGACCCGGATGAGCAGCGCCACGATGATCCAGTTGGTGACGACGGACGAACCGCCCTGGGCCAGGAAGGGCATCGCCATGCCGGTCAGCGGGATCAGGCCCATCACGCCGCCCGCGATGACGAACACCTGGAGGGCGATGATCGAGGCGAGCCCGATGGCCAGCAGTCGTCCGAAGGGGTCGCGCAGAGCGAGCCCGGCGCGGTAGCCGCGCGCAACCATCAGCGCGTACAGCATGAAGATCGCGGTGAGGCCCACCAGGCCCAGCTCCTCGCCCGCGGTGGCGAGGATGAAGTCCGACTTGGCGGCGAAGCCGATCAGGATGGAGTGCCCGAGGCCGAGGCCCGCGCCGAGCATCCCGCCGGCAGCGAAGGCGAAGAGTGACTGGGCGAGCTGGCTGGGGCCCTGGCCCGCCCTGATGGTGGCGAACGGGTCGAGCCAGTCCTCGACCCGGCTGTGGACGTGTGGTTCGAGGGTGCCGACGGCGAACGCCCCGGCCGCCGCGAGCAGCAGGCCGACGGCGATCCAGCCCGTCCTGCCGGTCGCCACGTACAGCATGATCACGAAGAGTCCGAAGAAGAGCAGCGAGGTGCCGAGGTCGCGTTCGAGGACCAGTACGACGACGCTGAGCAGCCAGATCGCGACGATCGGGCCGAGCACCCGGCCGGTGGGCAGCTGGAGCCGCCAGATCTGGCGGCCCGTGTAGGCCAGGGCGTTGCGGTTGGCCGCGAGATACGCGGCGAAGAAGACGGCGAGCAGGATCTTGGCGAACTCGCCCGGCTGGAAGGAGAGTCCGCCGATCCGGATCCAGATCTTGGCGCCGTTCACGGCGGGGAAGAGGATCGGCACGATCATCAGGACGAGGGCGGCGACGACCGAGAGATACGCGTAACGCTGCAGGACCCGGTGGTCGCGCAGGAAGACGACGGCGACGATGAACAGCGCGACACCGAGCGTGGACCAGATCAGCTGGGCGGGTGCGGCCTCGTCGAGCGGGGTCTCCAGGTCGAGACGGTAGATGAGCACCAGGCCGAGGCCGTTGAGAAGGACCGCGATGGGCAGCAGCAGCGGGTCGGCGTAGGGGGCGCAGAAGCGTACGGCGAGATGCGCGAGGAGGGCCAGCACGCCGAGGCCCGCTCCGTAGCGCAGGGCGTCCGGCGGAACCGCGCTGTTCCTCGTCAGGCCGACGTCGATGTAGCCGTAGACGCACATGAGGACGGCACAGACAAGGAGCGAGAGCTCGACGCCCCGCCGCTTGGGGAGGCGTAGTCCGGGCGGAGGAGCGTCCCCCGCCGTCGTTGCGGTCATGCCACGCAACGTAGCAAGACGCAGGCCTTTTTCCCTTTATGTCATAGTGCGTCGAAGGTGAGCCGACAGACCGTCAGCCCGGGCTTCGGCGTTGTGTCAGTACTGGTACGGCTGCTGTCCGGGCTGCTGCTGCGGCTGCCCGTGCGCCTGACCGCCGGGCCCGCCCGCGCCCTGGAGCTGCAGCTGCTCCGCCTGCTCCTTGGTCACCTGCTGCTCCATGCCGCAGAACGTGCACTGTGTCGCGTACTTCGTCGAGAACGGGAACAGCGGCACGAAGAACAGCGTGAACTTCGTGACGCGCTTCCTGAGCGTGTGTGCGGAGGGATTGCCGCAGCTCCCGCAGACCAGCGTGAGTATGGCCAGCTGGTAGAGGTAGCCCTTGGTGCCGAAGATGATCATGCCGTTCTCTCCCTCGTCAGTGCCCGCCGGCACAGGGCCAGCAGCTTCTCGTCCGTAAAGATGTCATGGCTGCCGTATCCGCCGTCTATCGCGTTGTGACGTCGCAGGGCCGCCAGCTCGTCGCGCAGGATCCGCTCCGCGCCCTCGGCCGTCAGCTCCGCGAGGCACTCGGCGATCGGGACCCGGGTGTTCGGCAGTCCCTCCCAGGCCGCCAGCAGCACCGGCCATGCCCGCCCATGTTCGCCCGTCACCCGCCAGAGCGCGATCGCCGCGTCCAACCGGGTCCACGGCTCCGGCGCCCCCAGCAGGTCACCAAGCGCCCCGGAAGCCTCCTCGCCCGCCGGCCCCAGCGCGCCGAGCGCCGTCGCCGCCGACCGCCGCGCCCCGGAGTCCGCGGCGGACAGCGCCGCACGCAGCACCGGCAGTACCGGCTCGGCGTCACCCTCGATCGCCCACAGCGCCCCCGCCGTCCGCGCCGCGAGGGACGCCGAGACGCCTGAGCCCACGCCCACGCAGCGCAGCAGCGCCCGCAGCTCCGGAACGGCCTCTTGTGCGCCGGGCCCGAAGGCGGTGAGCGCCCGCAGCGCCGACTCGGCCACCCACTCCCTGCGGTGGTCGGGGGCGCCCCGCAGCACCCGCAGCACCTCGGGCACCGCATCGGCGGCCCGCAGCGCCGTCAGCCCGTACAGCAGCGGTCCGGCCCGGTCGTAGAGCCGCTCGTCCAGTTCGACCTCGCCGAGCCGGTGGCGCAGCGCGGGCGCGAGCGATGTCGCGGCCGCGCCCAGATGGTCCAGCGCATAGCCCAGATCGTGCGGTGCCTCGGGCAGCTCGAGCGTCCGCGCGAGCACCGGCACCGCACGCCGGTCGCCCGCCCGGGCCAGCGCGGCGACCGCGCTGCCGAGCGTGGGCGGCCCGCTCTCCCACTCCCGCACCCAGGCCCCGGGGTCCGCTGCCACCCGGTCCGCCAGCGCGTCCGCGGCGGGGGCGGCGAGGCCGAACAGCTCCCCGAGCGCGTCGGCGGCCGCGTCCGCCAGCCCCTTCTCCGGGTCGGCGAGCTGCTCGCCGATCAGGCCGACCAGCTCGTCGTACGCACCGCGCCAGGTCCGCAGCAGCCCGCTGCTCATCCGTACGGCGTCGATCCGCTGCCCCCAGTCGGGGCTGCACAACTGGTCGGCGAGCAGGGCGATGCGGTCGTCGACGCGGTTGCCGAGGCCGGAGTGGAGCGTACGCAGCAGATCTGCCGTCCAGGGGGCGCCGCGGCCGGCCCGGTCCGCCTCGTGCATCTCGCGCAGCCGCCCGAGGAGGGTGGGCGTCGACGGCCGCTCGGCCACGGGCTCGGCGGCGGGGGTGACCGACTCCGTGCTGGGGCCGGCCGGTTCGGTGACGGGTGCCGCGGGCTCGGCGGCGGTTGCGGCGGGCTCGGTGCAGGGGCCGACCGGCTCCGCTCGCAGTTCGCGCAGCAGGCCCGTCACCCCCGGCACGACATCGGCGGGCAGCGTGTCCGGCGCACAGCGGGCGAGCTGCGCGAGCGCGGCCAGCCGCAGCCCCGGGTGGCTCGGCGCCCGGGTCAGCACGGTGAGCCACTCCACCACCTCGGGCGCCAGCTGCCGGTGGCGCAGCGCGATCCGGCCCGCGGCCTCGACGCAGGCGAACCGCACCTCCGCGTCCGGCTCGACGGCGAGCCGCTCCCGCAGCAGTCCGAGCACCAGCTCGGGATCGTCGTGCAGCGTGGCGAGCGCGAGCGGAGCCGCGAGCCGCACGCCGCGGTCCTGCGCGTCGACCAGCGCGAGGAAGACGTCCGCGCTCGCGGTCACGGCGGACGAGGCCATCGCGTAGTTCGCGGCGTACTCGAACTCCTCGTCCTCCGGGTCGAGTTCGTCGTCGCCGTCCAGATCGATGCCGCCGATGCTGGTCAGCAGCTCGACGATGCCGCCCCGGTCCTGGACCGCGGGATTCGCCACGAGCTCGATGAGGAAGGGGATGCAGGCGAGCGTAGAGTCGTACACATCGCCCTGGTGGTGCACTGCTCCGTACATCCCGTCGAGCGCCGTCTCGCGTTCCGCGGGATCCGCGGACGCGAGTCCGAACAGCATGTGAGGCACGTCGTCCGCCGGCCCATAGGCGTGCGCCAGTGATGCCCAGTCGACCTCGTCGATCCCCCCGAACACACTTGCCCCCTCCCAAGAACCTTGCGCTTGGGGAGAGTGTGCACCACGGCTCCGGCATCGCGGGGTTATTGCCCCGAAGGCCCCGCGGCTGTTCCCATGGTCGGGAGGTGGTGGCATGAGCGGACTGCGCGTCACGCCGGCTCGCAGACAGGGCCGGGACCGGCTGTACGTCAGCCTCCCGGACGGTCGCAACGTCGCCTGGTACGACAGGGACAGCGGCCGCGTCAGCCTGGTCTCCGAACGCCACCGCGCCGAAGCGCTGGCCGCCCTCGCCCCGTATCTGACCGGCGAGGTCTCCGTCGGACCGCCGCCCGTGCCCACCTCCGCCGATCTCGCCAGGCTGTCCCTGCACCCGGACGACGACCTCGCCCCCAACCGCCCCGGCGAGGCCCTCCACGCCGAACTGGACCGCCTCCCCGACGGACGCCGCCTGCGCCGGGACCCGCGACGCGCGGAACTCGCCGCCCAGCAGCTGCTCGGCGACACTCTCGACCGGCTGGAGGACGCGGGCTGGCGGATCATTCACTCCGTGCCGCTGCCCGGCGCCGACCGCATCGACCATCTGGCCGTCGGCCCGGGCGGGGTGCTGGCCGTGCACACCCTGGCGGCCCGCCGGCTGCGGGTGCGGGTCGCCGACCCGATGGTGCGGGCCGGCCGCGGCGTGCCCGGCCCGCTGCTGCGGCTGACCCGCCGCCGGGCCGAGCGGGCGACCCTCGCGCTGACGGCGGCGGTGCGCCCGGTCCTCGCCGTGGTGGGGGCGGCGCGGCTGGATGTGCTGCCCGCGCCACCGGACGTACGGATTCTGCGGGAGGACGAGGTGCTCGCGCTGGCCAGGCTCGGCGGCGTACTGAAGCCCGCGGACATCGAGTTGCTGTACGCGGCGGCGCGCGACCGCCGCACCTGGCTGCGCGTGTGATCCTCCCCGGCCAGTCGTGATCCTCGGGGGTTCCGTAGCCGGCGTGCCGATCGGACCGGGAGTGTGGGCGGTCGGCCGACGCGGTGTCGCGGGGGGCGCGTCTAGCGTCGTTCTGACCAAGCCACCGCGCTTCGAGGAGAAGGTTCGATGGATCAGCGAGGGACGACCGGAGCACACGCCGACGCCACGGCCGTGATCGGAGCGACCACAGAGTTCGAGCCGGACGTCATGGACCTGCTCGTGGAGACACTGCGCCGTGCGGTCAGGCGCGAGTTGCCGGCCGTGGGGACGGACACCCTGCTGGCCGCGCTCGTGCTGGGGGACACGGACGCCGGTGCGGCGATCGCGCCGGGGATGCGGAAGGCCGGTGCGCTCAGCGGCTTGATCTCCGGCCGCGCGGGCCGCGGTTGGGTGAGTGACGACGAGGTGCACAGTGCGCCGGTCGCGGCCGGCGCGGAAGCCGATGAGGTGGAGGTCGATGCGGCCTGGCGTGAAGCACGGTGGCGCTTCGGCCTCGGTTCGCGCGGATCGGCTTCGGAGAGCGGCCCGATGCTGCCCGGGATGACCGGGGCGATGCGCGCGTGCCTGCTGCTCGCGCTCAGGTCGGCCCGCGCCGAGGGGACGACAGCGGTGCGCTGCCGGCATGCGGCCCGTGCCCTGCTGGACCTGCCGGACAGCAGGGCACGGGAAGCCCTGCTGCTGCAGGGGCTGGATCCGGCCGCCGCGGCGACCGCGCTCGACAGACTGGACGCGAGCGCCCAGGCGGAGACCGCGGGACCGGAATCCCGCGGCGTCACCCTTCTTCGCCGGGCCGGAACGCTGGGCAAGAGCGGTAACCGCCTGACACGCGCGCTGACTTCGTGGACCTCCGGGGCCGCCGTGAACGGCTCACCGGTTCTGTTCGCGGTGTCCGTCGAGGCCGTGCGGCAAGCAGTACGGTGCGGGCGCGCGGCGGCGGAGCCGGTGGATCTCCTGCTGGGGATACTGGCCCTGGACCGGGCACTGTCCGTTGCCGGGCACTCGCTTCCCGGGAGCCTGTCGGGCGCCAACTCTGCTCCGGCTCTGCTGCGCCGGCACGGCGTACGGCAGGTTTCCCTGGTCTCTTCGGCTTCGGCGATCCCGTCTGCCGCTGTTCCCGACGGCGACCGTGTGCGGCTGTCCGCTGCCGCCGACCGGACCGTGGCGGTCGCGCGGCTGTCCGCCGCCGAGCACGGCTCGCCCACGGTCGGTACGGTCCACCTGCTGTCCGCGCTGCTCGACGAGTCGGCGACGGATGCGGACGCCGGGGCTGGTGGCGTGGTCGCACGGCTGCTGGCTGCCGGCCAGGTGGACGTGGCCGCGTTGCGGGCGGAGCTGAGCCTCCGGCTGGGCGCATGACACCCGAGTTCCGCCGTGCGGAGACCGCCCGCCGCAGCAGCTACCGTTCCTCCCGGAGATCCACGGTGGCGGGGCAGGGGTGGTCATGAGTCAGGTGCCCGAAGACACACAGCCGCCGCCCCCGTCCGTATGGCTGGGACGCACGCTGACCGGTGTGCCTCGGTGGGTGCGCCGCGAGGCGGTCGAGAGCTGGGCCGCGATGCGTGCCGCTGAGCGCCGTACGGTCGTCGTCGAGGCGCTGGTCTGTGCCCTGGCGGCAGCCTTCTGCCTGCTGCCGCTGCTGCTGCTGGCGCCCCCGGAACGGCCGGCGTCGGCGGTGCTGGAGGGGGTCTGGGCGGCGCTGATCGTCCCCGCTCGGCGCGTCCGGCCGGTCGCCGCGGTCCTCTGCGCCTCTTTGCTGCTCGTGGGTGACAACGTGTGGACGCTGGCGGTGGTGCCGCTGGTCGTGCTGTCCGCCACCCGTCGTATCGCACCGCAGCGGCGTGCGTGGCAGGCCGTCGGGGTGGCCTGCGCCACCGTCGGTGCCCTGACCGTCGCCCGTGCCCTGGTCCGGTCCGATGCCTTGCCGTTGGAACTGGCCGGCAACGCGGTCTCCGCGGTGCTGCTTCTGCTGCTCCCCACCCTGGCCGGGACCCTGCTGGGGCGGCGGCGGCCCCTGGTCAGCCTGCTGCGGGAACGCAACGCCTATCTGGAACAGACCCGCACGCTGACCGCCGCAGCGGCCCGAACGGAGGAACGGACCCGGATCGCGGGAGAGATGCACGATCTCCTGGGCCACCGGCTGAGCCTGATCTCGGTGCACGCCGGGGCGCTTGAACTCGCCGCCGCGCGACAGGCACCCGCCCTCGTCGGACAGGCCGAGCTGCTGCGCACGACCGCCGGTACGGCCATGGGGGAACTGCGCGAAATCCTCGGTGTCCTGCGGCACGTGGACATCACGGACCTGACGGACAGGACCGGGGACGAGAGCGGAACGCGTGAGGACATCACCGCTCTGGTGACGGAGTCCCGGCAGACAGGCAGCACCGTCGAGCTGGACTGGTCCGTTCCCGACACGGCCGAGGTGGGCCTCCGTACGCGTCAGGCGATCCACCGGGTGGTCCGCGAAGGGCTGACGAACGTGCTGAAACACGCATCCGGCGCGCCCGCCAAGGTGGAGGTCAAAGGCACGGACAAGGGGATCGTGGTGTCCGTCACCAACGATCCACCGCGCGCGGCGGACCACTCCCAGGGGGGGAAGCCGCAGCGGGCTGGCCGGCTGCCAGGAACGGATCTCGTTGCTCGGCGGCACGTTCGAAGCGGGCGTCTTGACGAACGGCGGTTTCCGCATGGCGGCCTGGCTGCCCACCCACGGGAAGCCCCTTGAGTCCGCCGCGCTTGAGGGGGCCTTCACTGAAACCCCTCCGGACACGGCCCGCCTTCCCTCCGGCGGCATCGGGCAGGAAGGGGCCCGTGCGCCGCTGTCGGACGAGATCCTGACCTGGCCGCGAGTCCTGGGATCGGGCTGCGTGGCGCTGCTCGTGGTCCTGCCGACGGTGGGCTGCCTCGTCGTACTGCTGACGACGGCAGTCCTAAGATGAGCTGATGATCCGAGTCCTGATCGCCGACGACGAGGCACTGATGCGTGCGGGAATCCGGCTGATCCTGGAGAACGCCGAGGACATCGAAGTGGGCGCAGAGGCGGGCGACGGTCGGGAAGCCGCCGCGGCATGCCGCGCCCAGGACATCGACGTCGCCCTCCTCGACATCCAGATGCCGACCCGGGACGGAATCGCGGCCGCCGAGGACATCGCCCGTCTCTCGCCCCGCACTTGTGTCGTGATGCTGACGGCATTCGGCGAGGGAGCGAGCGTGACGCGCGCCCTGCGGGCCGGGGCGAGCGGTTTCCTCCTCAAGGACACCGGTCCCGCCGAGCTGATCCGCGCCGTGCAACTCGCCGCGAGGGGTGAACCGGTCCTGGCGCCCAGGATCACCCGGCAGCTGCTGGAACGGCACGTACGGTCAGGCCGGGAAACCGAGGCCGCTCTGCGCAGGACCGAAGAGCTGACCCCGGCCGAACGGGATGTCCTGCGGCTGCTCGGCACGGGCCTGTCCAACGCGGAGATCGCCGATCAGCTGTATCTGAGCGCCGGCACGGTCAAGGCGCACATCAGCCGGATCCTCACCCGCACCGGCTGCGCCAACCGAGTACAGGCCGCCGTCCTCGCACACGACGCCGGGCTGCTCACCGACCGTTGAGCCTTTATCAGCGATCTGAACTCGACTCGGCCGTGCCGCCTGAGCTCGCTTCGGGTTTCGTGTAGAGGACCTCGCGGACCTGCAGCGCGGCGCGGAGGATGCTCTCGCTGATGAAGTCGCAGAAGCGGGCGATGTTCTCAAGGCGGGCGGCGGCCGGGGTTTCGCGGCCGAGGATGCCGACGCCCTGCCGTGCGGTCTCTGCGATCTGGGCGGTGCCGCGGGCGCTGGCGATCGTCGACTGGTACCAGACGTCGTCGTCGACGAGGTAGCGCTCGCGGCGGCGTTCGTCGCGTTCCCGGCGGACGAGGCCCTGGCTTTCGAGGAACGCGATCGCCTTGGAGACGGACGCCGGGCTGACCTGGAGGTGCTGGACGAGTTCGGACGCGGTGAGGCTGCCCGCGTCGGCGGTGAAAAGGCAGGTCAGCACCCGGGCCATCATCTTGGGCAGGCCCTGTTGCATGAGGAGGGTGGTGAACGTCTCCTCGTACTCGCGCACGGCCTCGGCGTCGCGCCCGTGGCCCTGCGTCGGCGCTCCCTGCCCTCGGGGCGGGGTGTGCTTGCGCCGGTGGGCGCGGCGTTCGGTGGCGCGGTGGGCCAAGTCGGCGCGGTAGGCGGTGGGGCCGCCGTTGCGCATCACCTCACGCGTGATCGTCGAGGTGGGGCGGTCGAGACCTCTGGCGATCTCCGCGTAGGCGAGGCCGTCCGCCAGCCCCAGCGCGATCTTCTGGCGGTCCTGCTGGGTGAGCCTGCCTCCCGGCATCGCAATCTCCTTCGCGGTTCCTTGATGCCCCAGCATAGCGTTCACTCCATGTCATTGCAATGCACCCTCCTTCTGTCGTTGCATTACGCGCAGAGTCATTGCAATGAATTCCTAGGCTCGACCTGCACTGATGCCACCAATGCGCAACGAACTCATTGCCGGATCCTCGAATGCAACGTAGCGTTTCTGTTGTCGGAAACGAACAGTGAACGTAGACGTAGAGGAGAGCACGATGCAGAAGTTCGACACACCCGCCCCGATCACCGCCGTACTGGACATCCCCGCGGGGCGCATCCAGTTCATCGCCGCCGAGCGGGCCGACACCGCGGTCGAGGTCCTGCCCGCCGACGCCTCGAAGGGCCGCGATGTGAAGGCGGCGGAGCAGGCCACGGTCGTATACGTCGACGGTGTCCTGCGGATCGAGGCCCCGGCGGCGAAGAACCAGTACTTCGGCCCCTCCGGGTCCATCGAGGTGACCGTCCAGCTGCCCGCCGGCTCGAGCATCGAGGCGAAGGCGTCCTGCGCCGAGATCCGCGGCGTCGGACGGCTCGGCGACGTTGCCTGCGAGGGCGCACATGGCGCGGTCAAGATCGACGAGGCCGCGAGCGTGCGCCTGGCCGCCGACGCCGGTGACGTCTCGGTCGGCCGCCTTACCGGCCCCGCGGAGATCAGCACCCAAAAGGGCGACATCCACATCGCCGAGGCCACCTCCGGCATGGTCGTGCTGCGCACCCGGATGGGCGACGTGACGGTCGGCGCCGCCCACGGAGTCTCCGCCTCCCTGGACGCCGGCACCGGCTACGGCCGGATCCACAACGCGCTCAAGAACACCGACGGCGCCGCCGCCGGCCTGACCATCCACGCGACCACCGACCACGGCGACGTCACCGCCCGCAGCCTGTAAAAGGAGCACCTCCTCATGACCGACCTGGCCATCGCGGCGAACGGGCTGCGCAAGTCCTACGGCGACAAGACCGTGCTCGACGGCATCGACATCGCCGTCCCCGAAGGAACGATCTTCTCCCTGCTCGGCCCGAACGGCGCGGGCAAGACCACCGCCGTCAACATCCTCTCCACCCTGATCACCGCCGGCCCCGCCTCTGGCGAAATCCACATCGGCGGCCACGACCTGGCCGCCGACCCGCAGGCGGTGCGTGCCGCGATCGGTGTCACCGGGCAGTTCTCCGCTGTCGACGGCCTGATCACCGGCGAGGAGAACATGCTCCTCATGGCGGACTTGCACCACCTGCCCAAGCGGGAAGGGCGGCGGGTCGCCGCCGAGCTGCTGGAGCGCTTCGACCTCACCGAGGCCGCGAAGAAGCCCGCCTCCAGCTACTCCGGCGGCATGAAGCGGCGCCTCGACATCGCCATGACCCTGGTCGGAGGCCCGCGGATCATCTTCCTCGACGAGCCCACCACCGGCCTCGACCCGCGCAGCCGCCACACCATGTGGCAGATCATCCGCGAGCTGGTCTCCGACGGCGTCACCGTCTTCCTCACCACCCAGTACCTGGAGGAGGCCGACCAACTCGCCGACCGTATCGCCGTGCTCAACGACGGGAAGATCGCCGCCGAGGGGAGCGCCGCGGAGCTGAAGCGGCTCATCCCCGGCGGGCATGTGCGGCTGCGGTTCACCGACCCGGCCGCCTACCAGTCCGCCGCCCTCGCGCTGCGCGAGGTCACCAGGGACGACGAGGCACTGGCGCTGCTGATCCCCAGCGACGGCACTCAGCGCGAGCTCCGCTCCATCCTCGACTGGCTGGACTCCGCCGGCATCGAGGTCGACGAGCTGACCGTGCACACCCCCGACCTCGACGACGTGTTCTTCGCCCTGACCGCCGACGCCGGCGTCCCCACCCAGCCCAAGGAGACCGTCCGATGAGCTCCCTCTCCCTCGCCGTGCGCGACTCGAACACGATGCTGCGCCGCAACTTGTTGCACGCGCGGCGCTACCCGTCCCTCACCCTGAACCTCCTGCTCACGCCGATCATGCTGCTGCTGTTGTTCGTCTACATCTTCGGCGACGTGATGAGCGCAGGCATCGGCGGCGGCAGCGCCGACCGCTCCGAGTACATCGCCTACCTCGTGCCGGGCCTGCTGCTGATGACCATCGGCAGCACCACGATCGGCACCGCGGTGTCCGTCTCCAACGACATGACTGAGGGCATCATCGCCCGCTTCCGCACGATGGCGATCCACCGCGGCTCCGTGCTCATCGGACACGTCATCGGCAGCGTGCTGCAGTCGATCACGAGCGTGGTCCTCGTCGGCGCCGTCGCCGTGGCCATCGGCTTCAGGTCCACCGATGCCACGGCCCTGGAGTGGATCGCGGCATTCGGGCTGCTCACGCTGTTCGCCCTGGCGCTCACCTGGATCGCGGTCGGCATGGGCATGGTCAGCCCGAACGCCGAGGCCGCAAGCAACAACGCGCTGCCGCTGATCTTCCTGCCGCTCATCTCCAGCACCTTCGTCCCGGTCGACGCGATGCCGGGCTGGTTCCAGCCGATCGCCGAGTACCAGCCGTTCACGCCCGCCATCGAAACCCTGCGCGGCCTGCTGCTCGGCACCGAGATCGGCCACAACGGATGGCTCGCGATCGCCTGGTGCCTGGGACTGACCGGGCTCGGCTACCTGTGGTCGAAGGCGGTGTTCAACCGCGACCCGAAGTAGCCGACATGAGCACGCGGGCCGCCTCCCGCAACTCGTCCCGCCCCAGGGCGGCGTACACCGACACCGCGTCGATGTACGCCGCCCCGTCGGCGTTCTCGGCTGCGCGAGCGGGGCATCGGGCTGTCGCAGACACCAGCTGCCCGCTGCTCATCCCTCGGACCGAACACGTACGAAACGGGCGGTCTCGTGGCGTCCGGCTGCCTGGCGCAGTTCGACGAGGAGAGGGTCGGTGAGCATCCGCACGGGCCCGTGGTCCGGGTGGTCCGTCAAATCTTCCAAGCGACCGCGTACCAGCTCGCCGACCTGCCGTGACTGCGTTGCCGTCAAGCGCGGCGAGGTCTTCACAGTTCGATCATCGGGAAGCCGCACGAGAAGTGCATGCGGTCGGTCCGCCGGGCCGAAAACGCCGAGAAGCGTGCCATCCCTCGTATCGGAATGCCGGATCTTCCTCCAGGTCCAGGTTCCTCCTGCCCGATAGGGCGAGCTCAGTGTTTTCGCTACGATTCCTTCGACGCCCACGGCTCTCATGTCGCGAAACCAGACGTGGGCGGTTTCCTCGTCCAGCGTTGCCAGCACACGCTGGAGGGGTGGGCCGACGTCCTTCAGCGCGGCTCCGAGCAGCTCCCAACGCTCCCTGAGGGGCAGGGCCCTGACATCCCGGCCTGGAACAGCGAGGATGTCGAACGCGATGTAGGACACCGGGACTCCCGAGAGCTCGCGATCACTGTGGGACCGGAGCAAGTCGGTGAAGCTCAATCGCCCGTCCCGGTAGGCGCACAATTCACCGTCCAGCACGATTCCCGGTGGCAAGTGATCTCGCAGGTATGCGGCGATCTCGGGGAATTCCTTGGAGAGGTCCCTTCGTGAGCGGGACTGCAAGAAGACTTTTCCGCCCTCGAGGATGAAGGCGAGGGCGCGGAATCCATCGAGCTTGAGGGAGTACTGAAAGCCCCCGGGGGCGCTGCCTTGCTCGGGGATCTCGTCCGCAGGCCGGGGGCGCATGACATCGACGGGTGGTCGCAAGGCCACTGTCGGCGAGCTCTCATCCATGCGGCCAGGTTCGATCTGCGTGACCCTCAGGGCAGGGAGAGGCTCGCCGTCCTCGTCGGCTTGTCACCGGGACAGCCTCAACAGTTACGTGAGCCTTAGTTACGTGAGCCTTGTTCGCGGGCGGCGTGTGCGCGATCGAGGGGAATGACGACGGCCGATGCAGAGCGCTCACCGACTCGGCGAGCGCGACCTTCAGGGGCGGCCCGGGCGCGTTCACGGCAGCGGCCCGGCCGGGAGCCGCCCGGCCCGGTTGAGGTTGATGAGCGGGCCGAGCAGATCCCCGTACCGGTCCAGCCGTGGCGCGATGTCGCCGATCCGGAAGACGAGGCTCTGGTGTGCCTCGATCTCCTCCCAGGTGACGGGCGTCGAAACGGTCGGCTCGGTGCGGGCGCGCAGGGTGTAGGGGGCGGCCGTGGTCTTCGCGGCGGCGTTCTGGCTGTGGTCGACGAAGACCTTGCCGGGCCGCAGGGAGCGCTTCATCCGGTGCAGGATCAGGCTGGGCAGCGCGGCCTCGCCCTCGACGGCGAGGCTCTTGGCGTACGCCGACACCTTCTCGGAGGGGGTGGGCTCCACCGGCACGAGGACATGCAGCCCCTTGGAGCCCGAGGTCTTGGCGTAGGCGTGCAGACCGTCGGCCGCGAGCCGCTCGCGCAGCCAGAGCGCGACGGCACAGCACTCGACGATCGTCGCCGGGGCGCCCGGATCGAGGTCGAAGACCATGCGGTCGGCCACCGCGGGCTCGTCCGCCTGCCACTGCGGCGTATGGAACTCCACGACCAGATTCGCCGCCCACATCAGCGACGCGAGGTCCTGTACGAGGACCTGCCGGGCGTTCTTGTCCTCCGAACGGGGGACGGCGACGCTCCGGACCCAGTCGGGCGTTCCCGGCGGCGGATTCTTGGTGAAGAACAGCTGGCCGTCGGGCCCGTCCGGGTACCGCAGGAAGGACAGCGGGCGGTTGTGGAGATGGGCGAGGATCGCACCCGCCGTGGTGGCGTAGTAGTGCAGGATCTCGCCCTTGGTGGTCCCGGTGGCGGGGTGGATGACCTTCTCCAGATTGCTGAGCGCCAGGCGCCGCCCCTCCACCTCCGTGATCGGCGTCATACGATGAGAATCCCACGAATCCCGGAACTTCGGATGAAAGGGATGAAACGTGCGATCCATATGGAACGGCGCGATCTCCTTCGGTCTCGTCAGCATTCCGATCAAGCTGGTGAACGCCACCGAGAGCCACTCGGTCTCCTTCCGGCAGATCCACACCGTCGACGGCGGCCGGATCCGCTACCGCAAGGTCTGCGAGCTGGAGGAGAAGGAAGCGCCGGCCGCCGAGATCGGCAAGGGGTACGAGGACGCGGACGGATCGATCATCCCGATCACCGATGAGGATCTGGCGGCCCTGCCGCTGCCCACGGCGAAGACGATCGAGATCGTCGCGTTCGTGCCGGCGGAACGGATCGATCCGCTCCAGATGGACGCGGCGTACTACCTGTCCGCGAACGGCGTCCCGGCCGCCAAGCCGTACACGCTGCTGCGTGAGGCGCTCAAGCGGAGCCAGAAGGTGGCCGTCGCCAAGTTCGCCCTGCGCGGCCGGGAGCGCCTCGGCATGCTGCGCGTCGTCGAAGATGTGATCGCCATGCACGGGCTGCTCTGGCCGGACGAGATCCGCTCACCGCAGGAGGCGGCCCCGGACACCGAGGTGTCGGTCCGGGAGGCGGAACTCGACCTGGCCGACGCTCTGATGGACACGCTGGGCGAGGTCGACCTGGAGTCGCTGCACGACGACTACCGGACGGCGGTGGAGGCGATGATCGCCGCGAAGGTGGAGGGCGGCGAGGTGGCTCCAGAGACCGCGCCGGCCGAGCGCGTCGGCGGCAAGGTCATCGACCTGATGGCAGCGCTGGAGAAGAGCGTTCAGGCGGCGAAGGAGGCGCGCGGGGAGGAGGGCGAGGAGGTCGCCGACGTCACCTCGATCAAGGGGCGCAAGCGGGCGGCGGCTTCGCCGAAGTCGACGGGCGGTGCGGGGGCGGGCGCGGGGCCGGGCGCGAAGAAGTCCACCGCGAAGACGGCGAAGAAGACGGCGGCGAGCGCCAAGAAGACGACGGCGACCAAGACGACGGCGAGCAAGTCGACGGCGAGTAAATCCACGGCCACGAAGTCCACGTCCACGGCCAAGTCCACCGCGGCGAAGAAGACGGCGAAGAAGGCCACGGCCAAGAAGGCGACCCCGAAGAAGCGCGCCTCGGCGTGAGGCGGACAGCGCTGCCTGCGCGCTGCGAGGCACGCGGGCACGGGTGCGTCTGCGGCGACTGTTCCGCCTCGGCGGCGCCGTCTATGCCCGGCGCAGCAGGTTGTCCAGCACGGACCGGAGGTAGTCGGCGCGCTCTGCCCCGACGGGCAGCGTCTGCGGCACGGCATGGCTCAGCTGCGTGTGCCCGAGATAGCTGGTGTACGCGAGCAGCCCGCGCTGCCGCGCCTCGTCCTTCGGGAAGCCCAGCTCCTCGAAGAGATGCGCCACATAGCCGACCCGGCGCTCCGTCACCCGCTCAAGTACGGCGGCGACTTGGGGATGGCCGGCGGTCGCGAGCAGCGAGACTTCGAGGGGGTCGTCGGCGGCGGCCGCCGTCACCTGCGCGAAGAGGGTGCGCAGCCGCCGCTCGGGGTCCGGCTCTGACTCCATCGCGGTGATGATCTCCTCGGTGCAGATCTCCTCCCACCGGACCAGCGCGGCCTCGATCAGCGCATCCCGGTTGGTGAAGTGCCAGTAGAAGCTGCCCTTGGTCGTGCCGAGCCGGGCGGCGAGCGGCTCCACCGCGACGCCGGTGAGCCCGCGCTCCCCGATGGCGGCCAGTGCCGCGTCGGCCCAGTCGCGGGCCGAGAGCCTCTTGCGGCCCTGCCCCGGTCCTGCCTGCCGGGCCCCTTCTGCCTGCACCATGTCCATACGCTACCGTACGGTGAAACATACGCCACCGTATGGAGGTGCGTTATGCGCACGGTACGGAACGTTCACGAGCGGCTGATCGACGCCCCGGCGGAGGTGGTCGGCGCCCTGCTCGACCGCATCTCCTCCCCGGACGACCCGCTCAGCCCGAGCCCCGTCTGGCCTCCGATCCGGTTCGACGGCCCCCTCGGCGTCGGCGCGGACGGCGGTCACGGCTTCGTCCGCTACTCGATCGGCGCGTACGACCCAGGGCGCAGCATCCGCTTCGACTTCGGTCCGCCGGGCAACGGCTTCCACGCCCTCGCGACAGAACCGCTGGACGGCGGCCGCTGCCGGGTCAGCCACGTCCTCGAACAGCAACAGGGCCTCAAGGCATGGCTGCTGTGGACCCTGGCGATCCGCCCGATGCACGACACGATGATCGAAGAACTCATCGACAACATCGAACGCGCCGCATCCCCCGCCGGTCTGCCGCGCCCCTACCGCTGGACCCGCTGGGCGCGCCTGATGCACAGCTTGGTCTCGGACCGCCCGACCGCCACAAGCGTCCCGCCGGAAGCCGAACTGGCCCACCAGGCATTCGCTGCCCCGGACTTCGCCGACGCGTACACCCTCCGCCTCCGCCCGGGCATGCCCCGCGACCCCCAGGCCTGGCGCAAGGTTCTGCCTTTCCCGGTCCTGGCCACGGCCCCGGGGGAACTCCTGCTCGGCGAGGACGGCGGCCATCTCGACTTCCGCGCCTCGATCATGGCCGCCGACGACAAGGTCACGCTCACCACGGTGGTGAAGTTCCACAACTGGCGCGGCAGGCTCTACTTCGCGGTGGTCCGCCACCTCCACCCCCTCATGGCCCGCAGGATGCTCCGCCGCACCCACCGGCGCCTTGCCTTCGCGGCCCCGCCCGCAGCTGACCGGACGCCGTCGCCGCGCGACCCGTCACCAGCGCGGATGGACGAAACAGGCGCCCAGTAGAGTGCGCCTTCGTTCCTCTCTCCGTTCCCGAGGTGTCCGTCCGTGAGTTCCGCGAGTTCCGCGTCCCCCAGCACACCGGCCGTGACCGTCGTAGGGATCGGAGCGGACGGCTGGGACGGAATTCCCGCCGCCTCGCAGCAGGCGCTCCTCGATGCCGAGGTCCTCGTCGGGGGGCCGCGTCAGCTGGAGTTGCTGCCGCCCGCCTGCGCGGGTGAGCGGGTGACCTGGCCGTCGCCGCTGCGGCCCGCCGTGCCCGGGCTGCTCGAGGCCCACGCCGGCCGCCAAGTCGCCGTGCTGGCCAGCGGCGATCCCATGTTCTACGGGGTCGGGCGGGCGCTCACCGAAGTGCTCGGCGCCGGTGTGCCGCGGGTACTGCCGCACCCGTCGTCGGTGTCGTACGCCTGCGCCCGCCTGGGCTGGCCGCTGGAGGACACCGAGGTCGTGACGCTCGTCGGCAGGCCCACCGCGCGGCTCGGCGCGGCGCTGCACGACGGGCGGCGGCTGCTCGTCCTCAGCGCCGGGGCCGCGACGCCCGCCGACGTCGCGGCCTTCCTGCGCGAGCACGGGTTCGCCCCCAGCCGGATGCGGGTGCTGGAACAGCTGGGCGGGGAGCGCGAACAGCGGGCGGAAGGGACCGCCGACGCGTGGGACCTGCCGCCCGGCGATCCGCTGAACGTCATCGCCATCGACTGCCGCCGCGCCCCGGGCGCGCTGCGCCTCGGCGCCGTACCGGGGCTGCCGGACGCCGCGTACGAACACGACGGGCAGCTCACCAAGCGCCATGTGCGGGCCGCCACGCTCGGCGTGCTCGCTCCCGCCCCCGGCGAACTCCTGTGGGACATCGGCGGCGGCTCAGGCTCCGTCGCCGTCGAGTGGATGCGTACGCACCGCTCCTGCCGGGCCGTCACGGTCGAGCGCGACCCCGCCCGGGCCGAGCGCATCTCCCGCAACGCGGACCGGCTCGGGGTGCCCGGGCTGCGGGTCGTCACCGGCACCGCGCCCGAGGCGCTCGCCGGGCTGCCCACGCCGGACGCGGTGTTCGTCGGCGGCGGGCTGACCGTGCCGGGACTGCTCGAAGCGTGCTGGGAGGCGCTGCCTCCGGGCGGGCGGCTGGTCGCCAACACCGTGACGCTGGAGTCCGAGGCGCTGCTGGCCGACTGGTACGTGCGCCGCGGCGGCGAGTTGGTACGGCTCGCGACGGCGCACGCCGTCCCGGTGGGCGGCTTCACCGGCTGGCGGCAGGCCATGCCCGTGACGCAGTGGGCTGTCACCAAGTCGGGAGACGAACGATGACCGGCGGCCGATGCACGTACTGATACTCGGCGGGACCACGGAGGCCCGCCGCCTCGCCGAGTCCCTGCATCCGGCTGTGCGGGTCACCACCTCGCTCGCCGGGCGCGTCGCCGGCCCCAGGCTGCCCGCGGGCGAGGTCCGCATCGGCGGGTTCGGAGGGGCCGATGGCCTGGAGCAATGGCTGCGGGCGCACCGGGTGGACGCGCTCGTCGACGCCACCCATCCCTTCGCGGGGACGATCAGCTTCAACGCGGCGTCGGCCGCGGTCACGGCACATGTTCCCCTGCTGGCCCTGCGCAGGCCCGGCTGGGTCGCGGGCGAGGGCGACGACTGGCACATGGCCGGTTCCCTGGACCAGGCCGCCGGGATGCTTCCCGCCCTCGGCCGGCGGGTCTTCCTCACCACCGGCCGGATGGGCCTCGCCGCCTTCGCGGGCCTCGACGAACTCTGGTTCCTCATGCGGTCGGTGGACGCCCCGGAGCCGCCGCTGCCGTCCCGTACGGAGGTGCTGCTGGACCGGGGCCCCTTCACGCTCGACGGCGAGCGCGAGCTGCTGCGCCGCCACCGCATCGACGTCCTGGTCACCAAGGACAGTGGCGGGGCCGCCACCGCGCCCAAGCTCACCGCCGCCCGCGAGGCCGGACTGCCGGTGGTGGTGGTCCGGCGACCGCCGGTCCCGGACGGAGTACCGGTGGCGGTCACCGTGGACGACGCGGCCGCCTGGCTGCGGCAGTTCTCCGGATAGCGGCGACGCCCCGGCCCGCTCACTGTCCGTGTCACTCCTCCGCTCACTCTTCCTCGCTGGCAAGAGCGTTGACCGCGGCGGCGGCAATGGCACTGCCGCCCCGGCGTCCGCGCACCACCAAGTGATCGAGGCCCGAGGGGTGTCCGGCAAGCGCGTCCTTGGACTCGGCAGCCCCGACGAAGCCGACCGGCACTCCGATGACCGCAGCCGGGCGCGGGGCTCCCTCCTCGATCATCTCCAGCAGCCGGAAGAGAGCCGTGGGCGCGTTGCCGACGGCCACCACCGCGCCCTCCATGCGGTCTCGCCACAGCTCCAGGGCAGCGGCGCTACGAGTGGTGCCGAGCTCGGCCGCGAGGCCCGGGACCGACGGGTCGGACAGCGTGCACACCACTTCGTTGGCTGCGGGCAGCCGCTTGCGGGTCACCCCGCTGGCGACCATGGAGACATCGCACAGCACGGGGGCCCCGGCTCGCAGCGCCTCGCGGGCGCGGGCCACCACGTCCGGGGTGAACGAGAGGTCGCGTACGAGGTCGACCATGCCGCAGGCGTGGATCATCCGGACCGCGACCCGGCTGACATCGGCGGGCAGCCCCGCGAGATCCGCTTCCGCGCGGATGGTGGCAAAGGACTGGCGGTAGATCGCCGCGCCGTCCTTCTCGTACTCGAACACTGTGGTCTCGCTCATCTCGTCAAGGCGTCGCGGCCGGCGCGGCCGGCATGGCGGCGAGCATACCGACCGTGATGTCCTCGCCGTCCGCGGCGATGACGTGAGGGTCGCCGCCGGGGTCAACTGCGGTACCGAACGGTGGACTCGGCTTCCTGCGCGAGGCGGCGCAGGGCCAGCAGCGCCGGCTCCAGGAGGAATGTCAGCAGTACGGCGCGCTCAGCCTTCTCGAGCGGATCGTCCGGACCTTCGAGCTGGTCCAGGTCCAGGGCCGCGGTTTTCTCGGCGAGCTGTGCGTAGGGAACGAGGGAGTGCCAGTCGTAGTCCACGCCGAGAGAGCGCAGGGTGTGCAGCGTCTGGGTTATCACGTCACGGGCCGGATTGTGCTCCGAGACCGTCCAGCCCATCTCCGCCAGCAGCGCGCTCACTTCGGAGTCGTCCGTCTCGCCGTCCCCGTCCTTGGTGGCGCCGGGGGCAGGCCAGACACCGAACACGATGCCGAGCAGGTCGTGCATGTCG
Organism: Streptomyces sp. NPDC002870; assembly: GCF_042888505.1. Taxonomy (NCBI): domain Bacteria; kingdom Bacillati; phylum Actinomycetota; class Actinomycetes; order Kitasatosporales; family Streptomycetaceae; genus Streptomyces; species Streptomyces sp. NPDC002870. Next base: position 292,574 of record NZ_JBIAPW010000002.1, read on the forward strand.
GTCGCGTACTCGGCGGTGGCTTCCAGTACGTCCTTGGCCGCACTGACCGACAGCCCTCGCACGCCGATCAGGGCGCGGATGAGCCGGAGGCGTCGCACGTGCGACTCCCCGTACTCCGCCTGCGTCGCCGCGGTGGCGCGCCCCGGCGGCAGCAGCCCTTCGCGTAGGTAGTACTTGATCGTCGCGGTGGACACCCCACTGCGGCGGCTCAACTCAGAAATTCGCATCCGCTCCCGCTTTCCACTGGCCGTTGGGTAGCGCCACTGTCTAATATAGATACTGCTACTCACCAACTATGGAAGCGAGACTATCGTGCCGACTCTTCCCTGGACGAAGCCGAACCCGGCTCGGCCCAACACCCGCGCCTTCGTCATGGCCTCCCGCCTCGAGGTGAAGTCCATCAAGGACGTGCCGGGTTTCTTCCTGAAGTCGCTCTCCACCTGGAGGCAGGTCCGCTCGGCGCCGGGCGCGCTGGGTGCGTCCCTCGAAGCTCAGCTGCTGAAGGGTGTCTTCTTCACCCTGTCCGCCTGGGAGGACAAGCAGGCGCTCTACACCTACGCGAGGACCGAGCCCCACAAGAGCATCATGATCGGCCTGCGCTCCACGATGCGCGGCTCGACCTTCACGTTCTGGGAGGTGCCGGTGGAGGAGCTGCCGATCGCCTGGAAGGACGCCAAGGCACGCATCGATGCCCAGACCCGCGCGGACGCGGACAGCGCCCGCTGATCACGGGGCGCGAGTCGGGGGCGCGGGTCGGGGCGCGATGCGCCCGTTGTTCGTTACGGATATTTCCTGCCCGTTCGCTTTAATCGGCGCTTCAGTCGGCGTTCGCGTCTGTTTCCTGGCGGAAGGCGTTCTCGCCGGCCGTCATGTCCCGGGTGCCGATGACGGAGAGCAGTTGCGCTACGGCCCGCTGCTGGACGGCCTCGACGACCCGGTGGCTGCACTCATCCCGCCGGACGCGGACGCAGCGCAGGTCGCCGATGCCGTCGTACGCCTGGGGGCGATGCCCGCCGGTACCCGGCCGTTGCCCATACGGCGCCCCCGGTCGGCAACTGCCGACCCGGGGCGCCTTCTTGGCGGCCGGTCGCGGTGTGACGGATCCCGCTGCCGACGGTCCGTACGGCGCTGCCCGGACGCAATCAGCGCCTCAACTGGGGTGACCCGCGGTAGCGCCGCATTGCGGCTGCTGTCAAGTGGTGTGACGCTCACGAATGTTTAACGAATCGCTGACTTTCGCGCCGTCGTGCTGTCACAGTGACTGAAGAGGCTGGAGTTACTGACCAGTTGGACCAATTGCTGAGGATCGAAGTCGGGGAGGGACCGTGACACGGCGTATCGCAGCAGTGGACGTACTCGTCGCGCTGGGCACCCTGTTGCTCGCGGTCCTCCTGCTCTGCCAGGCGGCCGTATCCGCCGCCGGAGGAGTGGAATTGGACGCCGGAGGGACTTCCCGAGAGGCCGACTCCCTACCCGAGTCGCCCGGCGAAGCCGAGCCACCAGACTCACCCGAGCCACCGGACTCACCGCAGTCACTTGACTCACCCGGTGATCCCAACTCACCCAACGAACACGGCTTGCGCGGCTCACCCGCCGACCCGTCCCGGGACGATCCGGATCCCCTGGACAAGCCGTCCCACAACCGCAACGGCGGCCGGCCCAACAGCCTGCTGACCGCCCACGCCCCGCCCACAGGCGATCGTCCCCCCGCCGCCCGACCCCTGAGCGCGGCCCCGCCGCCTCCCGGGTGCTCCACCGGCTCCTGGTGCACGGGGCACAACCCCGGCCCACCCGGACAGCGCCCCGCAGCACGGCCCGCCGTACTGCAAGTGTTCCGCCTCTGATCGATTCGTCGGCTCCCGCACGGCTTCCCCCACTCAGCACCTGCGATCCGACATGACGACTCACCACCGCGCGCCTTGGGCGCGCTGGAGGAACACCCCCATGCACATGCTCATGAAGAATGCCCGCGCCTTCCGGGACCGGGCCGCCGCCCGCGCCGACGAGTTCGGCCGCCTCGCGGACGGTCAGTCCCCACAGGCGCTGTTCATCACCTGCTCCGACTCGCGGGTGATCCCCTCGCTGATCACCGGAGCCCGTCCCGGCGAGCTCTTCGAACTCCGCACGGCGGGCAGCATCATCCCCGAACACGACCCCGACCGGCACTCGAGCGAGGCGGCCACCATCGAGTACGCCGTCGAGGTGCTCGGCGTCGCCGACATCGTCGTCTGCGGCCACTCCCACTGCGGTGCCGTCGGCGCGATGGTGCGCCGCGAAGACCTCTCCGCCGTCCCCGCGGTCCGCGGCTGGCTGGAGAGTGCGTCACCCCCGCCCCTCTTCGCCAATGCTTCGTCCCCGGCCATCGCCGAGGCCGTCCAGCACCATGTGCTGTGCCAGCTACGGCAGTTGCGCGACTACCCATGCGTCACCCGCCGGGTCGCGGAAGGGCGCCTCAGCCTGCACGGCTGGTTCTACGAGATAGACACCGGCTCCGTGCTCGTCCACCGGCCGCACGACGACGCGTTCCTTCCGCTGTGAGCGCCGCCGACACCCGCGAACGCGGGAACCGCGGACGCCACCGGAGGGCGGCGCCACAGCGCGCGGAGCGACCCTCCGCCTCTACGCTGCGAGCCGATGTCACCGCGTCCGTCGTCGTATTCCTCGTCGCCCTGCCGCTGTGCGTGGGCGTCGCCGTTGCCTCCGGCGTCCCGGCGGAACTCGGCCTGGTCACCGGCATCGTCGGCGGGCTCGTCACCGGACTGCTCCCCGGGAGCAGCCTCCAGGTCAGCGGACCCGCCGCGGGACTGACCGTCCTCGTCCTCGAAGCCGTCAACGAATTCGGACTCGGGGCGCTGGGCGTGTTCGTCCTCACGGCGGGCGTGCTCCAGCTGGCCATGGGCGCACTGCGGCTCGGCCGCTGGTTCCGCGCCATCTCCATCGCCGTGGTGGAAGGGATGCTGGCCGGGATCGGACTCGTGCTGATCGCCGGTCAGCTCTACGCCATGGCCGACGCGAAGGCGCCAGGCTCGGGCCCCGCCAACCTCGCGGGCCTGCCCGAGCTGCTCATCCGTACGGCCCGCACGCCGGAGGCGCTGACCGCCTTCGCTCTCGGCGCGGTCACCGTCGTACTGATGGCCTTGTGGAAACATCTGCCGCCGAAGGTCCGAGTGGTCCCCGCACCACTGGCCGCCGTGGCTTTGACCACCTCCGCCGTGGCGCTGTTCGCACTGCCCGTGAAGCGGGTCGAGGTGCAGGGGCTGCTGGGCGCGATCCGGCCACCGTCCACCGACGACCTCGGCAGGATCACGGATGCCGGAGTGGTCGGGGCGATCGGCACGGTCGTCGCCATCACGCTCATCGCGTCGGCGGAGAGCCTGTTCAGCGCCGCCGCCGTCGACCGGCTGCACAGCGGACCCGGCACCGACTACGACAAGGAGTTGATGGCGCAGGGCGCGGGCAACGCCGTCTGCGGAGCCCTCGGGGCGCTGCCGATGACCGCGGTCATCGTGCGCAGCGCGGCCAATGTGCAAGCGGGTGCCCGGACCAAGGCGTCACGGGTGCTGCACGGGGTATGGCTGCTGCTCTTCGCGGCGCTCGTACCGGCCGCGCTCGGCCTCATCCCGGTCGCCTCGCTCGCAGGCATCCTGGTCTTCTCCGGCTGGAAGCTCATCCCGCTGAAGGAACTCGGGCCGCTGTGGCGCGAGCACCGCGGGGAGGCGCTGATCCTGATGGCGACCGCGGTCGCCATCGTCGCGACCAACATGTTCGAGGGCGTGCTGGCCGGGCTGCTGCTCGCCGTCGCCAAGGCGGCGTGGGAGACGTCGCACGTCCAGGTGCACGTCGACGAAGGCTCCGACCGCAGCGGCCCCCTCCGTGTGGTCGTCTCGGGCAACGCGACCTTCCTCCGGCTGCCCCGGATCCTGGACGCCCTAGAGGGACTGCCGAAGGACCGGCACATCGAGCTCGACCTGCTCGACCTGCGCCATCTCGACCACGCGTGCAGTACGGCGCTCGCCAACTGGGCCGACCGCCACAACAAGGAGGAAGGAGCCACCCGCGTCCTGATGCCCGCGGTCTGATGCCCGCGGTCTGACCCGCACGGGCACCTCCGCCTCGCACGCTTCCCGCGGCGGGGCGGAGGTGTCCGGGTCCGTCAGCCGTGACTGGTGTCGATGACACAGAAGCGGTTGCCGTCGGGATCGGCGAGCACGACGAAGTCGGCGTCGTCCGGATAAAGGTCCCAGTCGACGCGCTGGGCACCGAGGGACACCAGCCGCTCGACCTCGGCGGCCTGGTCGGCCGCGTCCCCGGCGTACAGGTCCAGATGGATCCGCGGATGTTCCTGCACCGGCGTCTCGCTGACGCCGAGCGCCAGCTGAGCCCCGGCCCCTTCCGCCGGCACCAGGACCACCCAGTCGCCTTCGATCTCGTCGCGCGGTACGTATCCCAGGGCCTCCGTCCAGAACGCGGCCGCGCGCGGCACATCCGAGACACCCAGCACAACGGATCCGATTCTCAGCATGCGCCGATTCTGGCGGACAGCACGTTGCCTGACGCTGCAGGGGCAGGCCTCACGAGGCGTGCCGGCCTAGGACCGCGGAGCGTGCACAGCGAGGACGTGCCCTTGCGCATCGACGGTCAGGGCGACCCGCTCGACCCTGTTCGTCGCCATGAGAACGACCCACACGATGGCCCACAGAAAGCAGGTGACGAGGCTGAGGATGGCGTGCAGCACATGGTTCACCGGCTGGCCACGGACCAGCACCGCCTGGGTCTCCGAGCGGGACTCCACGCGCCATCCGCTCGCGATCCGCTGGCTCACCGCCCAGTCGAGGATGCGGCGTTGCTGCGCCTCATCGGGCACGCTCCCTTCGAGGCCGAAGTAGCCGGGTGGCGGCTGAAGCGGTTCCCCCCATCCGGCTGTCACCTTGCGGAGCCTCATGAGCTCACCTCCAGATGTGGGGCTGGGCAACCACGGGGACAGGCGAGGCCATGTGTCCAGGGTGCGTCGCGTGGCCGGTCCCAGCACGCCGAGATCGGTGTGGCGTCGGCGGTACGGGCACGGCAGGACGCCGATTTGCGGCTTCATGTGACAGAGCGTGGCCGGATGCCCGGACGCTGAACATGGAAATCGCCGGTACGGAGAGTGCGCACACCGGTACGGTCGGTTGTCTGTCCGGGGTGGCGGTTGTTCTTGGTGCTGAACGAGGCTGGGCAGAGGGACGCCGAGGGACGCCCGGCTCCGCCGGAGGACACAGACGGCGGCGGCAGCCCTTGACGAGACATTCCGACGCCTCAACCTCAAACCCCGCTCCAAACAACCCACTTCATCGCATGTCGCACGTCGCGCCGGTCCAACCGGACAGTCAGGCCACCCAAGGCTGCACTGCGCTCTCTGCGTGAGTGGGATCCCGAGAAGCACACACCCGCGGCGGCGTGGGCCGAGCGACGATTTCTCGCGCCGGATACACACACCCACCCTTTGTGCGGCGAAACACCAACACCAGGTCGCTCGTGGAACTACGCTTAAAAGACCGCGGTGATGCGAGAGCAGATCGGCTCGTTCAGGGATGCCCGATCGCGAACACGCCCACAGCCCTGCCATTCTGCTTGCCTCGCCGGGCATTCGACTGTCGACCGTGCAACGGAACTTCCCGTGGGGGGAAAATGATCGAACAGGTCGTCGCCGGGGTGCTCACGTCCTTTGGTGGCGCATTGGCCGAACGATTCGCCAACGGCAGAGGAGAGTCCGTCGAGGTCCAGCCGATCGCTCGCGACGTGAGAGAGCTGATGGCCACGCAGGAACGAACCGAGGTGGCCGTCAAGGAACTGACGGCTCTTTTTCGAGACGTCATCGAACACATCGACGGTTTAGTGTGGTCCCAGGGCAAGCTTCGCACTCGCACGTCAGTGCGTTTCGAGCCCACAGAAGCCGCACCCACGCTCGGCGACGCGCTGATCAATCTGGATCGGTATATCAGGCAGTTACAGGCGCGCGGTGAACCAACCCCACCGGGAAATCCGCAGGAGCCGGCCCCACCATTGGAGCCGACCCCGCCATTGGAGCCGGCCCCACCGGAGCCCACCGCACCCACGGATCCTCCCGCGCCGCCGGCCGGAGAAGCGGGGGCAATGCCCGAGACGCAGACACTGTTCGCAGAGATCGATCGCGACATTCAACGTCGCCGATCGGGCAACGCGGAGGGCGAACCCTCTTCATGATCGAACCTGTCATCTCGGAAAGATTCACGAAGGAAATCGGACAGCACCTTGTGCTGAGTTACGTGGCGCTGGCCGAACACCCTCTGATTCTCGGCATTTTCGGGCCACCAGGCGAGGGAAAGACATTTCAGTTGCGAACGCTCCTTTCCAGGTTCGGAGTGGAGATCTTCTCGATCAATGCGGCGGATCTGGAGAGCGACCGCGCTGGGGTGCCGGGAAAGCTCGTGGTCGAGCAGTACGTGTCCGCAGCCCATCGCATCGCGGCCGGCTTCCCCGCTGCCATCATCGTTGACGACATCGACACCACGCTCGGCGAGTGGGCCAGAAACACCGGAACGGTCAACCATCAGCAGGTGCTGGCCCAGTTGATGCACCTGGCGGACCACCCGCAGTCGATCGAAAGAATCGGAACCGTCCGACGTGTCCCCGTCTTCGTCACCGGCAACGACCCTGCAAAGGTTTACACCCCCTTGAGGCGACCGGGACGCATGGCCATCCTGCACTGGGAACCGGACGAGAGGGAACGCGCGGATACCATCTCCGCAATCCTGTCGGAAACCTTGCCGGCGGAGAAGGTAGAACAGCTGCTCGATCTCTACACCCACCGCCCCATCGCATTCTTCACGCAATTGGACGGCGCGGTGAAGCGGCGCGTGGCCGCCAGTGTGATCACGAAGTCGACAACCGACCTCGTCACCCTGGTGTGCAAGCCCACGCAATATCTTCGGTACATCGAGGCGGCGATTGCTTCATCGAGGGATGACATCAGTTCCACCGTCGACGAACTCGCCCGAACGCTCGACACCTCATTCAATGCGGCCGGACTGTCGTATCTCGGCGGTACGGGCGGGTGAAAGCTGATCACTCCGGGGGAACCAATGCAAACACTGACATACACGGAAACGAAGACGCGGACGGAGACGGTTGTCGACCAGTTCGACATGTTCCTGCGGTACACCGGCCTCCGCGAATCTGCCCGCGACAAGATTCTCAAGGGAATCGGGCAGCGCTGGTTCTCGGGTATCGGCGTGTACCTCCTCAACGCCGGCGGCTTGCGTATCCTTGAGGCCGAGGTAGCGGTCGACTGGAAACTCCACTCCGACTTGACCCTGCTTTCGCCCACGGTTCGAACCGACCTACCCGGCTGGGAAAGCGGGGCCGCACCGGAGATCACCGTGATCGGTCACCGGTTCGGAAGAATTGCCCGAGAGCAGGGGGTCGAGCCACGTTACTGGGTGAGGTGGACCAGCGAACTCCGGGCGAATGAATCCCACTACCTGGCCTGTTGTGAGGAAGCCGGAGTGACCCCTGGATCAGGCCTCCCCAACTGGGCGTCGTCGCCGTCGACTCTCACCTATCAGGTACAGGATCTGAACGAGGTGAGCGCGATGATCCGGAAGACCTAGTGCAGCGGGACGCCTGGAAGCGGGGCTGTACGCGCTGCCCCCGGGTACTCGAAATGGTGCGCTTGTACTGCCAGCGATTGAGGAGGGCTTCCGGCCTTCTTCCCCCCGCTGCAGGCCGCCCAGGTCATCGCCTGGTGCGAGATCATGGCCAGCCCGAACTAACGGGACGAAAACCGGTACAAATGGATCATTGCGGACGAAGGGCCCGTCGATCATAATCCGCGTGTCAGGTTCGAGTCCTGCCTCCGGCATCCGGCCGTCGGCAGGATCGAAGCTGCGATACCGCTCGCCGTCCCCGGCTCGTTACGTTCTTACGTTCGGGTCCCTCCTCCGGCATCGGGAAGTGGCTCCGGAGACCACGAAAGTGCAACCGCCCGCCCCAACGCCCTGACCAAGGAAAAGAGCTGACCAGGGTGCTGAGCAGTGGTGGGTACTCCGCCATGTCCAGGACTGCTTTCGCGGGGGCGCTGCTCGTCGCCGGCTTCGCAGTCGCCTCGTGTGGCGGCGACGGCAACAAGGCTGACGCGGCCGGCAAGGTCACGGTCGTCTACCAGGACAACGCGATCAAGCCGAAGGACCGGCAGGCCGTAGCGGTGATCCGGAAGTCCCGCGTGCTCGAGCAGGTCGCCGACTGGGTGAACAAGTCGGTCGCCCTCCCGCATGACATGGTCGTGAAAGTCACCGACAAGGTCCCACCGGGGGTTACGGATGCGGTCACCCAGCCCGACGGCAGGACGATCTATGTGCCCCCGCCGTTCCTGACCCAGATCGAAGGGGTCCTCAGCAACGTGGTCAAGACCGTCAAGCGTCCCGCCCTGTTTCCCGAGGCCAGGTTCAACGCCGACGACCTGACCGCGCTGTCGACCCAGTTCATCTTCGGCCACGAGATGGGCCATGCTCTGCAGCGTCAGCTTCTGCTTCCGAACCTCGGCCTCGAGGAGGACGCCGCCGACGGGTTCGCGTCGTTCTACACCGTCAACGAGGTTGGACCGGGGCCGTCGCTGGCAGCCGCGATCCTCTTCGACGAACTCGCCCGCGAGGAGGGCAAGCTGACGCTGGAGGGGCTCTCGAGCGATCACCCCGTCACCCAGCAACGGGTCTTCAACTTCCTTTGCTACCTAGAGGGGAGCGACCCGAAGCGGTTCCGCGGGCCCCTGGTCGGTGCCGGTTACCTGCCGAAAACCCGCGCCCCGTTGTGTCCGCAGGCATGGGCGATGCTGGACTTCGGCTGGTGGACCCAACTCAAGCCACATTTCAACGCGGCATTCAAGGACCAGGGCGACAAGACGCAGGAGGCCGCACGCGACCAGCTGATCGCGGAGACGAAGGCCTTCGCGAAGGAGCTCGACAAGTTCCGCAGCGGCCAATGAGCATTCAGAGCCATCGGCCCGCATCTCCGGCCGTCCCGCAAGGTCGCGGGCCTGTGATCGGTAGCCGGTCCTCCGCCACCGTCACGGTGGTACGTGGAGGCGTGGCCGCCGCGCTGCCGGGCACCTGCCCTCGGCGGACGATTCTCGGGAATCGTTCGGTGTGGCTGTCGTATCCGCCGACTCGCCGATCGTCTTCTTGGTAGAAGGGCCGTCCGGCCCTGCGTAAGAGCCACAGAAGGAGACGATCCCATGTCATCGTCAGCCGTCACGAAGCCGATCCCCGACGCCTACCGGCGGGTCACCCCGTGCCTGGTCGTCCAGGGCGCCGCCAAGGCGCTCGAGTTCTACGGCGAGGTGTTCGGAGCGACCGTGCGGCTGCGCTTCCCGGGCCCTGGGGGGACCGTCGTGCACTCCGAGATCGAGATCGGGGACTCGGTGGTCATCGTCGAGGACCCCTCGCCGTACACGGGGACCGAGGCGCCGCCGGCCGCCGGCCTGGCCGGCAGCCCGACCTTCCTGTTCATCTACGTCGAGGACGTGGACGCGGTCGTCGCACGGGCCGTGGAGCTGGGAGCGACGCTGAAGCGGGCGCCGGAGGATCAGTTCTACGGGGACCGGGACGGATCCATCGTGGATCCGTACGGGCACACGTGGACCGTAGCGACGCATGTGGAGGATGTGCCGCCGGAGGAGATGGCGCGGCGGATGGCCGCCCTTCAGGAGCAGGGGAGTGACGCATGAAGTACGTACTGTTGTTCGTGGAGACCGAGGAGTTCGCCGGTGAGTTGCAGGCGATGAGCCCGGCCGAGCGGGCGAGGGCGTTCGAGCGCGTCAACGAGTGGTTCGCCGCCCACGCCGGAAAGATCACGGGTGGGCAGAAGCTGCGCACGCCGGGGACGGCGACGACCGTGAGGTTGGAGGGCGGGGAGCCGGTCGTGGTCGACGGGCCGTTCGTGGAGGGCAAGGAGGTCGTGAGCGGGTACGCCGAGATCGAGGTCGCCGATCTGGACGAGGCGCTGCGTATGGTGCGGATCTGGCCGGGCTGCCCGGTGGTCGAGATCCGGCCCGTGGAGACCGGGCCGCTGGGGTGAGTGCCGCGGACCGGTCGTATGCAGCCGACGAGCTCGCCCGCGTGGTCCGGGAGCACGCGGGCCGGCTGGCCGCCTCGCTGATACAGGTGATTGGCGACTTCGCGGCGGCGGAGGACCTGGTGCAGGACGCCGTGCTGGCGGCGCTGAAGCACTGGCCGCAGGACGGGATTCCCCGCGGCCCGACGCCTGGCTGTTCGCGGTGGCCCGGCGTCGCGGGTTCGATCTGCTGCGGCGTCAGGAGAACTACCGGCAGAAGCTGGCGCAGCTGCAGCTGCAGTTGCCGTCGGACCGGGGCGAGGCGCGGGAGCCGGACGAGCGGCTGCAGCTGGTCTTCACCTGCTGCCATCCGGCGCTGACGCAGGAGGCGCAGATCGCCCTCACCCTGCGGGTGGTGTGTGGTCTTACCACCGCGCAGATTGCCCGGGCATTCCTGGTGCGGGAGTCCACCGTGGCGCAGCGCATCACCCGCGCCAAGCAGAAGATCACCAAAGCGGGGATCCCGTACCGGATTCCCGATGACGAGGAGCTGGAAGGCCGCCTCTCCCAGGTCCTCGCGGTGATCTATCTGCTGTTCAACGAGGGCTATCTGTCCACAGCCGGGCAGGCGCAGTCGCGCGACCTCGCGGACGACGCCGAGTGGCTGGCCGCCCTGCTGCACCGGCTGATGCCGACCGAGCCCGAGGTGGCGGGGCTGCTGGCGCTGATCCGGCTGCACCGCGCCCGAACCGCCGCTCGCTTCACCCCTGATGGCACGCTGGTACGGCTGCAGGACCAGGACCGCTCCCGATGGGACCACGAGGAGATCGCGGCGGCCGCGGGGTTGCTGGCGCGCGCCATCAGACGGCAGCGCCCGGGCCCGTATCAGCTCCAGGCCGCGATCGTGGCCTGCCATGCGGAGGCCGCACGATGTGGGCGCCGATCGCCCTCCCCGCAGCCGACCAGACGGGCCATCAGCCTCTGCTGGTTTGGCTCCGGTCAGCTCTGCGACTGGGTGATGTTGACCATCCAGGGGATGCCGAACCGGTCGGTGCACATGCCGAACACGTCGCCCCACATCTGCTTCTCCAGCGGGACGGACACGGAGCCGCCGGTGGACAGCTTCTCCCAGTAGCCGCGCAGCTCGGCGTCGTCGTCGCCGCTGAGGCTCACCGAGAAGTTGTTGCCTTTGGCGAGTTCCATGCCCGGTGGGGTGTCGGCGCCCATCAGAGTGAAGCCGCTGGGCGCCTCCAGCTTGCTGTGCATGATCTTGTCGGCCTGCGGGGTGTCCTTCTGGCCGAACTCCCCGAAGGTGTTGAGCGCGAGTGTGCCGCCGAAGACCTCCTTGTAGAACTCCATCGCCTGTAGGGCGTTGCCGTCGAAGCTGAGATACGGGTTGAGGCGCGAGGCCATGTCAACCTCCCCGAATAGGGCAAACGATCAGATACGGGCAGATTAGCGCGGGTCACTGACAACGTCCTGCCGCGCGCGACCGCATGACCCGGTCGCCAGCCGTCTGTGAACCTGGCGGGTGAGATTTTCGCCAGGCGTGCGGCGGGGCTGTGGTCGCGCCTTACGAGGCCGCGGGGGCTCGCGAGCACTTCGGCGAGGCGGTCCAGTACGCCGGGCCAGCCGTGCCCCATGCCGTCGAAGGCGGCCTCGGCCTATCGGCCAGGAAGCGATCGCGGCAGCCCGAACCATGGGAGCACGCTGTTGTCGAAGCGGGTGAAGGCGCAGATCCGGTCGCCGGTGAGGGTGAGGACGAAAAGGCCGCTTCCATGGCGGATGCCGGTGGCGGCACGAAGGTAGGCACCGAACGCCGGCTGGCCATTGGCTCGCGTCGGCACGAGGTCCACCCTCCTGCCCGAGCCGAAGATGCTGCCGAAGAGACGGGCCACGACGTCCCGGCCCTCGTATTCGAGGGGGATCGGCGGCATGGAGACGAAGACATCGTCGGTGAGCAAGGCGACCAGCGCGTCCAGATCCCCGGACTTGTAGGCGCGGACGAACTCCGCCATGAGCGCCTGCTCTGAGGCTGAGCCGGGGGCGGGAGCCGGTTCGCGCTCGTCGGCGGGCGGCTGCCGGCGCCGCAGACTGGCGCGGGCCCGTTTGAGAGCGCTGTTGACCGACTCGACGGTCGAGTCGAGCATCTCGGCCACCTCGTTCGCGTGGAATCCGAGGACGTCGCGCAGGATGAGCACGGCGAGCTGGCGAGGCGGCAGGACCTGAAGAGCAGTCACGAAGGCCAGCGAGATGGCTTCGCTCTGCTCATACCTGGCCTCCGGGCCGAGCGGCACGTCGACCGCACCCTGAAGAAGTGCGTCGGGATAGGGCTCGAGCCATACGACCTCGCCGAGCCGGGTCGGCTCGGGCGGTTCAACCTCGGGCATGTCCCACTCCCGGGCCCGGCGTCGGCTCGCCGACCGACGCGCGTTGAGGCACGTGTTGGTGGCGATCCGGTAGAGCCAAGAGCGGATCGAGGCGCGTCCCTCGAACCCTCCGAGGCCCCGCCAGGCTGCCAGCAGTGTGTCCTGCAGGGCGTCCTCGGCGTCCTGCAGGGAACCGAGCATCCGGTAGCAGTGCACCTGCAGCTCCCGGCGGTGCGGCTCGGTCAGCTCTCGGAACGCCTCGCCGTCCCCAGCACGCGCCCGGGTGATCAGTTCGGTTGTCACCACTTCGCCCTCGCCTCACGTCTCTCCCGCACCTTGTCGCACTCATCGTGTACAGACACCGGCTGAGGGTCGAACTGGGCGGTCGACGGCCGCCCACTTCCCCGGCGTCGAGGTGTCTGCATCATCGACGGCTCGGACGGTCCGGGCGTTGGCGGATGGTGAAAAAGGGCAGCCGCGCGCAGATGAGTTTCAGCCGTCGGTCATAACGCAGTTGAGGCGGGTGGGTGCGACCACCCGGGCACAGAAAGGAACCGGGGATGATGCTGAAGAACAAGGTTGCGGTGATCTACGGAGCCGGAGGCGCGATCGGCAGCGCTGTCGCACGCGCCTTTGCGGCTGAGGGGGCCAATCTCTTTCTCACCGGGCGCCGTCTGGCACCCGTCGAAATCGTCGCCAAGGACGTCGTTTCCGCCGGCGGGTCCGCCGAGGCGGCGGAGGTGGACTCTCTCGATGAGCAGGCTGTGGACGAGCATCTGCAGTCCGTGATCGAAAAGGCGGGGCGCGTCGATATCTCGCTCAACGCCGTCGGGATCCCGAATACGGAGATTCTGGGTGTGCCTCTGGTGGAGATGGATGTCGAGAAGTTCTCCCTGCCGATCACGACCTACACGAGGTCGTACTTCCTGACCGCGCGCCTGGCGGCCCGGCGGATGGTCGCGAATGGATCAGGGGTGATCATGACCGTCACCGCACTCCACTCGCGGACGGGTATCCCCTTGGTGGGAGGCTACGGTCCGGCGATGGCCGCCAAGGAGGCACTCACTCGAGACCTGTCCGCCGAACTCGCACCTCAGGGCATTCGCGTGGTCGGTCTGCGGCCACAGGCCATGCCGGAGACACGCACGATCAAGGAAGCCTTCGAGCCTCGCGCCAAGGCATCGGGAATGACCTGGGAACCGTGGCTGGAAGCCCTTGCCGGCCGGACCCACGCACGACGGCTCATGACACTCGAGGAGACAGCGAATACGGCGGTCTTTCTGGCGTCCGACAAGGCGAGCGGCATGACCGGAACTACCGTCAACTTGACCATGGGAAGCCTGGACGACTAGTGCTGTGACCGCATAGGTACGACCGGGGGCGGGGCGTTGATGTGATGGGAGATCCGCGTGGCGTACCGGTAGCCAGCGTCCTACGGCATGCTCGTGGGCGCGAGAGTCGCGGCGCCGGACCAGCGGCCGGCAGCCGACGCTCTCGCAGAACACTCTAGTCGGCGCCCACCAGCCTCGGAGATGGCTGAAGATTCAGCCTTGCCACCGCCTCCTGTACATCCTGCGGCCACAGCCACAGCCGATAGACCGGCGGCACCTCGAAGTAGTTCTCGGGCCCGTGCAGAACCCGGTCGCGCATGTCCACGCAGTACCGGCTCCGCCACGCGAACAGCTCGCGCGGAGTCATGGACCGTCCCTCGATCTTCTTCTTGGTGATGTCGTGGAGCTTTTCGACCGCGCGGTACTCGTACGCCAGCAGCGTCTCGTCCGACGCCCAGATGCCCTTCCCCTCCGCCACCGCCTTGTCGCCCGCGGCCAGCAGCAGCGGAAGGTCCTGCTCGCCCGGGATCGACGGGTAGATGATGAAGGGCGCCGCCCAACCCGCCGCGATCAGGTCGAGGTTGAAGGTCGAGCGCTCCTCCCTCGGCATCGTCTTGCGTTCCTGCGCCGAGAAGTTGGGGGCTATGTACGCCAGCAGGCGGTGGTTGTCATCGAACGGAGCGTCAGCCGTGTGGATGTACAGGTTCCGCGGGCGGCCGTTGGGGCGGGCCAGTCGTCTGGCGATGTTCTCCTTCGAGAAGTCGGACGCCTCCGTGCCCTGCTGGAAGTGCAAGCTGCCCGCGCGGCCCGTCTCCAGCTTCGGGAGGAGGAAGTCCGCGAGCCCAGGAGAGATCGGGGCGTCGCCCTGGTGGATCCACTCGGCGAGTTGCGAGAACTCCGCGTCGATCAGCGCCGCCCGTTCCGCCGAGCCCGCCGTCACCTCAGGGGTGTCGACGGAGAGCATACGGATCGGCATCCGAATGTTCGGGGTGTCGCCGTCGTGGACGTCTGCCAGTGCGCGGGAGCCCAGCGACGGCATCGTGGCACCGGCGGGTGACCACAGGATCTGTACGGGATCGATCACGACAGACTCCCTCCGACTCGCGACCGCGGGAACACGTCCAGCTCAACGCGGACCAGGACCCTTTGTGATCGTCAGTCAGTTGAATGGTGGAGTTCTACGGCTGCGACATAGCCGCGCTGCCAGCATCACGCGGCAGGGACCGGCCCGCAAGCCGGATTTCCTGCTTCCGCATAAAAAGTCCCGGTACCCAAGAGACGGCCGGGGTATTCATCCGCATACATCGGGTGGTTGTAACCCTTTGCATTTAGCGCGCATGAAGAGGTCAACCGGGGACGGTATATCGCGTCAGGGGCTGAATCGTCGATCGCGGAATTGCAGAATGAACAGCAATTCATCTCACCACCAGCGCCGACGAGCGCAAGTCCATTGCGGACGAGAGGCGACTCACCCGTTCGGAGTAATCCGGTTGTGCTCCAAGTCGCACATCACCCGATCGGAGTGGTCAATGGTGGTGAGCTGACGCGAGATCTCCGTTCCACCCCGCAAGGGGCACCTCCGCCCCATGGGCAAGGAAAGGACTGGACGGGCCACAACCACCGTCACCGCGAGGGGTTGATGCCATGGGAACCATCGGCTCCACTGACGCCCTTGCAGATGTTCACGCCGGCGACCCGTATCCCGTGTATGAACGACTGCGTGAGACGGAACCGGTGTACCTGTTCCGGACCGGCTCCTACCTACTGACCCGTTACACGGACTGTCAGCGTGCTCTGGTCGAACGGGAGTGCTTTCTGGCGCCGGGCGGCGACGGCCCGTCCGGCCGGACAGTGCACCATCCGACGCCTGTTCTGTCGCGTGTCATGAGCTCACAGAACCCACCCCGGCACACCAGAATGCGTACCGCGGTGGCCAGGCGATTTGTCGAGCATGTGCGACGTCAGCAGCCGTGGCTCAGCAAGTTCTGCGACCAACTGCTCGAACCTGCGGTCGAGACCCTCCGTAACGGGGTGGCCGACATGACCGCACTTGCCGAGGCATTTCCCCGCGACACGATCATGCACTTGCTCGGGTTGTTCCCGGGTGATCGAGACCTTGTGTCGATGCTCGTCGCCGACATCTTTCCCACCTCCGGGCCCTTGCCCGGACAGGACCGTGCTGGTGCTGCGGCGATGCGGATGCTCACCGACTACCTTCAGGGGGAAGTGGTTCGCCGGCGCCGCGCGCCTGGCGATGATCTGATGTCCGAACTCGTCCGTGCGCACACCGACTGCCCTGAGGCTCTGCCTCATGACGAACTGATCAGTGTTCTCACCGGACTCATGGTCGCCGGATACCCGCAGATAGCTGCGGGGATCGAGACCGGGGTCGTTCTGATGATGCGCCACCCGGACCGGGCGGTCTTCCTGGACGACCCCGTCCGCGCCCGGCTGTTCGTCGACGAGGTGCTCCGCTACGACGCGCCCGTACAGTTCACCCCTGCCCCCCGAATCCCCACGAAAGCGGTGGTCCTCAGCGGAGTGACGATACCGGCGGGGGCACAGGTCTGGCCGGTGCTGGGTGCCGCCAACCGGGATCCCGGAGTGTTCTCACAGCCGGATGAGTTCAGGCCGGGGCGCGACGGCCCACGTCACCTGAGCTTCGGCGGAGGTGCGCACTACTGCCTGGGCGCCGAACTGGTGTACCTGGAGATGTCGATGCTGCTGCGGCGGCTACGGCACCGTCTTCCGGATCTCGCGCCGGCCCAGCCCCCTTGTCAGCGGTTCGGTCGGCTACGTGGTTTCACGTCTGTTCCTGTCATACGTGGGGAGCGCTGATCGTGATGAACGGTAGTGATCCCAATGAACACGCGGACAGCGTGCATGTCTTCGTGGAGAGTGCCCCTTGCTCCACGTTCCTTGACGCCGCTGTTCGTGTCTATGAAGCGATCAGGCCGGGCTTCCCCTACTCGTGTTTCGGTGTGCTGGTCGGCTCCATGCGTGGCGAGAGTGCCCGCATCGAGCGCGTCGAGTTCGGCCGCAATGTCCGGGCCACCGACAGTGCGGCCCTGGGGGAGTTCTCCGAATCCATAGTTCCCTGTTTCGGAACGGCTTACAAAAACCCCCACCGCGGGTACTGGTGCGATTCCACCGACCTGCTTCGTATCATGCGGGACGCCGAAGTGGACGAGCTTGACATCCTCGGGTCCATACACCTCCATCCCGACTGGCACAACATCGACTCACCGGGCGGCAAAGGGCCATCGTTGAGCGAGCACCCGACGCGGATGGACAAGTATGCCTTCGCCAATACCGGGTGGCCAGTCAATCTCATTTGTTACCTGGAGCGTCGGAACCGCAGCATCTATCACTCGTGGGGCGCATGGACCCCACGTACCTCTGATCCCTCGAACCCGCATTGCGACGCGTTGCCGGTGCGCCTGGCCCTGCCCGCTCATGCACGAGTCCGCAGGACACAACCGACTCCGCAGTACATGGAGGGCCCGTGAATTCCGAACAGGCCGACAACGCCGTCACTTTCCGCATGCCACCCGAGCGCATGGCCCCCGACGGCGTCACCGATCTCATGGAGCAGAAGAATTACGTCAACGCCCCGTATCCGCTGCTGGCGCAGCTGCGGGCCGAAGGGCCTGTACGGCGCGTGATGTTCGCCGGTGTTCCCGTGTGGCTCGTCACGCGCCATGAGGACATCCGGGCAGCGAGCAAGGATCCACAGTTGAGCAACGATCCGCGGCGCGGTAACAGGGCCGTGCGGTCTGCTCCGTGGGTTTTCGCCACCGAGACCTACACCGTCACGCGCAACATGCTCCGCTGCGACCCCCCGGACCACACCAGACTTCGTGCACTGGTGGCAGGTGAGTTCACCCCGGGCCGCATCGAAGCCCTGCGTCCACGCATCCAGGAGATCACGGACGATCTCATTTCCCGGTTCCTTCCGCTGGGACGCTTCGATGTCATCACCGACTTCGCGAAGCGTCTGCCGCTCACGGTCATTTCGGAAGTGCTGGGCGTGCCTGCCGAGGGACGGGACACCTTCGCGCGGCTTGCGGGCGTCTACGTCGAGATGAGCGAGGGCGACCACAGCCGCATGCCTCATGCCGCCTCCGAGATGCGGGACTACCTCAGCGGACTCCTGAGAGCGAAGAGGGAGTCGCCCACCGGTTCCGACGACCTGCTGGGACGGCTTCTCGAGGCCGATATCCAGGAGGACGAGGCGATCAGCATGTCCTTCCTCCTCCTGGTGGCCGGATTCGAGACGACCGCGAATCTCATCGGCAGTGGGGTACTGGCACTGCTGGAGCACCCCGGGCAGCTGGACATGCTCCGGAGGGACCCGCACCTCATGGGGCAGGCTGTCGAGGAAATCCTGCGCTACAACGGCCCCATCAAAATGGCGCCCGTACTGCGGATCACGACCTGCGACATGCAGATCGGAGACGTCACCGTTCCCGGGGGCGGAGAAGCTGTACTTCTGTCCTACGGCGCCGGCAATCGGGATCCGGACCGCTTCGCCGAGCCCGACCGGTTCGACATCCTCCGCGACAGCCGAGGACACCTCGCGTTCGGGCACGGGCTCCACCACTGTCTGGGCGCGCCGCTCGGCAAAGCGGAAGGCACGATCGCGCTCCTCGCCCTCCTGGAACACTGCGACGAACTTGCCCTCGCTGTCGATCCCTCCGAACTGACCTGGGGACACAGCCGGTTCATGCGTGGGCTGACAAGCCTGCCGGTCACCTTCCGGCCCGTTCCGCGAGGTACTGCGCCATGACAACTCAACGACCGCGCGCACTCGTGACAGGAGCCTCCCGGGGCATCGGGGCGGCCATCGCCCGCGCGCTTGCGCCCACATACGATGTGCTTCTCGGCGGCCGCGATGCCCGGTCACTCGAGGTACTCGCCCGCGACCTGCCAGGAAGAGCCCGACCATGGGTGGCCGATCTGGCACACCCCGGCCAACTCGCCCAGGCCACGGCGGATATCGATCGTCTCGACGTGCTCGTGCACAATGCCGCCGTCGCCGAGCCCGGCACGATCGCCGATGCCTCACTGGACGTGTGGCAGCGAATCTTCGCGGTCAACCTCTTCTCGGCCGCCGAACTCACTCGGTTGCTCCTGCCATCGCTCCGCCACGGCCGAGGACACGTGGTTCTGATCAACGCGGGATCCGGACTCCGGATCAAGTCGAACCGTGGTCCCTACGCCGCCAGCAAATACGCGTTGCGAGCGTTCGCGGACGCCCTTCAGACCGAGGAGAAATCCAACGGAGTCCGAGTGACTTCGATCCACCCGGGCCCGACCGACACCGAGCTGCAGCGGAAGGCAGCCGAAGGGGCGGGCCACGAGTACCGCCCGGAGCAGTTCCTGCGGCCTGAGTCGGTGGCGGCCATCGTGCTGAACGCGGTACGGGCGCCGGCAGACGCGACTGTGACCAACACCGTCATCGATTGAACACTGCCCCGCAGTCGGCAGAAACAATGCGGTGACGAACTGCCTCAGCCGTTGAGGTAGGGCCGGCCCCGCTCGATGAGGGCAATGTCGCGACACCTGCGAGGTGCTCGGCTTCGTACCGGGCGCCACCTCCCAGGAGGCCCCGAGCCCCCAGCCGGACAACGACACAGACTGACCGCCAATCGAAGCCGACGGGCGGCCGGACGGTGTACGAGCATGACGCCCAAGGCCGCCTCGTCCGCCGCACCCGCAAGCTGCTGAGCGGGCAGCAACGCACATGGACCTTCACCTGGAACGCCGAGGACCGTCTCACCGACGCGACCACACCCGACGGCAACCACTGGCAGTACACCTACGATCCGCTCGGCCGTCGCACCGCCAAACAACGCCTGGGCGCCGCCGGCGCGATCGCGGAACGCCTGGCCGCTGAGCACCAACCCCCATCTGATCGTCAGCCCTATCACCGCCATGCACGTCGACCGCCCGGCGGTCGGCATCACCAACTTCAAAGCGTTCCGCGATCGGATCGGGTTCAACGCGACGCAACTGCTGCAGGACCGGCTCCTCGACGAGGCTCGTGGATCCGCAGACCCCGTCCGGCTGATGCGCCTGTTCGGGATCACTTCCTCAACCGCGATCCACTACGTTCACGCAGCCCACCCCGAACACTTCACCATCGACCCGACGCAGGAATAGAGGCCGCGAACCCGCTGGTGTCTTCCTTCCCGTGGGGACCGGCCCCGGGTCCACCCGCCGACAGCTCCGCGCGCTGGAGCTGCGGCCGACTGGCCAGCCGATAGCGGCACAGCTCATGCGCGTATCCCGCCACCACCGCAACCCACCGGCCGGTGGCGTCAGGCGCGTTCCGGCTCGTTCGTCTCCTCGGTGGCCGGGGCCCGGCCGCGACGACGGCCCAGCAAGGCGCTTCCCACGATCACCAGGCCGATGGAGACGACCTTGGCGGCCTGGTAGTAGCCGGCCGCCAGCTCCTCTGGGGTGCCGGACAGCCGGAAAAAGACCCACGCTGCTGCGAGACCCCCGAAGACGATCAGTGCGACAGCCCCCCACGTCCCGAGGTCCGCCCACCAGATCCCCGGGTCGTAACCCCGCTCCTCGGTCTGCTCAACGTCCATGTCGGTCACGGTCTGTTCTCCTGTGTGTGGTGATGGTCGCGAGGGAAGACGCGGGCCCGGTGCGGGCGGTTCACCGGGCCGAACGTTCCCTGCAGGGAGCCGACAGCCTGCCAGCCGGCGAAATCCCCCCGCTCGCCCGCCCACTTCGAGCGGGGTGATGGACGACTCCCGCCGGGGTGCCGGCAGGACCAGCATCAGAAAGGCCACCCGTTGGACCGCTACGCACCCGTTGCCGCCACGTGGCCTGAGCGCGGGAACCTCACAGGAGACCGGCGGCCCGCCGAAGCGTCGCCCGACCGTCAGGTCTGATCAGCCCCTCCGGCAGCATCTCCACCACACTCGCGTGCTCCGCGAACACTGCCCTGCACTGCTCACGCTCGGGATGATCACTGTCGCTGCCGAACCACAGCAGCGCAGCCTCGTTGTCGGCATCGACCGGCTCGGAGAACTCGGCGACCATGACCAGAAGATCCAGCAGTTCGGACCGCTCAGGAACCTGCGGGTCAACTGCGAGGCGGAGCAGGAACGGTAGGACTGCCGGCATGGCCGCGTTCATCTCGGCGATGCTGTTGAACATGGCGTTGGTGAGCACTCGCTGGGCCTCAGACTCGGCAGCCTGATCGAGAAGGCCATACAGCAACGCCGGGATCGCGGCGGGGCACCCGGGGAACTCGGACCAGCGGACATCCTCACAGCCGTGGAGGGCACCATGCCCACGGCCGGCATCAGCTGCCTGCGGGTACGCGTGGAGAAAACGAGCGACCGCCGCCTTCTTGGCGGCCACGTCCATCACGCACATCCGTCTGTCCCCCGCTCCTGCTGGCATGAGCCCGTGGCTCCGTGTCAACCGCACTCTTTCGCGACCGGAGATCCGCGCACAAGACAGGACGGCGACCCGTGTTCGACCCGCGGGCGCCGATGGCCCCGCTCGGCTTCGCTGCGGGAGCCGCGTCCTGTCTCCGGCAAGCAGTGGACGGACTCCGGAGAACGGCACGGCCGCGGGGGCCTGAAGGCGCGCGAGGCAGCCACCGACCGGCCGGTCCCCATCCCATCCGTCTTGGTCACCATCCTCCGGGCTCACCTGAAGGCGTTGGCGCGACACCAACCCGACCGCGCTCGCAGCGAGCACGCGCCTCCGACTACCTGCGTACCTCGACCGTTGGCTGCCCACCCAATACAGCTGATCCGAACGGGCGCGAGGGTCCTGGAGCCGCTTGATGACGTCGACCTTGTCCTGCGCGGCCCAGACGGCGGGCCGACGACAGCGCTCAGTGTGCCCGACCCAGCATCTGGTCCATCGACGGGCCGGACCTCTCGAGGCCCGGCAGCAGCCAGTCCTGGAACGGGGCGAGCACGGCCAGGACGAGGAAGACGAGGCCCACCGCCCAGCTGAGCCACGGGCCGCCGCGCCAGAGCTTCTCCAGGAATATCACCGCCGCCAGCCCCGCCATGGCCGCCACGTTCATGAAGCCGAGCGGGATCAGGACGATCATCAGGCCCCAGCAGCACCCGATGCAGTAGAGGCCGTGTTGCGTACCCACCCGCAGGTCCTTCGCCCAGGGCCGGGAGCGGGCGTACCGCAGGAGCTGGAACATCGGGTTGCGGCAGTGCCGCAGGCAGACTCGTTTCAGCGGCCCGAACTGCTGCAGTCCCGCGAGCAGGAACGCGGCCGCGCCGATCCAGCGCCCCGCGCCGGGATGGCTGTCCACGACCCGCCCGGTCGCCGCCAGGGCTCCGTACGCGAGGAGCCCGAACCCGGCCCAGGCGAGCAGATAGCCGCCGACGAACTCGGCGATGCGCAGCGTGCGGGTGCCGCCGCCGGTGCTCCGGTTGATGGCCTGCACCCAGGTGAGGGCTACGGGTGCCAGCGACGGCAGCATCATGGCCGCCATCATGGTGACCCACAGTGCCAGGAAGAGCGGGAGCGCCAGGCCCATGGTGCCGGGCTCCACTCCCATGTCACGGGACTGCGCGAGGGTGAGCGTCCATGCCAGAGCGGCGATCAGCACCAGGAGAGTCCAGCCGAGGGCCAGATCACGCCTCGGCAAGAGGATCCCCGGCCGGGTGGGTGCCGGCGGGGCGAGCCGGAGATGCGGCATGGCACGCCTTCCAAGGACGCCCGCTGCCCCGGTCACCGTGGCGGCCTGTGCAGAGGCGATGACTGACGCCGCAGTCGGCGGCGGACACTCCGGACATGTCCAGCAGATCACGGAATCGGAGGGCCCGAAAGCAGAGGACGGGTGGGCCCGGCCTGATCTCCCCCCGGACCGCGACAGCTCAACCACCGGCGCTCGTACCGCTGCACGGGCGGGCGTCTCTCTATGACCGGCCCGCCGCGTGCTGCGACCGGGCGGCGTGTTCGTCTACACCGTGCGACACACCGGCGACGTCACTACGGCACCGGAACCGCGTACGGCGACGACATCTATGAGCACGGCGGCTTCGCCGTGCACCTCTTCCCCCGCGACCTGGTCGACGCGCTCGCCGACGGCTGGACGCTCGAGAGAGTCCACGCCTTCGAGGAGGGCGACCTGCCGCGCCGCCTGTGGCGTGTCACCCAGACCTTGCTCCGCTGACCGCGCCCTGCGCACGCTTCAGGTCTCCCCGTACTCGTCGTGGCGGCGCAGCCAGTACATCTGCTCGCCCTCCTCGTGGCGGCCCATCGGCGTCCGGTCGAGGAGGCCGTAGTAGGCCATGGCGGGTTCGAGGCCGCGCGCGGTGGTGACGTACGTCCGGTAGACGGTGCCGTCCGAGAGCGCGTAGGCGCTCAGCCCGGGCCCCTCGGTGACGTACCCCAGGACGTCCGTGCCGGACAACGCCGCCATCTGACTCACAGTCGGCGGGATGTCGCCCTCGAGGAACGGCCTGAGCTCGTCCTCGGTGTTCAGGAAGCCGAGATCGCGGTGGAAGTCGCTGCCGGCGGTGGAGACCCAGTCGAAGCTCCAGCCCATCCGCTCCCGGTAGGCGAGGAGCTTGTCGAGCGGCGCCCGCGAGGAGCAGATCAGTGTCACGTCGCGGGCCTTGAGGTGGACGACGTTGGGGGAGAGGGTGTCCGCGATGGAGGAGCAGACCGTGCATCCCGCCTCGTACGGCGGGCCGAACATGAAGTGGTAGACGAGCAGCTGCGAGCGCCCGTCGAAGAGGTTCGCGAGGGACCTGGTCCCGCCCTCGGTCTCGAAGCGGTAATCCTTCTCGACCGGCACCCAGGGGAGCTCCTTCCGCTTCCGCGTGAGTTCGTCGTTGCGACGGGTGAGCGCCTTCTCCTCCGCGAGCAGCTCCGCTCGGGCTGCCTCGAATTCCTCCTGTGTGCCGACCTTGTGCTCGGGCATTGCCTCTCCCTCCTGTGTGGGAGCAGACCACCGGACCGCGTGTGGCCGCGTGCAGCGGCTGCCGGTAGTGACTGCACCGGCGTTCCCGTCCGTCTATGTCCACGGTACGCGCGAGGCGGCGGGCGTTCGACCCTTCACGCTCCTGTCTTGGTGCCCGGCGTCTCTCTGACCTGCTTACTCTCCTCTGGGGAGTTAACTAACTAAAAAGTGGTCACTTCCCAATGGGGAGTTGCTTCTGTGTACTGCTGGCGGGGCGCTCGAGCCCTCCCAGACCTACGTACCAGGAGTGAGACATGTCGATCGCCGTTACCGGAGCGACCGGGCAGCTTGGCCGGCTCGTCGTGGAGGAGTTGCTGCGGCGCGGAGTGGCGTCGCAGGACATCGTCGCCACCGGGCGGAACACCGACCGGCTGGCCGATCTGGCCGAGCGGGGCGTTCACGTGCGGCGGGCCGACTTCGCCGATTCTGGGAGTCTCGTCCAGGCCTTCCAGGGGGTGCGGAAGGTGCTGATCGTGTCGACGACGACCGTCGGTGAGCGGTACGACAACCATGTGCGGGCCATCGACGCCGCCAAGGACGCCGGTGCGGAACTCATCGTCTACACCAGCACGCTCAACGCCCGCACCGCCGGCATGATGCTCGCCGACGCTCATGCGAAGACCGAGCAGTATCTGCGCGACAGTGGCATTCCCTTCGTCGTCCTGCGCAACGGCTGGTACCTGGAGAACTACACGTCACAGTTCCCGCTCTACCTGGAGACCGGCGTCGTGCCGGGCAGTGCCGGTGGCGGCCGGGTCAGCGCCGCCTCCCGGCGTGACTACGCGGAGGCCGCGGCGGTCGTTCTCGCCGGCGAGGGGCATGCGGGGTCCGTGTACGAACTGGGCGGGGAAAACGCCTTCACGCTCGCCGAGTTGGCCTCCGCGCTGTCCGACGTCTCAGGCAGGCATGTCATCTACAGCGACCTTCCCGCCGAGCAGTACCGTGCCGCGCTCCTCGACGCCGGGCTGCCCGCCGAACTCGCCGAAGTCCTCGCCGACTCCGACCTCGGGCTCAAGCGCGGCGAGTTGTTCACCAGCAGTGGGGATCTGCGTCGGTTGATCGGTCGGCCCGCGGTCGGTCTCGCCGATGTGCTCACCGGCGCGCTCGAGTCCTGACGCAGCGTCAGCCCGGGTCCGGCAGGTAGTGCTCCCCGAGCAGGCGGGCCACCAGCTGGCCGCGGCTGCGGACACCGACCTTGGAGAAGATCGACTTCAGGTGGTCCTGAACAGTGTTGACGGAGATGTGCAGTTGGGTGGCGATGGCACTCGACGGGGTTCCGGCGATCACCCGCTGGAGCACCTGTCGCTCGCGTCGGGTCAGCGCGTGAGGGCTTGCCGTACCTCGCGGGGTGCCCGGCTCAGGATGCCGACGCCCGCCCCGGACCTGGCCAGCGTCACGAACTTGTGCACGTCGTCGACCAGGTACTCGTTGTGCGCGGCGAGCGCGTACACATCCGGCGGGACGCCGTAGGAGACGTCGTCGGTGATGAGCAGCGTCCACGGGTCGATCGTGCCGAAACAGGCCGCGTCCCAGTACACGAGGCGGGACAGCCGACCGGCGACCCGGCGGCGCAGCCGACGCGAATCGGCCTCCTGCGAGCAGATCGTCTCGACATCGCGGACCGCTTCGCGCTGGGCGGTGGACAGCCTCATCCGGCAGCTCCCCTTCCTCGGCACTCCCGCGATGCTACCGGGCGGTGAAGATCCCAGAAATTGGGGATACACGCGATCACCTTCCCCACCGTAGCGTTCTCGCGGCCCGCGCCGGGCGCACCACGAATTCACGTGGAAGAACCGCGGTTTATCACCACGCGGAGGCTTTCGTCCTCCGCCGAACAGGAAGACAGGGAAGACATCCTCATGTCCACCAGAGAAGTGCCGAAGCCCGTGCAGATGCTCCAGTTGCTCGCGGGCTTCCAGATATCGCAGGCGCTGTATGTCGTGGCCAAACAGGGCCTGTCCACCGCCCTCGCGGACGGCCCGCTCACGGTCGAGCAGCTCGCTGCCGCGACGGGCACGAACGCCGATGTGCTCCGGCGTATCGTCCGTGCGCTCGCGCCGCTCGGGGTTTTCCGGACCGATGAAGGTCTGGTCGAGGTCACCGATCTCGGCGCGACCCTCGCCGACGGACAGCCCGGCTCGGTCCGTGACCTGGCGCTGTTCTGGATGGAAACCCACTACGCGCCCTTCGGTGAACTCCTGCACACGGCCGTGACCGGTGAGAACGCCGCCGGCCATTACTACGGTGAGCCGTTCTTCGACTGGATCTCCAGGTTCCCGGCCCAGGTCGAGACGCAGAACCGTGCCATGGCCGGTGTCACCAAGGGCCTGCGAGCCGGGATGTTTGATGACTATTCGATGCCGGAAGGAGGTGTCGTCGCCGACGTCGGAGGGGCTGACGGGGCCATGATCTGCCAGTTCCTGGCCGGTGAGCCGGACCGGCGGGGCATCGTCTTCGACCGGCCCGAGGTGGTGCCCGCGGCGCGGAAGGTGCTGGCCGAAAACGGGCTCGCGGACAGGGTGGACGTCGTCGCCGGGGACTTCTTCGAGTCCGTACCCCAGGCGGACGTGTACGTGCTTTCCTACATCCTCCACGACTGGGACGACGGGTCCTGTCTGCGGATCCTGCGGACGGTCAAGGCGGCGGCCGCTCGTGGCGCGCGTGTCGTGCTCGTCGAGTCCGTGATCCCGCCCGGCGACGCCCCCCACCCCGCCAAGTTCGTCGACCTGACCATGCTGGCCATGCTGACCGGACGGGAGCGCACCGCCGAGGAGTTCGAGGCGCTGCTGGACGCGGCCGGATTCACCCTGGACCGAATCGTCGCCACCCCCACGCCGTTCTCGTTCATCGAGGCGACCCTGCGCTGAATCCCGGTCCACCCATTTCACACTCATTTCCCTGGGCTGTGCCTGCCCGACGCTTTCGTCGAAAACGTCGGGCAGGCACAGCCCTCTTTTTCGTTCGCGTCCGCGCAAACAACGCAACAACTGTCCGTCCCGCAGCAACTTTTGATGACCGTTGCGCGTCACCGCTGGCTAGGTTTGACCGCGTTCACGCAAGGAGCGTTCGAGAAAGGAACGGACTTGCCCCGTGGTAAAGAAAGGGAATTCCCGCATGGTGCCGCTTGATTCACCGGTGTTCTCCCGACGCTGGGCGCTCACCTCGCTGGCCGGTGCCGCCGTGGCCGGCGCCGCGCTCGCCGCGGGCGCGCGTCCGGCCCTCGCCGCGGACGAGGACGGCCCGGCCCTCCCGGAGGAGCGCGCCGGCGGCCTGCCTCTGGTCATCCACAACAACAGCGGTGAGTACGCCAACCGCAACGTCCACCTGTACATCGTCGGCAGCCGGGGCGACCGTCACGTCCGGGTCACACCCCGCGGCACGGTCGAGCCGGTCAAGGTCTCCGACAACAAGGACAACGGCTTCACCGACTACGCCATCCCGCTCGACGCCCGCGGCACCACGCGGATCCGGCTGCCATACATGTCCGGCCGGATCTACGTCTCCCTGGGCGGCAAGCTCAAGCTCAAGGCCGTCCGGGACGGGGCCGGGCGGCCCGCGCTCCAGCACCCGGCGGGCTGGGTGAAGTCCGACCCCAACTTCCCCGTGCTGCACGACTTCGTGGAGTTCACGCACAACGCGTCCGGCATGTTCTGCAACACCACCATGGTCGACATGTTCAGCGTGCCGCTGATGATCCGGCTGTCCGGGAACCGGGACCAGACCACCGGCAGGATGCGGCAGGGCGGCCGGGCCCGGATCTTCCGGGCCATGGAGAACACCCCCGGCTTCGGAAGGCTGGTCGTCAGCGGACGGCGGGTCATCGCGCCGAGTCACGGACTCGACGCGGGCCGGTTCGGCAAGCACTACTTCGACCCGTACATCGACAAGGTCTGGCAGGCCTACCGGCAGCAGCCGCTCCATGTCCGTACCGTCGCGGGCGTGTTCACCGGCCGGGTCGACAACGGCAAGCTCACCTTCCACGGCCCGGCGACGGTCTCCTTCGCCAAGCCCTCCACCCGCGACGTGCTGTTCTGCGACGGTGCGCTCGCCGCCCCCAACGACGGGGTCACCGGTCCCGTGGCCGCGATCCTGGGCGCCGGCTTCAACCGCTCGACGCTGCTCAGCCATCCGAAGCAGCCCACCACCCGCGCGGCGGCCTTCTACAAGCCGGAGATCACCAACCACTACGCGCGGGCCATCCACGCCCAGATGGGCAACGGCAAGGCGTACGGCTTCGCCTTCGACGACGTCGCCGAGTGGGCGTCGTACATCCAGGACACCCAGCCGAAGGCCATGCACCTGACGCTGACCCCGTTCTGACGGGCCGGTACGGCCGCTCTCCTCTTCCGATCCTCCGACGAAAGGCGATCTGCCATGCCCCTTTTCCGTCGTACGCAGTCGGTCCTCGCCGTCACCCTGGCGGCGGCCGTTCTCGGTGTCGCCCAGGCGTCGCCCGCCTCCGCCGTCCCGATCGGCAAGGTCCGCCAGGGCAAGGCGACCTACTACAACGAGGCCGGCACCGGCGCCTGCGGAAAGCCGCTCGACGCCGCGACACAGATGCTCGTGGCGGTCTCGCCGAAGTGGTGGAAGGCCGCCAATCCCAACAACGACCCGCTCTGCAAGGTCGAGGTCCGGCTGACCTTCCGCGGCAAGACCATCACCGTCCCGGTCAGGGACAAGTGCATGGAATGTGGGCCCAAGCACATCGACCTCAGCCAGCCGGCTTTCGCGAAGCTGGCCAATCCCTCAAAGGGCGTCATACACAAGGTCACCTGGAAGTTCGTCCGTTGACCAGCTCGTTCCTTCGTCCGCTGACCCACCGATTCATTCCATCGGTTAACAACCCATTCAATCGAGGAGTTTCCACCATGCCGAAGATACGTACCGCTCATGCCCTTCTGACCGCTGTGCTGCTGGCGACGACCGGGGCCGGCCTCACCGCGGCGACCGCGTCCGCCGCACCTGCCGCGCCCGCCGCCCAGGGTGACTTCGTCGTCAGCAAGGCGGAGTACAACAAGATGTTCCCCAACCACAAGCCCTTCTACAACTACGAAGCCCTGGTCAAGGCGATGAAGAAGTACCCGGCCTTCGCGGGCAAGGGCAACGCAGGGACCAAGAAGCGTGAGGCGGCCGCTTTCCTCGCCAACGTCCACCACGAGACCGGCGGCGGGCGCTACATCGTCGAGCAGAACCAAGCCAACTGGCCGTCGTACTGCGACACCTCGCAGCCGTACGGCTGCCCGGCGGGGCAGTCCGCGTACCACGGTCGCGGGCCGATCCAGCTCAGCTGGAACTTCAACTACAAGGCCGCCGGTGACGCGCTCGGCATCGACCTGCTCCACAAGCCGGGGCTGGTGCAGAAGAACCCCGTCGTGGCGTGGAAGACGGGACTGTGGTTCTGGATGACCCAGTCCGGCGCGGGCACCATGACCCCGCACAACGCCATGGTCAAGGGCAAGGGCTTCGGCCAGACGATCCGCAGCATCAACGGCGCCATCGAGTGCAACGGCGGCAACCCGGCCCAGGTGCAGAGCCGGGTGAAGACGTACAAGAAGTTCACCAAGATCCTCGACGTCAAGCCGGGCAAGAACCTCAGCTGCTGACCCGCTGAGCCGGTGCCGGACGCCCGTGAACTCCCCGGGCGTCCGGCACCCCAATGCGACGCCCATGCCGTAGCACCACCTCACACCTTCTTCGGAGCCGAATCCATGAGACGTACCGCGATGCTGGTCAGCGCCCTCAGCCTCGCCGCACTGGGCGCCACCGTCGGGCCGGCGCAGGCGGGGCCCGAACCCGCCGACAGTGAGACCCGCGCCACCGCCTTCTCCGACCAGGAACAGGACACCGCCCTGGAGTTCTGGACCGACGCCCGGCTGAACGCCGCCAAGGCGATGGCCGCGCCCGCCGCCGCCCCGGAGGCGCCGGCCGTCACGTCGTCCGTCACGTCGTCCGCCATGTCGTCCGCCATGTCGTCCGTCATCGATGATGGCGGGCCGCGACTGTCCGTCCCGTCGGTGGTCTTCCCGGACGCGGAGACCACAGCGTCCGCCGCCGACGAGACGCCGCTGTCCACGCTCGCTTCCAAGCCGAAGGCCTGGAAGCGGGGCGGGCTGATCAGCAGGACCGCGGGCAAGGTGTTCTTCGAGAACGCCGCCGGCGGCCTGTTCGCCTGCTCGGCGACCGTCGCCAACAGCAAGAACAAGTCGGTCGTCCTCACCGCCGGGCACTGTGTGGTGGACGCCCGCACCGGCGAGGTCTTCCGCAAGTGGATCTTCATCCCGGGCTACCACAAGGGCAAGCGCCCGCACGGCACCTTTACCGCGAAGAAGCTCTTCCACCTGAAGTCGTACGTGTCCAGCCAGGGCAACGCCAACTGGGATGTCGCCTTCGCCACCCTGCGCAAGCGTGACGGCCGCCCGTTGGCCAAGGTCGTGGGTGGTGCGCAGGGCATCAAGTTCAATGCCCCGAACGGGCGTTACGTCCATTCCTTCGGCTACGGCGGTTCGCGCGCCGAGGGCAACGGCGAGCGGCTGAACCACTGCCAGGGCGAGGAACACCGCGACCTCGGGCGCCCCGGCTCCACCATGTGGGGCATCGACTGCGTGCAGACCGGCGGATCCAGCGGCGGTGCCTTCCTCGCCGAGTTCAAGGCCGACAAGGGTGTCGGTGTTCTGGTCGGCAACATCGCCGTCGGCACGGACGTCAGCGAGTACCACCCGCGTCTCGGCGACCGCGCCCGCAAGCTCTACAAGGCCGCGAGCACGGCCTGATCCCCGCCCGGGGGTGGCGTTCCCCTCCCTTCCCCCCGCCTCTGGGCTCCCCGGAACACCGGGCGCCGTCACGGGTTTTCGTGCCGGCGCCCGGTGTTCCTTTTTTGCGTGCCGGATTAATTGCCGCAGAGCCGGAATAAATCCCCCAGCACTTATGGGTGTTGACCGGCGCGGAATCCGGCTGCCACGCTTTCGATATGATTCGTACTCGTCAATTACTGACCCTGATAGTCGGCGGAGTGGCACTGGCTCTGGCGGCCCCGAGTGGAATGGGCGGGGCAATGAACAGTCCCGCCGTCACCACACAGCCGGTCGCGGCCGCGGCGGAAAAGCCGAACATTGTCTTCGTCCTCACCGACGACATGTCCTCGAACCTCCTGCCGTACATGCCGGAGGTTCAGAAACTCCGGTCGCAGGGCATGACGTTCAGCGACTTCGTGGTCAGCAACTCGCTCTGCTGCCCGTCCCGGGCGTCCATCTTCACCGGCCGGTACCCCCACAACACCGGAGTCCTCAGCAACGAGGGGCCGAACGGCGGGTTCGGCGCCTTCCACGGCGGCGGAGAGGAGCGGGACACCTTCGCCACGGCCCTTCAGGCCAAGGGCTACCGCACCGCCATGATGGGCAAGTACCTGAACGGCTACAGCCCCAACGACACCGTCGCGGGCCAGAAGCCGTACGTACCGCCGGGCTGGAACCAGTGGGACGTCGTCGGCGGCGGCTACCAGGGCTACGACTACAAGCTCGCCCACAACCACAAGATCGAGTCGCACGGCCACAAGCCCAAGGACTATCTGACCGACGTGCTGAGCAATAAGGGCACGGCGTTCGTCAGGAAGTCCGCGGCGGCGAACAAGCCGTTCCTGCTGGAGATCGCGCTCTTCACGCCGCACGGCCCCTCCACGCCGGCGCCCCGCCACGAGAACGCCTTCCCCGGCCTTGAGGCCCCGCGCAGCCCCGCGTTCGACAAGCTGCCGACCAACGCCCCGCCGTGGCTGGCCCGGCAGGACCGGCTGACCCAGCGCGAGAAGAACACGATCGACCGGAAGTTCCGCAAGCGCGCCCAGGCGCTCCAGTCGGTCGATGGGATGATCAGGAAGCTGCGCAACGCCCTGACCAGGGCCGGCGTCGCCGACAACACCTACATCGTCTTCGGCTCCGACAACGGCTTCCACCTGGGCGAGTACCGCCTCGAGGCGGGCAAGCAGACCGCCTTCGACACCGACGTCCGGGTACCTCTGGTGATCGCCGGACCCGGTGTCGCGGCAGGCAGGACGAGCAACGCCCAGGTGTCGAACATCGACCTCGCGCCCACCTTCCAGCGGATCGGCGGCGCCCCGGTGTCGTCCCGGGTGGACGGGCACAGCCTGCTTCCGCTCCTGGACGGCGGCTCCGACGCCAACTGGCGCACGACCAACCTGATCGAGCACCGCCACGCCGAAAAGTCGCCGGGTGACCCCGACAACAACGGCGGGGAGAGCATCAGCCCGCCGAACTACCACGCCCTGCGCACCAACTCCTACACCTACGTCGAGTACGGCAGCGGAGCGAAGGAGTACTACGACCTCCGCACCGATCCCTACCAGCTGCACAACACCGTGGGGCAGCTCGGCGGAGCCCGGCTGGAGAACCTGCAGGACGCACTCAAGCGACTCAAGAACTGCCGTGGCGACGGCTGTTGGAGCGCCGGGAACCCGTAGATCCTCTCCCGGAGACGCCCCCGCCGCGTAGTGTTGGCGGGGGCCGTCCGAACGCACTGGACGGGCCGGGGTCGGCGGAGTGCGGGTGACGAGTGCTGATGGTCGACGAAGGATTCGTCCTGCGTACGGATGCCGGTGAGCGGACGACCGGTGGGAGCCGGTGAAGCTCTCCACCCGGCTCGCCTTCACCGTCGGCGGCGGCGTACCCGTGCTGATCGTTGCCTGCGGATGGCTGCTGCTGAGCCTGATAACCGATGACCTTCGCCAGCAGCAGGACGCCCAACTGCAGGCCCGTGCCACCGTCGTGGCCAAGAACACCAAGAACTACCTGGACGCGGCCGGAACCGGCCAGCCGGTTGTCGAGGAGGCCCGCCGCCAGCGGCTCATCAAGTCCACCAGCGGCATGGGCGTACGGGTCACCGGACCCACGGGCACGCTGCGAGCCGGTCCCCAACTCCCGCCCGCGCAGCTGCCGTACAGCGCCCCGAAACCGCTGAAGGTGACCGTCGAAGGCCGGGACTGGCTGGTCTTGTCGTTGCCCGTCGCGATCGACCGGAGGCGGGACCGGCCCAACCTCTGGCTGTTCTCACCGGACACCGTCGAGGAGGAGCTGGCGCTGGTGCGCCAACGTGTTTACGCCGGAGCCGCGCTGGCCCTGCCGCTGGCGGGAGCGGCGGCCTGGGCCATCGCGAACCGGGCGGTGTTGCCGCTGCGCCGGCTGCAACGGCGTACCAGCGAACTCGACCCGCGCACCAGCTCCGCCCGGCTGGAGCACCGCCCCACCCGCATCGCCGAGGTCGACGACCTCGCGCTCACCCTGCAGACAGTGCTCAACCGCTACGACGAGCAGGTGGCACGTACCGGGGAGGCTTTGGCCACGGCCCGGTCGTTCGCGGCGGCGGCCTCCCACGAGCTGCGTTCGCCACTGACGAGTATCCGCGCCAACCTGGATGTCCTGGCAGGCCCGTTCGAGCTCGAAGCGGCGGAACGGGCGGAGGTGCTGGCCGAGTTGGTGGCCGAGCAGGAGAGGCTGGTCGGCCTGCTCACGATGCTGCGGACTCTGGCGCAGGGCGATCTGGTCGAGGCGGAGGCGTTCGCGGCGCTGGACCTGGGGGAGTTGGTGCACTCCTGCGTCGCCGGACTGCGCCGCGCCCACCCCGAGACCGAGGTTTCCGTGCGAGCGGCTTCGGGACTGATCGCGCACGGCTGGGCGGAGGGGCTGCGCTCGGCGGTGGACAACCTGCTGACCAACGCCCGGGTGCACGGCAGGGTCAGCGAACGTGCCGCCACCATCGCGGTGACCCTGCGGCAGTCCGACCGGCCGGGCGAGCGGATCGCGGTACTCACCGTGGACGACGACGGCCCCGGCGTCCCGCCCGAACGCCGGGAGAAGATCTTCGAGCGGTTCTGGCACGGTCCGGACAGCCCCGGCTCCGGGCTGGGCCTCACCCTCGTCGCCCAGCAGGTCACCCTGCACCAGGGGCAGGTCTCGATGTCGGACCGCCCGGACGGGCAGCGCGGCACACGCTGCGAGGTACGGCTGCCGCTGACCGGCGTGCGGGAGTTCGAGCACACACTGCCGTTGCTGCGCCGCGACTGGCTGAGCGGCACGGCGGAGGCGTCCGGAATCAATCCCGCCCGAGACTGATTCCTTCTGGCTCGAATTCACCCCACCCGGGGTCGGCGATTCAGGGTCGGCAATTCCTGTGCTGAATTAATCCCGACCGGCGTCGATTATTCCCGCAGGGATTCCTTGAGAACAGCACCTCCTCCTTGTCATGGTTCGGGGGAGAGCTGTCGGACCCGAGGAAGAAAGGAACGCCGACGTTGGACGGAACCACTGCGGTGGCCCACACGATGTGGCGCGCGCTGCACGTGTGGAAGCGGACGCTGGGCAAGGGCGTGCACACGCTTCCGGTGCCGCCGTCGACGGGAATCGGGCTGAGTGTGCACGTGAGCGGCATCCTCGCCGTCCACGGGGGCCGCGGGGACACGCGGGAGACGATCCTGCTGCCGGAGGACGTCTGCGTCACCCCCGCAGAACCCAACCGGCCGCTGGTCGTGTCCCCGAAAGGGAACAGGCCCGCCGTGATCGCGTCCCTCGCCATTCCCGAGGCCATGGTGCGCCGGCTCGTCGGAGAGGAATTCCGGATGGGGGAGCGCCAGTCCCCGCACCTCTGTCCGGCTGTCACCTTCGACCCGGTGCTCGCCGAAATGGTGAAGGCGGTGGTGGCCGCCAGTGAACTCGGTGCCGACGACGTGTACGCGGACTCGGCGGCGCGTTTCATCCTCGCCCACCTTCGTATTCCGCGGTCGCGCGCCGCCGCCCCGAAGGAGCCGGCGGGCGGTCTCACCCAGCAGCAACTGGAGACCATCACCTCGTATATGAGAGCCAACTTTGCGCGGCCCATCACCCTGGACGATCTCGCCGCCCTGGTCTCCTTCAGCCGCTTCCACTTCCTGCGCTGCTTCAAGAACGCCACGGGCGCCACGCCCTACCGGTATCTCACCGAGCTGAGGATCGCGTCGGCGCGAACGCACCTGGAGAACGGCACCGAGACCATCGCGGCCATAGGCCAGCGCTGCGGCTTCTCGGGCTCCGAGCACTTCTCCCGGAGCTTCCGCCGGGTCATGGGCTGCACACCGTCGCAGTACCGCACGATGCGGCCCGAGTCGCCCGCGGCCAGGCACTCTCCGGCGTAGAGTGCCCGTCGCTCCGGAGAGTTTCCTCCCCTGGATACGCTTACCGCGGCAGCGGGACGTGCACGCGACGAGGGGTGAGGGCATGGCGGGTGAGGGCATGACGGGTGAGGGCATGACGAAGGAATCGTGCACCGAGTGGGACCCGTACGCCGGCGGCTGTCCGTCCCGCGACGTCCTGCACCGCATCGGCGACAAGTGGACCGTGCTCGTACTCGGGGAGCTGGCGGAATCCGGAGCCAAGCGCTACACCGCTCTGCGCAGGAAGCTTGAGGGCGTGAGCGAGAAGATGCTCACGCAGACACTCCGCGCGCTGGAGCGGGACGGTCTGGTCCGCCGGACCATCCACCCGGAGATCCCACCCCGCGTCGAGTACGAGATCACCGAGCTGGGCGCCACTCTGCGCGAGCCGCTGGTGGCGTTGAAGAACTGGTCGATCAGTCATATGAGTGACGTCATCGAGGCGCGGGCGGCCTACGACAGCCGTGGCGATACGGCGTCCCGCCGGTCCGCGGGCTGAGTGGCGAGCGGCCTCGGACCAACGGGGAATGAACCCGGAGGCAGTTGGCCCACGCCTAGCATCGCGCCCGCGGGCGTAGGCAACGCCTTGAGAGGAGCGACGCATGGCCGGCAGGGCCGGACGAGTTCTCGTGGCCGACGACGACGTGAGCACGCGGCGTTCGCTGGAACGCGGACTCCGGCTGGGGGGCTTTGAGGTGACGCTGGCCGGTGACGGCCGTTCCGCGATGGAGTCGATGAACAGACTCCGTCCGGACATTGTGGTCCTCGATGTCTGCATGCCCGACCTGAGCGGCATCGACGTGTGCCGGACACTCCGCGAGAACGGGGACGACGTGCCCGTTCTCATGTTCTCCGGACTGGACGAAGTGGCCGACAGGATCGCCGGGTTGCAGGCCGGCGGCGACGACTACCTGGTCAAGCCCTTCGCGCTCCAGGAACTGACGCTGCGCTTGCACGCCCTCCTGCGGCGCCGCCCACCCACCGCGACGGACCGGGTCCGGGTCGGCGGCCTGGTCGTGGAACCGTCCGCCCGCAAGGCATGGCTGGACGGACAGCTCCTGCACCTGACGCCCCGCGAGTTCCACCTCCTGGAGATGCTGGCCCGGAACGCGGGCCTGGTCCTGACCCGCGGCCAGCTGCTCGAACACGTCTGGGGCTACGACGCCGGCGTCCGTACGGACGTCGTGGACACGTTCGTCAGCTGTCTGAGGCGCAAGACGGAGGCAGACGGGCGTCCTCGCATCCTGCACACCGTGCACGGTGTCGGATTCGTGCTGCGCGTGGACGGCCCGGCCTGACCGCCCGTTCACTGCGCCGGGAGGGGCGGTTCAGGAGGGGCGGTCCCGATCACAAAGATTCCACAAGAGCGGTCCCTACTTTCCTTCTTGCGGCAGGCCGGGTCTGCCGCAAGGAGGGGGCAGAAGTGCCGAACGCGACACGCAACACCACATGGGCACGGGGACAGTACGGGGATCAGATGCTGCGCTTGCTGCGCCAGTTCGGCCCCCTGACACGGAGCGAGCTGGGGCAGTTGTCCGGGCTGTCGCGCACCACGCTCTACGAGGTCGTCAGCAGGCTCGTGGACAGTGGCCAGGTGATCGCCGCGGTGCCGGACAACACTCCACGCAGGCGGGGGCGCCCGGCGGAGAAGCTGGTTCTGAACCCGGAGGCCGGCCGTGTCCTGGGCATCGACTTCGGGCGGCGGGCCGTTCGCGTGGTCGCGGTGGCGGGGGACCACGACGGCCTGGAGCGCCACGGCTTGGAGCACGACGCCATCAGTACGGCGAGTGAAGCGCATTCCCCCACGGCCCAGTGGCCGGACCGTATCGTCATCGCGCGTCGGCTCGTCGGCACCCTGACCGGTGGACGACTGCGACTCGACGCCCTGAACGGTGTGGGAGTCGCGGTGACGGGCCCGGCAACCGACTCGCCCGCCGCGGTCGACCAGCGGGCCATGGCGGTGATGATGGGCCGCAGCTTCGGCACACGGGTGCGGTTCGACAACGCCGCGCGGCTCGCGGCCCTGGCCGAGACGGTCTGGGGCGCGGCCCAGGGACAGCGAGACGTGCTCTACCTGGAACTCTCGGACCCTGTCGGTGGGGCGCTGGTGAGCGGTGGCGTGCTGCACCGTGGCGCACACGGCCGGTCGGGGGAGTTCGGGCACATCACCGCGGAGCCCGGAGGCGCGCCATGCCCCTGCGGTGGCCAGGGCTGTCTGCAGACCGTCGCGTCGACCACGGCCATGCTGAACTCGTACCGACCCGGGGCGGACTTACCGGACTTGGTGGCCGCGTTGGGTTCCGGAGATCCGGCCGCCCACGCGGTGCTTCGCCGGGCCGGCACCCACGTGGGAAGGGTGCTGGCCGGTCTGGTCAACGCGCTCGAACCCGGCATCGTCGTCGTGGGCGGTGAATTCGTCACGGCCGGCCCGACCCTTATGGAGTCGGTGCGGCGTGAACTGCTGGCGAACGTCGTGCGGTGCGGCTCGCGGCCGTTGCTGCTCGTCCGTCCTGCGAAGTTGGGCGACCACGCCGCCGCTCTCGGGGCCGCGTCACTCCTTTGGCAGCCCGGCAGGGCTCCTTCGCATTCCGTCGGAAAGGGCCTTGGCGCGGCGGTCAGGATGTCGGGCCTCCGCGCGAATTAATGGCGGGCAGGACCGGATTAAATTGACCGCATTCAATCTGGAATGGAAAGCTCAAATGAGCCGAATCAGCGCTCGGCTCACGCCATTTAGGCTGCTCATCACTCGAACTTCGACCAGACGGGAACGGAAAGAATGCGCATATCCAGGTACCTCGCCACGGTTCTTACGGTCACCGCGGCAACCACCGCATTGTCGGCCACCTCCGCCGCCTCAGCATCGGCGGCACCGTCCGCCGAGTCGCTGCGAGCCGGCGTGCTCAAGCTGACGAACGCGGAACGGGTGAAGGCCGGTTGCCCCAGGCTGAAGAAGAACTCCGCGCTCGCCAGGGCCGCCCAGCGACACTCCGCCGACATGGCCAGGCACAACTTCGTCGGCCACGACGGCTCCAACGGCAGCACGATGGTGACCAGGGCCAGGGCGGCGGGTTACACCGGCTTCAGTTCGCTCGCGGAGAACGTCGCCCCGGGTCAGAAGAGCGCCGCCGCGGTCGTCGAGAGTTGGATGAAGTCCCCGGGGCATCGGGCCAACATTCTCAACTGCTCACTCAAGCACCTGGGCGTCGGCTACGTGAAGAAGCCCGGTTCCGCGCACGGGACTTACTGGACGCAGGACTTCGGCGCCAAGTTCTGACACGGGAGCGTGGAAGCCATGCGGAAGCTGCGCTTACTCCTGGTGCTGCTGGCCGTCCTGACCATGCTCACGTCCACCGGGAGCAACCAGGCCGACGCGAGCGCATCCGCCGTCGCGGTGAAGAAGAAGGGCATCAGCGCCTGGAAATTCAACGGGGCAACCGGGGCGATGGCCGACGCGAAGGTCGGCTGGTTCTACACCTGGGCCTCGGACAAGCAGAAGATCAAGCCCCCGCCGGGCGTCGAGTTCGTGCCCATGATCTGGGGCCGCGACTTCGTGACCGACGCTCATCTCAAACGGGCCAGGGCACAGGGCAAGAACCTGCTCGGATTCAACGAACCCGACCTGGCGGACCAGGCGAAGATGTCGGTGAAGGAGGCGCTCGACCTGTGGCCCCGGCTGCAGTCGACCGGAATGCGCCTCGGAGCACCCGCGGTGGCCGCCGGCGGTGACCTGGCCGGCGGCTGGCTCGACCGCTTCATGAAAGGCGCCGCCGCCCGCGGCTACCGGGTCGATTTCATTCCCTTGCATTGGTACGGCTCGGACTTCAACGCCCAAGCCGCGACCGGTCACTTGAAGAACTACCTCCGTGCCGTGTACCAGCGCTACAAGAAGCCCATTTGGCTGACCGAGTACGCGTTGATCGACTTCTCCAGCGGTACGCCAAGGTATCCGACCAAGGCCAGGCAGGCCGCCTTCGTGAAGAAGTCGACCGCCATGCTGGAAAAGCTGCCGTACGTCAAGCGGTATGCGTGGTTCACGCTTTCCACGCAGCGCGGCCATGGCACCGGCCTCTACAACGGCGCGAAGGCCAACCGCGTGGGTGCCGCCTACCGCGCTGCGCGGTAACGAGGTTCCCCCTTCTTTTCATTCTCCCTCTTCTCTTCTCAGGAAGGACGCGAAATGCGCGATCGTCAGCCCACGGGGCGTGTCCTGGCGGTAATGGCCGCCACTTCCTCTCTCGCCGTGATGGCGGGCGCCGGCTCGTTGGCCCACGCCGACACCGGGTCCCCGGACGGGGCCCAGGCCGCAGAGGTCGACGTGACGGAGGCGGCGGCGGAGATACCCTGCGCCAAGTACCTCCAGAAGAAGCACACTTATCGGACGGACCCCGCGGGCCCCTCCTGGCAGACCTACAAGACGGACAAGCTGGGCAGGCCGGCCCTCGCCGACATCCGGGTCGGGGCTGTGGATCGGGACTCGAAGCCCGGCACGTGCGAGACCACCGTGGGTGAGTGGGGCGGTCCCGGGCACGTTGGCGCGCGGATGATCCCCGCCGGCGTCAGAGGTGCGGGCCACCGCGCCAATGTCGTCCCGGTCACCAAGTCGGCCGACAGGATCCTGAAGGCCGTGGAGAGCGAGACCCTGCAGTGCAACGCGGACTACAAGATCGTCACCCTCGGGGTTACCGCCCACTACAAGAAGAACGACAACGGAGTTGTTCCGTCCGGGTTCAGCCTTTCCCTCGAGGTGAAGAACCGCGCCATCGAATTCGGCATGAACTCGTTCCTGGCGTTCGACAACAAGGAGTACACCAAGGCCGGCGAGCGCAAGCTGCTTGACTCCCTGGCCGACCAGGTGAAGGCGATGCGCTGCTAGCACGGCGGCCGTAGTCACACCCGGACGGCGAATCCGTCGGGGTACGGTTTTTTCGGGAGGAAACGAGATTGGGGTCACCGGTCTGCGGTACGGCCGGATCTGGTGGCGCGTTCGGCCAACGAATGCCTGGCGAAAGGCCCTTGACCTGTAGAAACCTGCCAGCAGGAGAGGTCGGACTCGGCGTACAGGGCAATGCACGGCCCGAAAAGAGCAACGGTCAGGAGACCGTGGGAGTTTTGGAGTGCACACAAAAACTCCTGACCTGTATTTCTGCAGGTCAGGAGCTCTTCCCGGAGTGCCTCGGCAGGATTCGAACCTGCGCACACGACTCCGGAGCCATTCACCTCTCAGGCAACATGCAGGTCAAGAGCGTGGCTGTGCCGAGGACGCAGCCGCCCGAACCTGTCACAGCGCAGATCAACCCGTACCGAGCGACCAGTGCCTTGCGGAAAGCGTCCTGCCCACGTCGAACCGCCGCTGTTGTCCGTCGCCGGCCTCCCGGCAGCTCTAACGGATGCTGGCGGGCTGCGCCTGAGGCGCGCCCCTGGCGTGGAAAACAGATGCCTCGGGCGGGGTCCGTACGACCTGCGCCACTCCGCGCTCTCCACGTGGCTCAACGCAAGCGTGGACCCGACCGAGGTTGCGGAGCGCGCGGGTAAACAGCGTTGAGTTGCTGCTCAGTCGGTACGCCAAGTACCTCGACGGCCGCCAGGAGGTCGCCAATCGGCGTATCGAGGATCTGTTACGTGAGTACGAGTGACCCGCCCACGGCGGTATGTCCCGAGGCCCCTGGATCTGTCTGGGGGCCTTCGCCATGTCGCAAACCGACCTGGGCGGATGCCCGGCATTCCCGTCCACAGACAGTACGCAGCGGTGAGCTTTCTGTCTGCAGTCGCCGTCCGCCCTCGTTGCCGTCGGCGCTGCCGTCGGCACCTTGGTTCGTGCTGGCGAGCTGGCCGCCGCTTGAGGAGTTCGGTCGCTCGTAGTCACTCGTTCGGCGTGCTCCTAAATGCGCATTACGCGCATGGTGCTCAGAATTGATCGACGATGTGTTGTGTCTCCTTCATAGGGGTGAAAAGACCATGCCGACGTATGTCTCGTTGCTGAACTGGACCGATCAGGGGGTCCGGGGCTACAAGGACACCTCGCAGCGTGCCGAGGCCTTCGCCGCGGCGGCACAGAAGCTGGGGGTGAAGGTCCTGAACCTTTACTGGACCGTCGGTCCGTACGACATCGTGGCCGTCGTAGAGGCGCCCGATGACGAGACCGCGACTGCGGTGCTCCTGCAGGTCGCCGGGTTGGGCAACGTCCGTACCACCACCCTGCGGGCCTTCGGCCGGGAGGAGATGGACCGCATCATCGCCAAAGCCACTGGCTGAGGTTTCAGATCGAGGACCTGTCACCCGTGTACGAGTGACACGCCCAGGGTGGGAAACTCCGAAGCCCCTGGATGTGTCCCGGCGCTCGCCATATCGTCGGCCGACCTGCGCCGATGACCGGCTTCCCTGTCCACGGATAGTCCACGGACCCGACATACGGCCGCTTCGAGCGGCATACGGCTGCACATACGCCAAGACCCCGTCCTCAGCTAAAGCGCTGATGGCGGGGTCTTTGGGCACCTCATACTGGGTGCCCCCGGCAGGATTCGAACCTGCGCACACGGCTCCGGAGGCCCCTTGAACTCTGGACGTCTTTGCTGGTCAGACCCTTGCAGCGGGCCTGACCGGAGATCCCGGTCCACGAATGGGCCGCGACTGTCGATCGTGCCGCATGGCTGCCTTCTCCCTGTCCCGTCTGCTGGTTGCCGCTCCAGCAGCGAGATGCTCCAGCGGAGTAGCGATAGTCGCGCACGGGGAGTGCGAAGTTCTGAGAAAGGTCACGTCACTGATGGGGCGGTGGTTGGATGCTGGGCCTGGCTCACTACGCTCGATGCCATGTGCAGAGACCTTCGCACCGCCGGCGCTGTGGGCAGCTCAGCACCGAGACATGACGCTGTCGTATAGGGCTTACGGAGAACGAGGCCGTCCTTGGTGAGCTGCCGGAAGGGTTCTCGCTCGGGGGTTGAAGCGGACGGCTCCGGAAGGCGGTGGGCGAACGGTGGGAGCCATTCGTCGCCACTCGGAACGCATCAAGGGCCCACGGTCATGGGGGTCGAGTACGAGATTCACCAGCGGATAGCTCACTCCATGGGGCAGGATCGCAGCCATGACTGCTCACGAGCTCAAGGCCATTTGCGATGCTTGCAAGCAGCCCGTCGACGACCGTGACGGATGCATCTGGATTGACAACGGAATGATCAACGAGCGCCAGGAATCCGTTCGCGCCTGGGAGAAGGAAGGCATGGATAGGACCCCAGCTGGAGAGCTTGTCATTCGTAACGCAATGGAGATCATGAACTACCCGGGCGGAGTCCGATGGAACGTTCACCACTCGGCGTGTGATCTGGACATCGATGCCGATGCCTACTCGATCGAGGTGGAGCGGCTTCGCAGTTGGGCAGATCTCGCCCACTGGACCGCACACCTCATGGGCAAGGCCTGGCTCGGCGACACGGACTGGAGGAAGGTGCTTGATTCCGCTGCGCACGGCGAGGGCACTCGCATTACCCCTGTGGCGGCCCCGCGACTGCATCACTAATGCTCCGACTCTCTTCCCAGTTCAGAGCATGTCCAGGGAGCATGCCGCAGCCTCTCTGA
Source organism: Streptomyces sp. NPDC002870 (assembly GCF_042888505.1). Lineage (NCBI taxonomy): Bacteria > Bacillati > Actinomycetota > Actinomycetes > Kitasatosporales > Streptomycetaceae > Streptomyces > Streptomyces sp. NPDC002870. The sequence continues at coordinate 335,069 of NZ_JBIAPW010000002.1, forward strand.
CCTGCAGAAACGTGCGGATCGGCTGCGCATCCGGGTGTGCCTGTCTACGAGGCTGCGGGCGCAACGCCCATCGGGCGCTTAGCTGACCAAGACAGGCACCGCCGACTACGGCGTGCCCTTCGAGGTTCCTCACGACAATGCAGTGTGCGACGCATCAACAACAGGTTCTGGTGCGCGGCGGCTCACCCTGACTTGCTGCAAGACTGGCATTGCTAACCAAGCGAGCGAGCATTCGCCAGCCTGGTTACCAGGTCCCTACCCTTCTCTGTGATCGTGTAGAACTCCTGCGATCCTCCGGCGAAGTCGATGACTGCATTGGATCCGTTAGGGATCAGGATTCCCAACTCCCGTTTCAGCCCGCGGACGAAGAGGCCATCTTTTACGAGGTGCATCATTGCTACGTCTGACGCAGCAGGCATCGGGATGGAGTTGATCTCTGAGTTCTCCGCAAACAGGGTCAACACACGCCGCTCGATCTCTCCGTAGCGGCCATTAATGACGCCAAGATTCGCCTTGTACTGGAGCATCGCCTTACGGTCGATCTCTCCCTTGTCAAAGCGTGAATGACAGGTAGGGCAAAGCGCGATCAGATTCTCAAACTTGTGCTCGCGCACTTTGTGCCAAGGTTTGATGTGCGCAATCTCAGTCGTGCTCGCGCGGCATGTGGGAATTGCGCAGCGATGTCCCGCCTCAACGAGCACGGCGCGCTTGACTTCTACGGGGACAGCGGTCCGGCCTTGTGCCATGTGCTGAGACTAGTAGGCACCGCTGGCAACGGACCCCCGAATGTATGCAGCTGAAGCCCACGCGCGGCGTTGCTCGGCCACGAACGTGTCCAACGGGTCCGCAACTGGCACCCGACCGCGAAGCGTATGCGGGACAGCAACGGTCGCGGCCGCTGATGTGCAAGGACGTCCGCGGGTCACAAGCTGAGCGGCCCTGCCTCTCTCCTAGCGGGGTTGTCGGTACCGTGACACTCAGTCAGGATGGCCCCGTTGCTCCCCATGTCAACGTCCACGACCTCCTCGACGATGGGATGGTTGCCTGTTCGTGCTGCTTTCACCGTCACCAATTGACTGTGAGGATGTCGGCGGCATCACTCGAGTCGGCCGACAAATCATCAACGGGACAGCGTGGGTTGGTCAGATGTAGGTCAGACCCCCTTCGGCGGCGCCACCGACATCCTCACAGTCGGCCGTGGCTGTCAGGGAGCCGCTCGATGCGAACTACCGGCGGGGCGGTCGCTGCGGTCTGCGAGGCTGGTCAGCCGGTCATCTGGAGCCGGTGATAGTCGGCTGCGGTCGCGGCGGTTGCTGTACCTCGCTGCTGTACTGCAATGGCTCTGGCTGTCCTGGGCTCACTAGCGTGTTGGCTTCTGCCGTGAACGGCGCACCGGCAGGGACGAGACACGGCAGGATGACTCGCCGTGAACCGTGGAGGACATGGCCGAGGGCCGAAGCGTGTAGGTATCTGGTTCCTGCTGTTGATGGTGCTGGGGACGGCCGGGGCATTGGCACTGGTCCGGTATTTTGCGTCTGGGATGGCCGAGACCGCAGCTACGTGGCTGATGGGCCTGCCCCTCGCCTACCTGGCGTGGAAGGCCTTTTACCACGACCGCGTCGAAGCAGCCGCCCTGGACTTGGGGACGGTCGCCGATCAACTGGCGCAGGCGGTGCAGAAGCAGTGGGACCACGAGTCCGCCACCCGCCGGATGAATGACCCGTATCCGCTGCCGGTCGCCTGGCGTCCCGCTGACGCCGATCTGGTCGAGCCCTGGCCTCTGCTGGCCGAGGTGGCCCAGAGCTGGCCTGGTGGTCCGCCAGGGGATCCCGCCCGGTGGCCTGAGGAGGTCGCGGGCCTGGCGGGCGCTGCCGCGCAAATCGGTGAGGTGTTCACCCAACTCGTGCCCACCCGCCGCCTGGTGGTCTTAGGCGAGCCCGGCTCCGGCAAGACCATGCTGTTGGTCCGGCTGCTCCAGGATCTGATCGAACAGCGGCCTGAGGGCGGCTCGGTGCCGGTGCTGGTCTCCCTGGCCTCCTGGGACCCCCGCCGGCCATTAGAGGGCTGGCTGGCCGAGCAGCTCCGCCGCAGCCACCCCGGCCTGCGCGTTCCCGCCGCGGCGACCATGCCCCGGGCGGACGCGATCGACTTAGCCCAAGCCCTGCTGGACAACCGGCTCATCCTGCCGCTCCTCGACGGCTTTGACGAACTCCCTCCCGCCATGCACCCACTGGCCCTCAGCGCCCTCAACCGGGCCCTGCCCGCGAAACAGCCGCTGGTCTTAGCCAGCCGCGTCACCGCCTACCGCACCGCCGTGCAGCGGCCCGACGTCATGGTGCGGCTCAACGGCGCCGCCGGTATCCACCTGCTGCCGCTCATCCCTGAGCAGGCCGCCGCCTACTTGCGCCGTGACGCAGGCGGTGAGCACACTGCCGCGGCCGACCGCTGGACCACCGCGGCCATCCACCTGGGCACCGACACGCCTGTCGGGCAGGCGCTGAGCACCCCTTTGGGCCTCTTCTTGGCCCGCACTATCTACAACCCCCGCCCACACATCTCGGCCGCCCCCGACCCCATCCCCCACCCGGACGAACTGTGCGACACAACCGCCTTCCCCACCCGGGCCGCCCTCGATGCTCACCTGTTCAACGCCTTCATCCCTGCCGCCTACACCCCTCACCACCCCCACCCGCCCCGCTGGCCGGTACCCCGGGCCTACGGCACCTTGGCCTTCCTCGCCCGGCACCTGGAGACCAACCGCGACAGCAGCCCCGACCTGGCTTGGTGGGAACTCCACCAAGCCCTTCCCGGGCCTGCCCGCCGCCTGACGATCAGGTTCACGGCCGGACTCACGGCCGGACTCACGGCCGGACTGGCGGCCGGCCTCACGTTCGGGCTAGCGGTCGGGCTCGCGGCTGGACTCGCGGCTGCGCTCGCGTTCGGGCTCGCGGGCGGGCTCACGTGCAGGTTCGCGAGTGCCCCGAGTACGCGGCTGCGCTGGTCATCCGGCTCGCTCGCGGCCAGGCTCGCATTCGGGCTCGCGTTCGGGCTGGCGGCCGGGTTCGCGGGCGGGTTGGCAGCCGGGCTTGCAGCCGGGCTGGCGATCGGGCTCACGGTAGGACTCACGACAGAGAAACCTGACCTAACCACTATGATCGGGCCCGCGACACTGCTTACCCAGGACCGCCGTACCTACTTCGTGGGCGGGCTTACGGCCGGGCTGGCGGCTGGGTTCGCAGCCGGCCTGGCGGCCGGGCTGGCGTTCGGGATCGCGGTCGGGATCGCGGTTGGGATCGCGTTCGGGCTCATGATCGGGCTCGTGGGCGGGCTCAGCAGGACAGCATGGGCAGGCTTGGTGATAGCCAGGTCATACCTGGCGGTGCGGCGCAAAGCCCCGTGGGATTTGATGGCATTTCTCCAGGATGCGCACGAGCATCGCGGTGTGCTGCGGCAGACCGGGGCCGTGTACCAGTTCCGACACCTCGACTTGCAACGCCACCTTGCCCAGCAGCCCTGGCCGCCCCCCACCTGACCGGCGCCTCGATTGTTCATCACCAACCCTGAAAACCGTCGTGGCAGGAAGCGGTGGGGAACAGTGGGCACGATCGGACAGCCGCACTTCGACCCGTAGCTCTAGCCGTGACGGTCAGCGGCGGCCATACCGGGGTCAGTTGTTGTGGTTGCGGTACTTCGCATCTGTACCGACCGCGTGGGACTTGTCAGTGAAGTTCGGTCTCCCCCGCTTCGAACGGAGGCTCCACCTGGTAGCTGGGGTCACATCGCCTGCGAACCCATCGGGCGGCGCGGTACTGGGCGTCGCGTCGTTGAATGGATGTCAGCAGGACCCTCGAAACGAACTGCACGCATCCAAGGCGAACCTTGCCTGAAGCCCCCCGCGCCGTCCGCGGGAGGGGCTACTTGTATGCCTTGCGCTATTCGCAGGCGACGCCGTCACCGTCGCGGTCCAGGTGGCCGCCGTAGCCCGGATCCCCCGTACGGATCGGAGCAGCGCCAGCGGCGCGCACCTCGGTGCAGTTCGCGTAGTAGGTCGAACCGCCCGACCCACCGCCGTCGTCGTCGCCGCCCGCAGCGGGGGCCACCGTGACACGTACGGCCTTCGTCTTCGTCACGGTCGGCGCAGGTTCCGGCTCGGCCGTCACCGTCTCCGTGGCGGCCGGCGGCGGAGTGGCGGTGACCGTCGCGGTCACGGTTGCAGCAGGTGCTGCCTTCTTGCTCGCCGAGGTGTCGGTTTTCGTCTCGCCGTCAGACCCGGCGACGATGCCTATGAAGAACACCATCAGCGCGGACGGGATCAAGATCCGCTTACGTGCCCACTTCGGGCGCTCCGGCTGAGGGGTCGGAGGCGGGTACGGGTTGGGGCCCCCGGGGGCTGGCGGCTGGCCCCAAGGCGGCGGCTGCGACGGTGTGTTGTGTGACATGAATCCCCCAAAGGGACGCGACGAGAGAAGCCGACCGTAGCGGATACACCGTTGGATACTGGGCAGTTTCGCCAGATAGGGGAGCCTCGCCAAGCTTCAATCTCAGAGGCGGAATCGCGGTCCGGAGACGTTCGACTAGACGAGGTCTGCGCTGGTACCCCGGCAGGACTCCAACCTGCGACACCCGCTTCAGGAGCGAGGTGGGGCGAGTTGGGCGCTGACCTGGCTAACGCTGACCCGGTGCCCGCGGTACCTGAGCCCCGCTGGCAGCTGCCATTCCCCGTGAGTCCCCGCTCCATCGCCGCTTGATCGCCAACGGTCCGCGACTGCTCAATAGCCGAGAGGCCTCGTTCGTTGCACCCCACACCCGCTCGATCCGCTGGGTCACCCGATCAGGTGCCGAATTGAGAGGCTCAGTGCGACGGCCTGCCGAGAGACCGGCAGGCCGTCACAGAGTCCACCGGGCCGAGGGCGCTGTCTACGGCGCGAGCCACTCCGCCTGGAGCTGCGGAGCAAGGACTTTGCCTCCAAACACGGCGAGCGAAAAGGCGTCGCTTCCGGTGTTCTGGAAGGCTTTGAGGGAGATCACGTCACCGGCATTCAGCTGAACAATCGTGGACACCTCCTCCGAAATTCCAAAACCGTCACTGATGTTTACGGTGTCCTGCTCGTCCAAGGCGAAGGTATTGCCGTTGACGTCGATGAACAGGTCACGTTGCCCCGCCGGAGCCTCAGTCGGAGTGAAGCTCCAGAAAAGCCTTCCCTTGAGGAGGTAGCGCCCGGCAGTGTTGACCACCAGAGTGTTGGACGCGTCATCGAACATCGTGTCCGTGTCGTAGTCGGCGCCGTCGAAAGCGATCTGGGTGGTGACGCCGGTCGGGATGGTCTGGTTGCTAATGGCGAAGATACTCGCGCCGACATTGACCGTGGGCCCGGTCGCGCCGGTCGCGCCGGTCGCGCCGGTCGCCCCGGTCGGTCCCGTCGCGCCGGTTGCACCCGTCGCGCCGGTCGGACCAGCGGGACCGGTGGCACCCGTCGCACCCGTCGCACCCGTCGGGCCCGTCCCTCCCTTGCAACGGTCCCTGTCGCCGAGGATCGATACGCCCTCGCACTTATCGTCTCCGCCGCCCGGGCCGCTCGACGCGCTCACGCGTTCGCCCATGCTCTGAGCCGCGGCCGCGACCGGACTGACCACCCCGGACGCCAGGACCAGCGCGAGCGAGACGACCGCGCTGCGGGCCTTCCACTTGTCTCGACGGGGCACAGGTCCCAGCGGGGTCCTTGTCCTGATGTCAGAACTCATGTACACACTCCCTGTTTCAGCCGATTTGTCGGAACCAGGGGTGAGCTTGACCCGTACCCAGCCGATCGATGGTCCCGCTCGATAGGAACGCGCCGATTATCAGCAGATCGGGGTAATCGGCCTATCCAGATGGGGTGCCTTTCGCCCGCTGATGCGCACTCGGGGCGAGCGGCCAATCGGGCTGGGCCGGCTACTCAAGCGCCGCCCGCGCCGTGAGTGATCAGAGCCGTTGATGTCAGATCTGGATGTCAAAGACCCCCAGCCTTGATCGGCTGGGGGTCTTCTCGCTGGAGCCTCCTGTCGGGTTCGAACCGACGACCCCCGCTTTACAAGCGAGGTGGGGCGACTTGTGGTCTGACCTGCGGCACGCCGACATCGACGGACACGGGCGCGGGCACCGTCGGCGACCGCAGTTCCCCGTGGCTCCCCGCTCCATCTGGCGCGGTTGTGGCACGGGGAGCATCTGAGCCGTAGCTAAGAATGGATCGGTCATCCAGAGTCATTACGGCCCCTTTCGGGCCGCTGTCGACTTCATGGCGGGCGCTGTCGGTTGCTGTCGCTGCTGTACTTCACTGCTGTACGGAGGGGCGTGCGCCTCATTATCACCAGAGCCACCAGTGGGGTAAGTGCCCTTGAACTGCCGTGGTGGTGCTTGTCGCGGTTGCTGGTCCAGGGCGGGGGAGCCCTGTAGATGGCCGCGACTTACCAACCGGTCGGGCACGCGTTCAGCTGCACGGGTTGACGCACTCCAGGCCATGATCCTATTGTCCGCCTTGCGCGTGGTTGCAGTCGACGGCAATGAAAGTCGACCGGATTCTGATTAATGCCGAAATCTGAGTAAGTGAGGGTAGTCGTGGGGGTGCTGCTCTCGTACCTGGTCCTTTTCCTTATTCAATGCGGCTTGATGGCGCTGCAGATTGTCGGCGCGTTCCTGCTCATGTTGAGTGCCGCTCTGTTTATCCGGCGCTTCGCTATTGCGCGCAAGCGTCGACCCGATGGCCACTTCCCGAAAGCGACGCCAGTGGCACCATATTTGCTTGGCGGCATCGGCATTTGCTTGCTGGTTCCTACTTCGGCAGCGCTCTTCATCGGGAAGGAGTTGGGCATTTTTGAAACCTGGGCGATATAGGTCGAAACCGTTGTGGTCTGCGGGGGCATCGTCGGCCTGTCGAGGCTGGTAGCGGTCGGCTGCGGGCGCGGTGGTTGCTGCACCTTGCTGCTGTACATCACCAGTTTGGAAGACCCAGTACGCGGATACGGCCTGACCTGGAACATGTCTGACCTACCGCTCTACGGCGTGGTGCCCGTGATTCGCCCCTAGTCTCCTTGGTTCCCCGCCCCGTCGGGCACGCGAGGGGCACACGGTGGCCTCATTGGTGGGGCGTGGGTATGCGACGGACAAGGGCACGGCAGACTGCCGCTATGTGGATACCAGTGGCAGTGACGACGCTGCTCTTCATGCTCGCGTCGGTCTCTGCGATTTTCCAAGCTCGCAAGGGCCAGTGGTGGACCGCTGTCGCGGTCTTTCTGCCTTCCCTCGGTGTGGCTGCGCTGCTTGGTGGCTTGGAGTGGCAGAGCACGCCGCTCTTCTGGCTGGCGGGCATGTTCGTAGTGGCTGGCTTCGGTGCGGAGGCCATGGCCTACTGGAGCACTCGAACGGCTGGTAGGGGGCAGGTGGGCCAATGAGCGCGTCTCAATGGCCGAACGCAAGGTCGGCGGAATGGCTTTGGCCGGTGTCCTGCCCGGTTTGGGGTCGAGCATGATCAGGGGGCCGTACGCTTGCCGGCTACTCGGGCAGGCTTCACCCCTGCCCGCCATGTGTCCGATGGCCCCTGGCCGTGGCCGACGGCGTGAGGTCTGTGCGGCTTTGGGCCCCAGCTTTCGCCGGGGCCTTTTGCTCAGCCTTCCTCGTGGCGCTCCTGTTCGCGGCGGGTTGCCCACCGGTCGATCCGGGCCAGGGTGTCGGCGGCGCGGTCGGCGTTCTCGCCGGTGAAGGTGACGTACCCCTTGCCGTCGCAGGCCCAGCAGCCGCCGCCCTGGTGGTTGGGGCAGATCATCGTGAAGGCGTTCATGGTGCGCTCCTTCGAGGTCGGGGCCGTTGTCCTGATGGGCCCTGCCCTGCACGGTTCTGCCTGGCTGCCAAGGTGGAGCGCCCCACTGGACGAATGACCTTGGCAGCCAGGCAGGTTCGTGCTGCCGTACGGCATCAGGACAACGGAGCCGACCGGCAGCCACCCCCACGGCGCTCGATCCCACCCACGACCGACGCCTTCGCCCCGGCCCCGGCAACACACCGAACCCTCACCTTGGTACACCCCACGAGTCGCCCCAGGGGCACGGCTGGTGGGCTCTTCGTGGCTGAGTCCGTGCGGTGCGGTGCGGTCGATGCCCAGACGGTCGGTGGAACGGCTTTGGCCGGTGTCCTGCCCGGTTTGGGGTCGAGCATGATCAGGGGGCCGTACGCTGTCCGGCTACTCGGGCAGGCTTGTCCCCTGCCCGCAATGTGTCCGAGTGGCCCCCTGGTCTTGCTCGACGCGGGACCCGAATCGGGGAGTGTGGGTAAAGCCGTGGAGCCGTCCGTCCCCACCCCCGGCCTGGTTCTTTTCGCCCCCTTGTGGGCGCGGGCGGGCGACGACGTGCGGCCCCGGTGGCGTAGACACATGGAGGGGCAAGCGCGTCGGCGACCGGCCGGCGCGGGGGGGCCCCCCCGCCGCCCCCCCCCAAAAAAAAAAAAAAAAAAAAAAAACAAAAAAAAAAACAAAAAACCAAAACACAAGAGAGGACAAAATTGTT